>DIUB01000028.1:0-27827 GCA_002422265.1 Geobacter sp. UBA6169
GCAGATATTGCCCACCCGGTAGATGGAGGTATTGAGCCCCTGATCACGGGCAGCAACCACCAGCCGCTCCGCCTCCAGTTTGGTCTGCACATAGATGTTGCCCGGCTTTTGACCGATCTCCAGGTCATACTCGGTATAAAGGGCAAAGGGTGCATCAATCACTCCCTGGCCGGTTGAGGTGGTGGAGATGTAGTGAAAATCCGCTGTGGTGCCGATGGTTGCCAGCTCCAGCAGGTGTTTGGTGGACAGGGTATTGCTGGCGTAGAATTCCTCATAGCGGCCGTAATGGCGCACATTGGCAGCGCTATGCAGGACGGCGTCCACCTGCTCACCCAGACGCTGCCACTGTGCTTCAGGCAGCCCTGCCCGCTCTTTGGTCAGGTCAGCAGCCAGCACATCCAGCCGCTGCTCCCAGTCGCGGGGGATACCGCTGCCAAAGTACCAGACCAGCTTGTCCTGCAGGCGACAGCGAGCCTCTTCATCATCACGGCCCCGCACCAGGGCCGTTACCCTGCAGTCGCTCTGCTGCATCAGCTCCCGCAGCAGATAGACCCCCAGGTAGCCGGTGGCGCCGGTCAGGAGCAGGTGCCGGTACTGCCGTTGCTGCGAAAGATCCAGCTGTTGATCCGCTGCGATCCGTCCATGATACCCGGCAAGGGCCTCCTGCCAGGCCGGGTTGTCTGCCAGTGCTGCAGTACGCCGGGCCGCCTCCTGCAGGCTCTCCTGCAGCTGCAGCAGCCGTTTCTTCAGGTTGTCCTGCACTGCCTGCAGGTTGGCGGCCTGCTGGGCAACCGTGGGATAGCTGAAGATATCACCCACCCGCACCTCAAACTGCTTCTGCAGTTCAGCGGTCAGGGCAATGGCCTTGAGCGAGTCGCCGCCGGACTCAAAGAAGCTGTCCAGCACCCCGCCCTGCCACTGGGTCAACACCTTCTGCCAGGCTGCCATGATCTGCTGCTCTGCCTCGTTTCTGGGCTGCACCTGTTCCTGGGTTGCAAAGACCGGGTCCGGCAGGGCCGCACGGTCGATCTTGCCGTTGCGGTTGATCGGAAAGCTCTCCAGCCGCACAAAGGCCTGGGGGATCATGTATTCCGACAGCAGGCCAGCCAGTTGCTGCCTGAGTTCGAGCTGAGGCAGCTCTGTTGCGGCCTCGTAGTAGGCACAGAGATAGCGATTACCTGCCTCATCCATGCGGGCCAGGGTCAGGGCGCGGCTGATGCCGGGCAAAGTCAGCAGGGCCTGTTCGATCTCGGCCGGTTCTATCCTGAAACCGCGAATCTTGACCTGAAAATCCACCCGGCCCAGGAACTCCAGGGCACCGTCTGCCAGCCAGCGTCCCAGATCGCCGGTGCGGTACATCCGGGCCCCTGCCACAAACGGGTCAGTCACAAACCGCTCGGCGGTCTGCTCAGGGTTATTGCGGTAGCCCCGCGCCACCCCGGCTCCGGCAATACAGATCTCCCCCGGCGCACCGATCGGCTGTAGATGCAGGTTGTTGTCCAGGATGTAGACCCGGGTGTTGTCCGCAGGAGTTCCAATCGGTACCCGCTCGAAATGCCGATCCACCACCTGGGCCGTGGAGGCCACCGTGGTCTCGCTGGGGCCGTACTCGTTCACCAGCCTGAAGCCGCTGCTCTTCCATGAGCGCAGGGCATCGCCCCCCACCACCATCCGCTTCAGCGAGCAGTTGTTGGTCAGGGCCATGAACTGCTCGGCAAACTGGGTGGGGAAATGGGCATGACAGATCCCCTGCTGCTCAAAGTAGCGGTTCAGCTCCTCCGGTGCCAGACGCAACGATTCAGGGATGATATGCAGGCAGGCACCCGAGACCAGCGGTGCCCAGACCTGTGCCACACTGGCATCGAAACTGAACGAGGCAAAGGCGGCACAGTGATCCTGCGGGGTAAAGCCGTGCAGCCGAGTGTACCACCCCAGAAAGTTGACCAGGTTATGATGCTCCACCATCACCCCCTTGGGCCTGCCCGTGGAGCCGGAGGTGTAGATCAGGTAGGCCAGGGAGGCAGGGCTTGGATCAGGCAGGGGTGCAGGTACGGCATCTTCCTGATCTGGCAAAGCCTGATCCAGCACGACCCGGGGCAGCTCCGACACCACCCTGGCCAGGGCGTTCGCAGTCCCCAGCAGCAGGAGCGGTTCGGCGTTCTCCAGGATCAGTCTGATCCGCTCTGCCGGGTAATGGGGGTCCACCGCGGTGTAGGCACCGCCTGCCTTGAGCACGGCCAGCATGGCAACGACCACCTGCAGTGAACGGTCAGCCATGATCGCCACCACCTGGTCCTCCCCTACCCCCTGCACCGTGAGCTGCCGGGCCAGTTGCGCCGACCAACGGTCCAGCTCGGCGTAGGAGAGACTACCATCCTCGGCAACCAGGGCCGTTGCCTCGGGCTGTTCTGCTGCATAGCGCCTGAAGGCAGCCACTACGGTCTGCCAGGCAGGCAGCGGAGTGGGAGGCGGATTGAACTGCTGCAGCAGGATCCTGCGCTCATCAGGGGTGATCAGATCCAGCTCTTGCAGTGACCGATCAGGATAACGGCAGACGGTTTCCAGCAGGTTCATGAACTGGGCGGTCATGCGCTTGATGGTGGCCGGCTCAAACAGGTCGCTGCGGTAATCCAGCCGGAAGGCCAGGGTATTGTTGCCTTCGCTGGCTGCAAAGGAGAGATCGAACTTGCAGGTTCCGGTGGGGATCGGGTGTCGTTCGCAGATTAGACCTTCAGCCGTGATCAGCTCCTGCTCCATGTTCTGCAGCACAAAGTTGACATCAAACAGCGGATGCCGTCCAGCCCCCCGTCGCAACCCCAGGGACTCATAGAGCCGCTCCAGGGGATAGGCCAGGTTCTGGTGGGTTTCCAGCATGGTCTGCCCCACCTCTGCCACCAGCTCACGGAAGCTGATCTCAGGCTTCGCGAAACTGCGTACCGGCACGGTGGCCACAAACATCCCCACCATGTCGCGCACCTCATCCAGCAGACGGCCGGCCATGGAGGTGCCGGTAATGATATCCTCCTGACGGCAGTAGCGTGACAGCAGCAGATGCAGACCGGCCAGCAGCACACTGTGCAGGGTATAGCCGCAGGTCGTTGCCAGACTGGTCAGGTCGCGGTACAGGTTCCGCTCCAGTACCCAGCGGTAGTCAGCGCCGCTGAAGCAGGCCCCTGCCGGACGTGGGTGATCAAGGGGCAGCTCGCAGGGCTGGGGCTCGCTGAACCGTTCATGCCAGAAACGCCCCTGTTCCAGTACGGCTGTGGTTTCCCGCTGCTGTTCCAGCCAGACCGCGTAGTCCTGGTACTGCAACGGAGCAGGCGGCAACTGCCCGCCGTTGTACAGAATATTCAGCTCGTGCAGCAAAATCCCCTGGGAGACACCGTCACAGGCAATATGGTGCAGATCCAGCAGCAGATGGAAGCGCTCAGGCCCGGTCTGCAGCAGCTGGGTCCGGAACAGTGGTGGCCTGGCCAGGTCAAAGGGGCGCACAAACTGGCGGGCCAGATCGGCAATCTCCTCCTCATCAGCCTCCTGATAGCGCCGCTCCAGCCGCAGTTCCTGACGGATCTCCTGACAGGGCTGCCCGTTATCACCCAGCACAAAGGCGGTGCGGAGCGACCCGTGCCGGTCCACCAGCTGCTGCAATGCCCGGGACAAACGGGCCGTGTCCAGGGNNTGCTCTGCAGGCGGGGCCGGTACCAGCTGCGGCACGGTCGCATCAGGCTCGACAGAAGATACGGCTTCAGCCTGCTCGCACAACTGGCGGACCGTGGGGGTCTTGAAGAACCCCTGCATCTCCACCCGCAGCCCCAGCTGCTTCTGCATCCGGGCCAGCAGAAAGGCTGCCTTGAGCGATTGACCGCCAATGGTAAAGAAATTGTCGTCAATGCCGACTCTGGGCAGCTTCAGTACCTCCTGCCACAGTTCGGCCATCTGTTTTTCAAGATCACTGCGTGGTGCAGTGTAGACGGCTTCCTCACGGACCGCAGCCTCAGGCCGGGGCAGGGCCTTGCGGTCAATCTTGCCGGAACCGGTCAGCGGCAGCGCCTCCAGCTGCAGGGCATACTGGGGCAACATGTATTCCGGCAGGGTTGTGCCCAGTTCTTCCCGCAGCCGGGCAGCATCAAGGGGCCGCTCGGCTGTCAGATAGGCGCAGAGCGCCACCCGGCCGGATGGCTCCCTGATATCCAGCACCGCACACTGCCGCACCCCATCCAGTTTCAGGATGGCAGCCTCGATCTCACCCGGCTCGATCCGGAAGCCGCGAATCTTGAGCTGGCGGTCGATCCTTCCTAAGTGTTCCAGAGTGCCGTCCGGGAGCCAGCGGGCCAGGTCGCCGGTGCGATACATCCGCTCACCCGGCTCGAACGGATTCGGTACAAAGGCAGCTGCAGTCTTGTCCGGCAGGTTCCAGTAGCCCCGTGCCAGGGCTACCCCGGCTATGCAGAGCTCACCCGGTGCGCCGATGGGCTGCAGGTTGTCGTACTGGTCCAGGATAGAGATCCGGTAGTTGGCCAGGGGCCTGCCGATCGGGATGTTAGCGTACTCCCGGTTCACCGGAAACTGGGTGCAGTAGACCGAGGCCTCGGTGGGGCCGTAACCGTTGAACAGCTGGTAGGCCCGTTTGCGGAAGAAACGCAGCTTTTCCCCGCCAACATCCAGGCTCTTCAGGGAGCGGTTGTCGAACAGTTCGATAAACTGCTCCCCCAGCTGGGTGGTGAAAAAGGCCCGGGTGATCCCCTGCTGCTCGTAGTAGTCATTGAGCGGCACCAGGTTGAGCCGGATCTCGTCCGGTACAATATAGAGGGTGGCTCCGCAGGCCAGGGTGGGATAGATCTCGAAGATCGAGACATCAAAGCTGAAACTGCAATGCTTGGCCACCTTGTCGTCCTGGTTAAGTCCCCGGTCCCGCAGCATGCAATGGACAAAGTTGACCAGAGCGCGATGCTCCAGCATCACCCCCTTGGGGTTGCCGGTGGAACCGGAGGTGTAGATCAGGCAGGCGATATGTTCCGGACCGCTCCGGGGAACCGGGTTATCACCGCCTGCAGCGAGCCGGGAACGGTCATCAAGATTGATCACCTGAAAATCACCGGCCATCCGGCCCAGGTACGGGCTCTGGGTCACCAGCAGGTGTGCCTGGCTGTTCTCCAGCATGTAGCTGATCCGGTCATCCGGGTACTGGGGATCGATCGGCGCATACCCGGCCCCGGACTTGAGGATCCCCAGGGCACCGATGATCATCTCGGGCGAACGATCAACCAGCAGACCGACAATTGTATCCGACTGCGCCCCGCTCTCTTGCAACAGCTGCGCCAGGGCATTGGCCCGCGCATTCAGCTCGGCATAGCTGACGGACTGATCCCGGAACACCAGGGCTGCCTTATCCGGTGTCCGCTGCACCTGTTCCTCAAACAGGGCGTGCAGGGTCTTGGCCTGGGAAAAGACGGTTTCCGTTGCATTGAATTCCTTCAGCAGCCGACGCTGTTCCGCCTCGCCCAGCAGCGTCAGGTGTGCAAACGGCAGGTCCGGCTGGGCCAGGGCATGCTTCAGCAGGTTCAGCAGGTGACCGGCCAGGGCCTGTATCCGCTCTGCACTGAAAATGGCGGTCTGGTAATCAAAAAACAGCTCCAGCGGCACCTCTCGCTCACCCGGCCTGCCGTGGGAAACGTAGAGGGTCAGGGGATCGGCATGGGCTCGACGGCAGAGGTACTCAAGCCGGGCGCCGCCCGGCAGGTCGCTGCGCATCACCTGGGCAATGGTGATCTGGATCAGCTGCGGTGCCTGGCCGTCACGCTCCCGCAGGTCATTAATCAGCAGATCAAAGGGGTACTGCTGGTGGTCCCGCAGCCGGTCCAGCGACCCTTTCAGCTGCTGCAGCATGGTATGCAGCGAGGCATCCTCTGCCACCTCCAGCCGGATCGGCACCGTACTGACAAACATGCCGGCAATTTCTGCCATGCCGGGGTAATCGCGGTTCATAAAGGCGGTGCCGATCACCAGGTCGCGGCTACGGGTGATCCGGGCCAGGTAGAGGTACAGGATTGCCAGCACCAGCCTGAACGGGCTGGTACGCTGCTGTTCGCAGAACGCCTCCACCTGTCGGGCAAGCTCCGGTGGTGCGATACAGGAAAAGCGGTTTGAGGCCACTGAGCCATCCCCCTTTTCCGGAAACAACTCAATCGCCTCAGGAATGGTGCTGAACTGCTGCAGCCAGAACGCACGGTCTGTCTGGGCCCGGGGCGAGTCCAGGTACTGCTGTTCACAGGTCAGAAAATCAAGATAGGAGGCACGCTGCGGCATTGCCGACACGGTACCGCTGTGCTGCAGTTCCTGGTAGCGTTCCAGCAGACGGTTGACCACATTCAGGGCACCGCGGCCATCCATGATGCTATGGTGGGCCTTCAGGATCAGGCCCCAGCTGCTCTCGCCGATCAGGGCCGCCACAAAGCGGAACAGCGGCGCATCAAGTGCCCAGATCGGCTCAGTCACAAACCTGCGTGCCCAGGCCTCATACCCCAACTCACTCCTGTCAGACAGCGACACCAATTCCAGATACCCCTGTCCGGCCTCCACCAGGTACTGCCGCACCTCACCAGCCACTTCAGTGAACTGCAGCCGCAGGGCGTTAAACTCCGTTACCACCAGGTCAACCGCCGTGCGCAGGGCCGCCTCATCCAGGGGCTCAGCCATCCGCACCCCGTAGGGCACGTTCCAGACCGGCGTACCGGGGTGGAGCTGTTGCACCAGAAATATCCGCTGTTGGGGATGACTTAAAGGGTACAGGTCGGGCATGGTTCAACCTCCTTATGGCACAGGACGTTTCATATCAGAACGGATTGCAGCAACCAGCAGCAACAGTGCCACCACCAGACCGGCACCAGCAGCATTCCTGAAGCCGCTCACCACCAGCTCCGGTGTTTCCATCACCTGGTTCAGCGGTCCATTGTACAACAGGGCAAACAGGCTGACCCCAAGGGCTGATCCCAGGTTGGGGATCAGCGCCTTGGCAGCAGAGAGCATCCCTTCCTTACCCGGCTCTGAAAAGGACATGATCATGGTCAGGGCTGCGGTCACGTACAGGGCCCGCCCTACCCCCAGCAGGCCCAGCAGGGCAACGATCCAGAGAAAAGGGGTGGCAATCCCGAACAGAATGATACCGCCAGATGCAAGCAGCATGGCAACCGCTGCACCGATACAGACCGGACGGGGACCGATCCGGTCGGACAGGCTGCCGGATATCCGGCTGACTATGATCGAGATGCCGGGGGAGATCATCATGATCAGACCGGCATCGGACGGTGAGAGCTGACGGGCATGGGTCAGGTAGAACGGCAGCACAAAGGTGAGCCCCCCCACCAGCATCAGGTAGCAGAAGTTGCCGAGCAGGGCAGCAGAGAGCCGTGCATTGCGGAAAAGCCCCAGATCCAGCAGCGGTACTGCGGCGCGGGTCTCCTGCCGCAGAAACAGGGTCAGAAAAACCAGGGCCAGCAGCAGGGCCGTTATCACCTGCGCCGACAGCCAGCCCTGGTCGTCAGCACGATGCAGGCCGTAGAGCAGGGCCGACAGGGCGATGAAGCTGTAGACCGCCCCGGCCAGATCCAGACCGGCAAGGGGCTGGGCAGGACGGCGGATAAAGGCAGCGCGGGCCAGACCCAACGCCACCAGCCCCACCGGGATATTGATCAGAAAGATCCAGCGCCAGCCCCAGTGCTGCAGCAGAAATCCGCCGATCGGTGCGCCAAAGGCCACGGCAGTACCGGCCAGCAGGCCGTTCAGGCCGTATGCCCGCCCCCGCTGCTCAGGCGGCACATACCACACTACGATCACCGATGAGGTGGCAAACAGCAGTGCCCCGCCAATCCCCTGAAGGATCCGGAAGAGCGTCAGCCAGAACAGCGAGGGAGCCAGGGCGCAGAAAATCGAGGTGATGATAAAGATCCAGAAGCCGATGCAGAGGATCCGCTCCGGGCTTTTGGCATCGGCCAGCCGACCTGCCACCAGTAAAAAACCGGTCAGGGTCAAAAGATACCCCAGCACCACGGCTGAGATACCGGCGGCATCGGTATGGTAGAGCTGTGCCAGGGACGGCAGGGCGATATTGACAATGCTGACATCCAGATTAGCCATGAACATGGCCAGAGCGCTGACCAGCATGGCCATACGCATCTGCCGGAGCGGGATAGCTGTTTCGCTGTTTTCGGCCATCAGCGCTCTTCTCCGGAATACTGCCTGTCTTGACCTTGATCCAGGTAGTGATAATAGGCAAGATAGAAGGGAAAAAGCAGTGATTCACCGGCCAGGGTCAGTGATTGGAGCTGATGGGTATGACGATACCTGGTCGAGTCTGCAGTAATACGGTAACTGTTCAAGGCAAAATAAATCAATGCGCAGAGCAGGTAGCCGCCCACCAGAACTTTTTTCAGAAATGGTCTTTTGGGGTCCATACGTGTCTCTTGTCGCAGACCGTTATCTCACTATCCCGCTGAATTTCACCAGTAACACCACGAACAGCAACAAGACCGGAATCGGCAGCAAAGACCACCGCAGCATCGATTGTGGATCTGCCTGATTGCGAACCTTTCTGAAAGCTACCATTGCCAGTACGGGATAGCTCAGACCGCAGATCAAACATACGATATCAGCGAAGCCCCACCCGCCGCGTATGCCGTAATTACTCCATGCGACATGCAGCGTGAGCACGCCGACCATCATAAGCGTTACCGGCACGGCAAGTATCACTGAAAACCAACTGAGCCTTTTTGCAAAGACAACATGCTCTCCCACTGTTCACTTACCCTTTCCGCATGGTGGCACCCAGACGCTGCAGCCCCTCGCAGGCATCCAGCTTGTCCAGGCGGCACTCGATCAGCAGCAGCCTGTCCGGCTCTGCCTTGGCACGCTGCAGTGCCTGCTGCAGCTCCTCTTCAGTCGCCACGACCACCCCGCTGCCGGCATTGGTTCCGTTAAACAGCTCCGGCAGCCCACTGTAGCGCCACATGGCAATATCGTTGTACGGGCCGTCTTCATGCAGCATCCGCTCCACCAGATAACCGTCGTTGTTGATCAGCAGAATAACGGCAGGAATCCGCTGCCGCAGCAGAGTGGATACCTCCTGCACGGTCATCTGAAAGGCGCCGTCGCCGGTCAGCACCACCGGACGGCAGTTCGGCCGTGCCAGCCCCACCCCCAGGGCAGCCGGAGTACAGAACCCGATGGAAGAGTAGTAGGACTGGACCACAAACCGCTCTGCCTCTTCGATCATGAATTCAGGGGCAGCGCAGAAGGCATCCCCCGGCTCTGCCAGCAGGATCATGCTGTCATCCAGAAAACTGTCAACAGCCGCGTACATCCGGGCAGCGGTCAGAGGGGCACCTTGCTGCGCTATAAAGGGGGCAGCCGGGACCGGCGGCCGCACCGGGTGGGACTCCAGATAGGTGCGACCGCGCAGGAGCGGTTGCAGCCCGCGCAACAGATCCTCAGGCTGCAGTCCGGTGTACAGCTGCTCGCCAACCCGCACCGCATCACGCCCCACTTCGATCATCCGCTCCGGATCAAGCCGGATACTGAAGATGCCGGTGTCCAGATCGGTCATCCAGGAACCCACCGACAGCAGACAGTCGGACTGCTCCACCTGCTGCTGCACCTCCGGCCTGCTCCAGCCCCCCTGGTACAGACCGATAAACTGGGGGTGCAGCTCAGGCAGCACTGATTTGCTGCTGAGCATGACCGCATAGGGCAGCTCCACCTGCTCCACCAGACTGAGCAGTTCAGGCCCCAGGCCAAAGCGGGCCACCTCGATGCCGGCCAGCAGCACCGGACGCTGCGCTTGATTCAATCGTTCAGCAATGGCGCTCGCGCAGGCTGCAAGGCTTTCCGGGTTGGATGTGCGCTCCGGCAGCAGCAGCGGCCCGTCAGGGGGAAGACAGGCAGCGCGGGCACAATCTGCCGGCAGTTCCAAGTAAACCGGCAGTTTACGGGTCACACAGGTCGCCAGTACCCGGTCAATCAAGGCCGGAGCGGTTGCCGGATCATCCAGCAGGGCCGCATCAACCGTTACCTTGCGAAAGATCTCCAACTGACGGTCGTAATCAGCCACCAGGTGGTGCACCAGCGCCTTGCCGGCACGCCGCTTCAGCGGCGGAGCCCCGCTGATCAGCACCAGCGGCACCATCTCGGCAAAGGCCCCGGCCACGGCATTCAGGGCGCTGAAGCCGCCCACCCCGTAGGTGACCACCGCAGCGCCAAGGCCGTGCATCCGGGCATAGCCATCGGCAGCATACCCGCCGTTCAGCTCATTGCAGGTGCCGACCCACTCAAGCGGGCTTTCAATCACCTGATCCAGAAAATCCAGCACATAATCACCCGGCACCCCGAACAGGTGGGTAAGCTTCAGTTCATGCATACGTTGCAGCAGATAGGTTGAAATGGTGGTGGTTCCTGACATGGTACTGCTCCCTCCTGAATGAACTGAATGAATTGAGTGCCACGCATCCTGTGTGTATGCCGATCAAACAGGAGCAAGAGTACCACAGGAATGGCAAAGTACAACCAATGCATCACGTCTGATCCGCTTGATGCTATTTGAGGTCAGTACCCATTAGAGCGCAGGTAAGGAGGCTCGCAATAATACGTTGACAAAATTGAGCTCAGATTTTGGTCAGATTTGGCTGCAGCGATTGAGTAAAACCGCAGGCGTAGCCAGCGCTACATCGAGGATTTTATGATTGAGCTGCAACCAAAGATGGCCGGAAGATGAGATGCACAGATGTTCATATTATTGTTGCCAGCCTCCTAACGTTGTTAACTGCTTCGCCATGCTTTCCTGCAACATCCGGGGCAGGACGCTGACGAAGTTGTCCCGGTAATCAGAACCCCGGATGCCGGGGTAAGCACCTCACGACTTGAATTGACTGTAATCACCAACAGTTGTATGGTCTCACAAAACAGTACCTGCAAATGGTCCTGTTTCAAACCAGATATGCAGTGATTACATCAGCCAGCGCCGGGCTGAGGTATCCCTTACCAGCGCTTCGGCAAACTCTCCATCGGTAAGGGCGACACCGCCTCAAACACGACGGCAGAGGTTGACCTTTTCAAAACCAGTGTGGTTCAGTATTCACACTTGAAAGATCAGTGAAACTGGCGTCTGTCTCCGATATCAATGTCGGCACCGTTGGTGTTCGGGTCAAGTTCTGCCCCTGTACAAAAGAAAGGCACTTGTGCACACCAGACCTCAAAATCATACGGAAACGCCAGGTGTCGGGTATGTACGGCTGCGACAGCTTGTCATCCTGAGCGTCTGCCTGATCATCGCAGTCAGCACCACGTATACCGTCTGGAAAAGCTACCGGAGCCGTCAGATCATCATCAAGGCAGCCGAACTGCAGACGCAGGCCTATGCACGTTCACTGAAGGAGCACACCGAACGGACCTTTTCTGAAATCGACTCTATCCTGAAGGCAAAAATCCGCCAGATTGAACAGTCGGAAAAGCTATCCCGTGACAAACTGACATTACTGCTGCGTGAAGACATTCAAAACATCCCTCAGATATCCTCACTGTCGTTTGCAGACCGGTCAGGCCAGCTTACCGCCCTGTCACTGCCAAACACCCCCCTTTTCAGCATACAGGATCGCCCATACTACCGGCATCACCTGCACGACAGCTCTGACACGCTGTTCATTACACCGCCATTCAGATCAAAGGTAAGCGGTAACTGGCGCATCAGTCTTTCCCGGAGAGTAAGCAACCCAAGCGGCGGATTTGCCGGCATACTGGTTGCAACGCTGGATATCAGCTATTTTGAGAAGCTGTACGCTGATCTTGCAGAGGACCGTAACTCCCGCTATTCCCTGGCACTTATGTCCGGCTCCTATCTGATGCTGGTACCTGATCCGGCGAACGTCTATGAATCCGGCAAAAAGATGAGTACAGCCCAGATAGAACGGTACTCAGGCACGTCTTTCGGAACCTACCAGCCTCAACAGTCCAATGTGTTCGGCCAGCCCCGCATCACCTCCTGGCATCGGCTTGATCGCTACCCGGCGGTTGCTATCATGTCGTTCAACAAGGACCATGTGCTTGCTGACTGGCAGAGTACCTTCACCAAAGACATTATCACCTACGCAGCCTTCATTCTGCTGATTGCTGCCCTGACCAGACTGCTGATCAAACAGATCCGCATCATTGAACTGGCCAACAGTACACTGATACAGAAGAATGAAGAACTGAACAGCGCCAGGGAACGTGCTGACAGTGCCAGAGAAGAGGCTGAAACGGCAACAAGGGCAAAAAGCGCCTTCCTGGCCAAGATGAGTCATGAAATCCGTTCGCCGATGAATGCGATCATCTGGCTGGCACAGACAGCCCTGGAGACCGACCTGAACGAGCGGCAGCACGACTATCTGTCAAAACTGCTGATAGCAGCACGCTCACTGCTGCGGATTATCAACGACATACTTGACCTGTCCAAAATTGAGGCAAACCGGCTGGAATTGCTGCAGGAACCGTTCTCACTCAAAGAACTGCTGCAGCAGGTTTCAGATCTTTTCCAGCTCTCGATTGAAGCCAAGAAGCTTGCTTTTGTGATAGATCTCGACCCGAATCTGCCAGACAGAGTGGTGGGGGATTCAACGCGCCTGGGACAAGTGCTGAACAACCTGGTGGGTAATGCGGTAAAATTCACTGAAGCCGGTGGTATCAGCGTAAAGATCAGACAGGAAGAGCGCCTTGATACTACGGTCAGCATCTGCTTCTCCGTAACTGACACCGGCATCGGCATCTCTCCGGATCAGGCCGGGCAGCTCTTTCAGCCCTTTAGCCAGGCCGACAGCTCCATTGCCCACAGGTTTGGCGGAACCGGGCTTGGCTTAAGCATCTCACAGCAACTGGTACATCTGATGGGAGGCACCATCACCCTCTCCAGCAGCAAAGGCAAGGGAAGCTCTTTCTCCTTTACCATCCGGCTTTTGGTTCAGGATGAGACAGACAGACAGCAACCTGCGGAACAACAACTATCAGCCTATGAACGTGCCAGGCCGATGCATGGTGCAGAAATTCTGCTGGTTGAGGACAGCGAGGTAAACCGGTACGCCGTACAAGAGTTTCTGGAAAGATCCGGTCTTGTGGTAACGGCGGTCACCCATGGCGGCGAAGCACTGCAAATCCTGCAAAAAAAGCGCTACGATGCGGTTCTGATGGACATGCAGATGCCGGTGATGGATGGCATTCAGGCTACCGGGCTGATCCGTCGCCTTCCCAACGGAGCGGACATACCGATCATCGCCATGACAGGAGCTGCAACTGAAGGAGACCGGGCCAACTGCATCGAGGCCGGTATGAACGACCATATCGGCAAACCGGTCAATGCGCTGGAGCTGTTACAGAAACTGCTGCAATGGCTGAGGAAGCCGGCAGCAGAGCGAGGGGATCGGCCTTGATCTGCTGTCCGCCCGAAGAATCTCCAAGCGCTATGCAAATGTATAGGTACTTACAGCACCCTCTGCCATTCATTGGTTATATAGCCAAACAGCTCTCTGCCGAAATCACCGACAATGACCACCTGTTCCGGATCAATGGATACATTGTTCAGGTACTGGAGTCTGAGGGCATCGCCGGACGGAAGGTAATCGGGAATAATACCGGCATAGAAGAAGCCAAGCAGCTCCATGCCGGCGCAGACCGAAGCGGTCAGCGGGTCTGACAGCGGAAGATCCAGGTAGATACAGTCAAATCGCATCAGACGAAGTTCCCGCAGCATTCCTCGCACCAACGGTTCAACATTCTCACCAATCGTGATCACATCCAGGTAGGCCACGCTGTTTTCAGGTACGGTTCTCATGGTTACATTGCCGCTGATCCCTTCACGCCCCTTGACAGATGGTGCAACGGCTAATTCTCTGGCAACGCCGCATGCGGCATAGGTACGCTCAATAATCCCACGGTGCTGCGGCGGAGGGTAGACCCGTTGTGAAGGGGTCTGATTCAGCCTGGTATGAAAAAGTACCACCGTAACACGATCCCGCTTTGTGCTGCCCTCCTCAAGCTTTGCAAAGACCCGGTCGCCCGGTACGAAACCAAGCATAAAGCCGCTGGGACGCCCCCCCATGGCAAAATTTGCCTTTTGAGAGTAGGGATGATTACAGACCGCTTCGCCGAACAGTCCCGGCAGACCGGCTGCCTTCAGCTGTGCAAAGGCCTGTTCTTTTAATCGTTCAAACAGTCCACGCCCACGGTAACGGGGGTGGACAACCCCCATGGTAATCTCTGCTGTCGCTGCATCAGGCCGCGGCTTCAGCAACCCTTGATGACCGACGATGTCACCTTCTGGCGACACCGCAACCACCGCAACCAGTAACTGCTGCTCAAGGAGTTCTGCAATTTTTTCAGGATAGTAGACCGCATCCTTGTAGGTGTAGCCGTAGACCTGATACATGCAGCGAGTCAGTAACGAACAGTCGGCAGCAGTCAGCGGTCGCAGCGTAAGCGGAGTATCCAGAGGAGCAATGTCGGCCAGGCTGCCTTCAGACGACGGCTCCTGCTCAATCTCGGCATTATCAAAGTTCTGAGCAACATACTCTTTAATTATTTCAAGACGTTTCCCCCGCTTACCCAGATTGATAAAATTGAATCGGTCGGCGCAGTGGCTGATGAGCAGAATGCCCAACCCTGCAGTTTCAGCCTTTCCGATAGTATTCCAGTCAACCGGCACCCCCTTATCCTCAAATGCCAGGATAAATCGCCCCGGTTCCCGCTCCAGAATCATCTCGTAGGTGGCGGTACGGTCGTTCTCAAGCCCGTGCCTGATAACATTGACTGCGGCTTCTTCCGTTGCCAGCATCAGCAGCTCGGCCTCCCGCTGACTGAATCCTTCACTCAGGGCTACTTCTTTGACAAATTCGCGCAGAGCGACCATCAGACCAAGTTCTGCAAGCAGCTTGACCCGTGCAATTTCCTTTCGTTGCATCAGCTTTCTCCAGAGGTATGCATGTGTGAGGAGGCACGCCGGATTGACAGCAAAGCCCCAAAGAACAACAGGCAGGCCATGATGATAAAAATACTGCGCTGTCCCATGATAAACGCATCAACAGCCTGACTGCTGCTGCCCTTCACCCCCGGCAACCCCTTCAATCCACCATAGGGTGCCAATACACCGGAGATTACGCTTGATGACACCATAGTACCGACTGACAATCCAAGAAAGCGGACCACCTGCATCAGGCCGGAGGCTGTGCCGAGATGTTCCTGAGATACCGATGACATCACTGCAACCCGGTTGGGAGACAGGAAGAGCGCTGCAGCAAGCCCGAGGAAAAATTGACCGGCAACCAGCCACCAGAGCGGCGAGGTTGCATGAAAGAAGCTATAGAAAACAATCACGGCCAGGGCCAGCAAAAAACCGCCCGCAGCAAGTTTTCCGGGATTTAAACGAACCGACCAGGCACCGGTCAAGGGGGCTACAACACTCATCACGATCGAATAGGGGGCAAGCATGAAACCGACATCCCGCGGATTGACCCCCTGCACACCCTGGAGATAAAAGGGAAACAGAAAGGAACAGGAGGCAAAAACCTGGGTATAGAGAAACAGGGTAAAGATACCGACGGAAAATCCTGCTCCGCGAAAAAGGCCTAAATTCAGTAACGGATGAGAGGCGTTGCGTTGTCGGCGCAGAAAAAGCACCAATGCACAAACACCACCGGCTGCCAGTGCGATGCGAACAAGAACGGTGCCGGATCCGCCACCTTCATGGCCGAACGAAAAGAAACAGAGCCCTAAGGCCAGCGAAGAATAAACTGCCCCCTGGACATCAAAACGTTGCATGAACGGCGTGCCCTGGCAGTCCTGTTTTCGGACCGATGGCAGTGCTCGCATGCAGATAATCTGCGCAATGATACCAATGGGAATATTAATGGTAAAGATCCAGCGCCAGTCAGCAAGACTGACCAGCAGACCGCCAATGATGTAACCCAGGGAGTAGCCGCTGTTGACCACGGTGGAGTTCAATCCCAAGGCGAACCCCCGCGCCTTCCCTTCAGTATATTCAGCAATCAAGGCATTGCCGTTAGCCAGCAGACTGGCAGCCCCGACCCCTTGAATCAAACGGGAGACAATCAGCATCTCAATGCCGGTAGTCAGGGCGCAAAGCGCAGATCCAAAAGTAAACAGGGCAAAGCCAAAGGAAAACAACCTGGCACGACCAAGTATATCCCCGAGACGCGCCATCACCAGCAGGGTTATGGTCAAGGCAAGCGTATATGACGTAATGACCCAGCCAACCAGATGCAGCGGCGCACCAAGGTTTTTAGCTATGGTCGGCATTGCAACATTGACGATGGTGGCATCTATAGCTGCCAGCAGATTTGCCAGCTGAGCTACCGTCACAACCAGACGGCTCGATTTTACAGAGGAAACTTCATCATTTCTCATACACGAAGTGGATTATTCCTTTCTCAAAATCCCAAGTAAACGCAGAATTGAGTACATGGCCCAGCAGCAAGTATGCCACAAGCCAACCAGATGTGAAGTGGCAAAGCCAAATCTTTTACCATTCTGGTCTCGCAGGGCTTTCAAAACCCTGATTGACGCCTGAGAGCATGTGGCGTAAGCTGCTTACGCTTTTTTTAGCCCTACCTGCCGCTCTTTCATCCGGCTGAGGATAGTATGTCAACAGAACCCACATTCGATCAGCAGACCTTGGCTCACTACCGTCGTCTGCGGTTGCGCATCATCTTGAGTGTAACACTCTTGCTGTGTGCCCTGATCGGATTTTCGGCCTGGAACGCCGTGCAGGGATACCAGGTAGCGGTCAGCAATGTCGAGCAGCAGTCCCGAAGCTATGCCCGGGCACTGAAGGAGCATGCCGAACGGGCACTCTCCGAGGCTGACCATATTCTGCAATCCATTATCCATAGGTTTGAAGAAACCGGCGGTTACCAAACCCTGGGCAGCGCATCCCTTCACACCATTTTAAAGTCACACAGCAACAACCTGCCTCATATCTCCGCCATTACCCTCATCGGTTCCGATGGTTATGCTCGCGCCACTTCCCGATTACATCTCGACAAGGCACCAGATGCGTCAAAACGGGAGTATTTTACCCATCATCGTACGCATAAAAACCAAGGGCTGCTCATCAGCCCGCCGGTACAGTCCCTCGCCGACAAGCAGTGGGGCTTCATCCTTTCCCGGCGTTTGGAGGATCGTAACGGCAACTTTGACGGTGTTATCCTTATTTTTTTTGATATTGCCTATTTTGAAAAACTGTACGGCTCCATCGTTGAAGGACGTAACGGGCGTTTCAGCCTGGCAACAACGACCACCGGCGACTACCTGGTACTGGTCCCCTCTGATCCAAAAGTGTATGCCAGCGGCAGGAAGACCGCTGCCTTTTTCCAAAAGTATGTAGCCGAGCAGCCGGAGCGCACCTACCACAATCCAAAATCAAACATTGCCAAAGAATACCGGATCATTTCTTACCACCGGCTTGACCATTTTCCGGTGGTGGCCATCAGTTCCTTTGGCAGAGATCAGGCCATTGCAGACTGGCGCAACACCACCCAGAAGCAGGCCGGCATTGTGGTGCTGCTCGGCCTGCTGGTAATGGTACTGACCCGGATGTTGCTGACCCAGATCAAGCAGCTTGACCTGACCAATCTTCTGCTGCAGCATCAGAAAGAAGAACTGCGCGTTGCCACCGAGGCGGCACAGGCCGCAACCCAGGCCAAGAGCGAGTTTCTGGCCAATATGAGCCATGAGATCCGTACCCCCATGAACGCCATTATCGGACTGACCAAGCTGACGCTGGACTCGAATCTGACCGATCAGCAGCGGATAAATCTGGTCCGGCTTGATCACTCCTCCCGCAATCTGCTCTGCATCATCAATGATATCCTTGATTTCTCCAGAATTGAGGCCCGGAAGCTGGAACTTGAACAGCAGGAATTTGATATCCTTGAACTGCTTGAGCAGACCTGCGGCCTGTATAGGGCGATGGCCGAGCAAAAGGGACTGCACCTGCAGCTGGAAGCCAATGATGATCTGCCGAAGCTTGTACTGGGCGACCCGGTGCGCCTGGGCCAGGTACTGGGAAATCTGATCAGCAATGCCGTTAAATTCACCGAGCAGGGGTCGGTCACGGTGCGGGCGGAACTGGCGGAAAAACGTGATGATGGAGTACTGCTCAGGTTCCAGGTCAGCGACACCGGTATCGGTATTGATCCTGCCGTTGCGGCACGGCTGTTTGAACCGTTTACCCAGGCGGACGGTTCCTTTGTGCGACGCTTTGGCGGCACCGGTCTGGGGCTTTCCATTGCCCGAAGTCTGGTGGAACTGATGGGGGGCAGCATCACCTTTTCCAGTCAGCCAGGGGCCGGCAGCTCCTTTGCCTGCACGGTGTTGCTGGGGCAGGCCGTTACCGGGCAGACGGCCACGGTGCAGCCGTCTGCCCAGTCTTTCCCGACATCCCTGCGCGGCACACGGATCCTGCTGGTGGAAGATAACGAGGCCAACCAGTTTGTGGCCGGACAGTTTCTGACCAGGGCCGGCCTTGAAGTTGTTGCAGCAATGAACGGTCAGGAGGCGGTGGAACTGGTACAGCATCAGCAGTTCGGTGCCATCCTGATGGATATGCAGATGCCGGTTATGGATGGGTTGGAGGCAACCCGCCGGATACGCAGTCTGCCCAATGGCGTGACCGTACCGATTATTGCCATGACCGCCGCAGCCGGGGTAACCGATCGTGAAAACTGTCTGGCAGCCGGTATGAATGCCTACCTGAGCAAACCGCTTGTTCCGCTGGAGATGCTCAATACTCTGGCGCACTGGCTACAAAAATCCGTTTGAGGAGACCGACATGCGCCTACCAGCAACAGCCCTGTTGATCGTCCTGACACTGCTGTTGCCTGCCCTGTCCCAGGCCCAGCCGATCATTGTTGATCCACAGGTACTCCAACAACTTCAGGAAACCATCCGGCAGCAGCAGCAACAGTTGCAGCTGCAGGCCGAACAGATTGCGATCCAGGCCCGCACCCTGCAGGCCCTGCAGCAGCAGGTTCAGTCCATGCAGCAAACTGCTGCCAGCCCCGAAGCGGTTCGTGCTGCTGCAGCCCCACCGCCCCTGCCCTCCCCTGCTCCGGTACTCAGCTCCGGTAACGACAAGATCAAACTCTCTCTCTCCGGTCAGATCAACCGGGCCGTCAACATTACCAATGACGGCGGCAGCACCAAGCTCTACCCGGTTGATAACGATGCCAGCAACAGCCGGATCCGTCTGGTCGGCACGGCCCGGATCAGTGATGATCTGACCCTGGGGACCCGCCTGGAACTGTCAATTGCGCCTGATGAATCATCAGTGGTCTCCCAGAACAACCAGGCACCGGGGGATTACTTCAATCAGCGCTGGGCCGAGGTTTCCCTTGCCAGCAAGCGATTCGGCAAGCTCTCGCTGGGTAAGGGGGATACCGCCTCAAACACCACAGCCGAGGCTGATCTTTCCCGGACCAATGTGGTACAGTATGCCGGGATCTCCGATATCTCGGGTGGTATGCGTTTTACCTACAAAACAGGTGGTTACATACCATACCCTGGTTCAACAGACTCAAAGGACAAAACACTGAAAGTCTCTGACGTTTTCAAAAGCGGTGACGGCCTCTCACGCCAGTCACGGCTGCGCTACGACACCCCGACCTGGAACGGCTTCCGGCTGGCCGGCTCCCTGATCTCCAATCAACAGTCCGACATCGCACTCTATTGGGGCGGCGAGGGTTACGGCTTCAAGGCTGAAGGAGCCGTTGCCGTTGCCAACCCCAAGATCACCAACGCCGGTCTGCTCTATGACGGTTCATTCTCGCTGCTGCACTCCTCCAGCGGCCTTAACCTGACGCTTGCAGGTGCCATTCTCGATAAAGAGGCAACGGAAGACCGCACCAACCTCTACGTCAAACTGGGCTGGCTGACCAACCCGGTCAGCCTGGGCTCTACTGCCTTCGGAGTTGACTACACCCGCTCTGAACATGCAGCACGAGCAGGAGACCGGGCCTGGTCCGTAGGGGCTGCCATGGTGCAGGCCTTTGAAAAATGGGCAACCGAGGTATACTTCCAGTACCGGATCTATGCCCTTGATCGGGCCGACGGCTCAGCACCGGTCGCAAACATCAATGTCGGTACCTTTGGTGCGCGGGTAAAATTCTGACACCGGGCTGCCCGTACCGGGGCACCCTCGCTACTCACCATCAGAAAGGAGAACAATCATGAAACCAATCAACTATCTGCTGATCATCTGCCTGCTGCTGATGACCCCGGCTTTCAGTCAGGCGCTTGACGTCGCCGGTACGTACTCAAGCAGCGAAGGCTCCATAATCCTGCAGCAGAACGGCGACCGGGTGGTCGGTCGCTACACCAACGACAACGGCGAACTGACCGGCCTGATGTTCGGCAACATCTTTGAGGGATTCTGGATTGAGGACGGCTCCGAGCGCCGCTGCGCCACCCCTAAAAACGGGCGCTATCACTGGGGCCGGGTAACGTTCACCTTTACCGGCAACGGTTTCAGCGGTGTCTGGGGCCACTGCGACGACAAGCCGACCCGGTCCTGGGGTGGCACACGCAGCTACGCCGGCGGTGGCGGATTTGAGCAACCACAGCAGGCAGGAGGTGACCCCTTTGCCATCAGCTCTGACGGCCCCTCAATTGAGGGCACCTGGAGTTCCTCGGAAGGAGTAATCCAGTTTCGTCAACAGGGTAACCGGGTGGCCGGGCGTTATCCCAACGACAACGGTGAGATCGTGGGAACCCTGCAGGGGGATACACTCAGCGGCTACTGGATTGAGAATCATTCTGCCCAACGCTGCCCCTCTGCCAAAAACGGGCGGTATTTCTGGGGCAGGATAGAGTTTCAGTTTTCCGGCGATCGTTTTTCCGGAAAATGGGGTTATTGCGATGGCCCCTTGACCGGAGGCGCCTGGGGCGGTAATCGAAAATAATCGAAAGGGTCTGCCATGCCTACGCTCCCATCAGCTGAAAACCTGACCGTTGCCTTGCTTGGCCCCAATCTGGCCAGGCACCCTGACAAGATCGCTTATCTCTGCGAAGAGGAGGCGATCAGCTACCAACAGTTAGCCGATGCTGCAGGCCGGTTCAGCTCATTGTTACAGCAGGAGGGGATCGGCAAAGGCGACCGGGTACTGCTGGTGTTACTGGACTCACCGGTCTTTGTGGCTGCTTTTCTGGGCACCATACTGGCTGGTGCCGTTGCTGTACCAGTCAGTACCGCCCTTTCAGCCGACGACTATCACTATATCTGCTCAGACTCAGACGCCAGGCTGCTGCTGCTCTCCCCTGCACTACCGGCTGCAGAGACGGCCCCGCTTGTAGGCAGCAGGCGGATAATCTGCAGCGAGTCCCTGAACGGCTGGCTTGAACAGTATCCGGCAGCTTCCCTGACGGCACCGTCTCCTGCAGCGGATGACCTGGCCTACATGCTCTACACCTCCGGCTCAACCGGAAAACCCAAAGGGGTGCCGCACCGTCACCGTGACCTGCTGGTTGCAGCAGAGCAGTACGCGGTCAAGGTACTGGGAATGCTGCAGGATGACCTGATCTTTTCAGTCAGCAAGCTGTTCTTTGCCTACGGACTGGGCAACAGTCTGGCCTTTCCGCTCTATGTCGGGGCAACGGCCCTGCTGCATCCCGGCAAGCCGTTACCGGAACAGCTGCTGGCCCTGATCAACAAGCACGGCCCAAGCCTGTTTTTCTCGGTTCCAACCGTCTATGCCCAGATCATTCTTTCAACAGCAGAACCACGCTTGAACCTGCCGATGCGACTCTGTATCTCTGCCGGCGAAGGTCTGCCCGGTGCTGTGCTTGACGCCTGGCACAGCTTGACCAGCCTCGATATTCTGGATGGTATCGGCACCACCGAGCTGACCCATATCTTTATCTCTAACTACCCGGGCCGGATACGGGCCGGTTCAGCCGGGCAGGCAGTACCCGGCTACGAGATCCGTCTGGTGGATGATCAGGATAAACCGGTTGTCGCTGGCACACCAGGGCACCTGCAGGTACGGGGTGCCAGCACCGCCCCCTGTTACTGGAACCTGCCTGAGAAAAGTGCCGCCACCATGCTTGCGGACGGCTTCATCAAAACCGGCGATGTCTTTGTGGAAGAGGATGGTTACTATTATCACCGGGGCCGCAGTGACGATATGCTGAAGGTGGGCGGACAGTGGATTTCACCGGTACAGGTGGAAGATGTTCTGCGTTCCCACCCGGCAGTGGCTGATTGTGCGGTGGCAGCCTGTACGGTGATGGGGCTGATGCGTCCGGCCGCCCATCTGATCCTGAAACCGGACTGCACTGCCACAGAGCAGGAACTGCGTGGCTTCATGGCCGCTCACCTGCAAGACTACATGGTGCCGGTACGCTATTTCTTTGTGGATGACCTGCCCCGCACCGCCACCGGCAAGGTGCAGCGCTTCAAACTCAGGAGCTGACGTTTCCGCCAAAGCGGATGCCGATCCGGGCAGCCCCCAGGGCTGCAACAAACTGCAGCATATCATCTCCGGGCAGCCGGATCTGACAAGCCAGTTTCTGCTGCAGCAGTTGAGCGGCGGTCGCAAAGCGCAGTACCCCTCCCACCAGTACCAGCTCATCCTGCAAACCGACCTGCCTCAGGATCTGCAGGGCACGGTCAACACAGGCAACCAGCGCCCCCTGCATGATATCCTGCGGGGGCACCGCCTGCATCAGCTGGCTGATAATCTCCGATTCGGCAAAGACTGCACAGACCGATGAAATTGGCGCAGGATGCAGTGACTGCCTCGCCAGCGCATCAACCTGCTCAAGCCCTACCCCCATAATCCTGGCAGTCCGTTCCAGAAAAGAACCGGTGCCGGACGCGCATTTCTCATTCAGGCGGAAAGCCAGAATCTTTGCATTTTCATCAAATCTGCAGGCCTTGATGGTCTGTCCGCCAAGGTCCAGCACTGAGCCTGCAGCAGGAAACAGCAGCCGTGCCCCATGGGTTGCGGCGGTCAATTCGGTTACCGCCCGGTGGCGCATTGAGGCCAGATGCCGGGCAAAACCGGTGCTGATAATGGCAGACAGGTCGCCCTGCTCCAGACCGGCATCCTCCAGTGCCTGTGCCAGACAGCGAGCTGCAGCCTGATCCGGCTGAAACCCGGTCTTTTCCAGACTACGGGCCAGCAGCTGCCCGTCAGCGTCGATTATGATCACCTTGGTACAGGCAGCCCCCAGATCAATACCGGCAGCATAGCGTGTCATGGCTGCGCCGCCTGCTGCAGGCCCATCAACCGGTCACGGGCAAACAGTGCCGCCCCCAGGGCACCGGCAAAGGGGGTCTGTTCCCCCACCTGTACCCAGCTGCCGAGCAGCTGCTCAAGCTGGGCCACCATGCAGCTGTTGCGGGACACTCCGCCGGTAAAGGTGATGGCCGGTTGCAGCCCCACCCGCTTCAGCAGGGCCAGGGAACGGCTGGCTATCGCCTGATGGGCCCCCAGCAGGATGTCGTTGATCGCCTTGCCCCGTGCAACCCAGGCCAGGATCTCGGTCTCTGCAAACACGGTGCAGGTGGTGCTGATGGTGACCGGGTGGCTGGCGGTGGCTGCAACAGCGGCCAACTCATCAAGCGGCATCTCCAGCACTGCGGCAGCGGCCGACAGGAACCGGCCGGTACCGGCAGCACACTTGTCATTCATGCTGAAGTCAATCACCCCGCCATCAGCAGCCACCCTGATCGCCTTGGTGTCCTGGCCCCCCATATCAAGCACGGTTCTGGTGTCCGGAAACAGATGGACCGCACCACGGGCATGGCAGCTGATCTCGGTTACCTGCAGGTCACCGAACTCGATCCTGAACCTGCCATACCCGGTGCCTGCAACCATCCTGACTTCGTCTGCCTGCAGCCCGATCCCTGTCAGCAGCTGGCCAAAAACCGCACGGGCAGCAGCATCAACATCAAAACCGGTGTCGATGATCGCGGTCCCGGCAATCATTGCCCCGGCATCCAGCAGCACCGCCTTGGTCTGGGTTGAACCGACATCAACCCCGGCTGTAAAAGGGGGATCAAAACGGTTCATGGCGCACCGCCCTGCCTGCGCAGCCGCAGGGTTTCAAAAAACGCATCAATCCGGTTCTGCATCTGGGCCGGTGAGATCAGGCGGCGGTCCATCATGTCTGATTCAAGCAGCAGGGTCGGGATAGATGAGCGGGACTGCAGCGCCAGCCGGGCATCGGCCAGCCCGGTTGAGACGGTCCGGCAGCTTTTGACCCCGTGGAAGACCACCCCGTCGGCCCTGCAGGCTGCCTGCGCTTCAAAGAGTCTGTCTCCGGCCAGAAACATGCTGTCCATCGCCTCACGGGTCGTCAGCAACAGACCTTCGGCAAAGCTCTCCACCGGGCGTGCCGTATCATACTGATACCCCATACAGCCGCCGCCTGAGGCGAACTGCAGGTAGGTTGAACTGACAAACAGGCCGCCCCTGGTGCTGAACATCCTGATAAACTGGCTGTAGAGCGGGTAGCAGGGCAGCCCGGCAAACAGCAGCCGGAAGGGGGCTTCAACAGCAGGCTCACGCAGGCTGCGTTGCCTGATCTGCTGCAGTTCCTCCAGCGCGTTGCTGAAATAGCGTACCCCTGCCTCGCTTCCCCGGTAAGCATTGAAGACCCCCAGATAGGCCCCACCCTGCCGCACCGCATCAAAACAGGCCGGTTCCTGCTGGTTCAGGGCCAGCATCTGCCGGAAGGTCTGTCCCATCCGGTTGGTGCAATCCAGGGCATGGCTCAGACGGTCAGGATCAAGGCGTTTGCCGGTAATTTGTTCACAGAGACTGATCAGGTTGCGTACCTGTTCAGTCATGTATGCCAGGTCAGCGGCAAAGGCCGGATCCCCGGGTTGGGACGGGTGAGCAGGGTTGCGGGTGCCGGGGATATCAAACACAAACAGCGGCATGTTGTAGAGCCGCTGCCAGATCTCGGCCCACTTGATGTAGGTATTGCAGGCCGTGGTGGCTATGGCCAGACAGGGGGCAGGCAGACGCTTATCCGGCAACTGGCGCCCCTGCAGGTGCATGCCGACATCAGCCTTCAAATAATTGCAGATGTCGGAGGGGTAGCCCTGTTCTTCAGCATGCTGCAGCAGTCCCTGTGCAGCCCCGCTGATGGCGGTCTGCAGACAGTTGATCTCCGGCAGGAACAGCGGTATCTCAAAGGCGGCCAGCAGCTCGGCGCAACTGCCCATCACAAAGGCGTAGGCTGCCGTGCCCTGCTGCTGCGCCAGCAGATCCAGCCGCTCTGACCAGGACTTCAGCAGTGTGGTCGCCTCAATCTTTGCCCGGACTGCCGGAAAGGTCATGACTGCCCCCCGGCATAGAGGATGTTTTCGCTGAAGGTTTCCACCTGCAGTTCCACCAGCTCAAAGGAGGTCATGCCCTGTTCAAACTCGCAGACACAGCTGGGTATGCCGGCCGCAGTCAGGGCGGCAACTACCGGAACCAGTTCATCCAGCCCCGGCTCGCACATCTTGGGCGCCGTAATCACCACCGCCTGGGCCCCGTGCTGTTTCACCTGCTGCACCAGCAGATCTGCCCCCTGCCGTTGGGCGTCATGCTGCACCGGGCTATAGGATGAGCTGGAACAATAGGCGTGGGCCAGGGCTGCCAGCGGATCACCTTGCAGAGCGACATCCCCGGTCAGCCAGCGCAGCCCGATCA
Organism: Geobacter sp. UBA6169; assembly: GCA_002422265.1. Lineage (GTDB taxonomy): Bacteria > Desulfobacterota > Desulfuromonadia > Geobacterales > Pseudopelobacteraceae > Trichlorobacter. The sequence continues at coordinate 25,734 of DIUB01000028.1, forward strand.
GCAGATCATCGCTAACCACATGGCAGGAACGGGCAATCGCCTCCAACATACCCAGCGGCGGCTGTTCGCAAAAACAGCCGCACAGCACCACCCGGATCTTGTCCTGCTGCTGACTCTGCCGCAGCGCCAGCAGCGGCAGTACCTGTTCCAGCAGGCGGTTATGCTCCTCTGGTAGTAACAGGCTTCCCACGGCGGTCAACAGGTAGCATTCATCAACTGCCAGCTTCCCGGGTTCACGGGATTTCAGAGCATACAGCTCACGCAGCAGGCTGCGGTTGCGGTTATAGACAGCAATTGAGCGCCGCACCGACTCAGTATCCAGTACTCTGCCGGTCACCTCGCTCACCACGGCGGCAAATCCGGCATATTCCTGCTGCAGATAGTTCTCTGCAGCCTCACCGGTGCAGTTCTGGGGCAGGTAGAGCGTCCGGCAGGGGGTACTGAAATTACGGGACCAGATGGCTGGCAGGTTGCGGGCAGCATCACAGATGGAAGGGACGACAAACAGATCCGGCCTGAGAGTGCCTTCATCCGCCAGACTGAAGACCTGCTTGACCACTGAACAGAGGTAGGATCCGAAATGGGCGCCCGGCTGGTTGGAGCCGCCGGTTGTGCAGCCCAGCTTCACCGGCAGCATGCCTGCTGCGTGGGCAATCTCTTCCGGCACATACACCTGAAAATGCCCCAGCACCGTGCCGCCCTGTTCCTGCCAACGCTTGACCGTGGGAAAACCGGTATCACAGAGCAGATCCCGGCAGGCAGCAAGCATCTGTTCCAGTGATGCGTCACAGGGTACGGTCTGTCCAAAAAAGAGGGGTTCATGCAGGCTCATGGGCGAGCCATAGCACTCTTGCCGGGCAGGGTCAAACAGAAATGCCTGGATCGTTTGAACGACAAAAATCAATTTGACAAAGCAGTCATCCACCACCCTCTTCACCTCCCTGCTACAGCGGGCCTTCAGGAGAGAGCTGCAGGGGCGTATGTCTGGCAATGTTACCATGCCGAATAGTCAACATGGGCGCAAGAATTGCACCCATGCAAAATACATCTACCGTTTGAAATCAATTAGCACCTATGTTATACAACAACATATAGTGTAAGAGGTGGTAATGGGGACAGCACGGGAAATCATCCGCTACAAGAAAGAGCGGGGAGGTCGGATCATTGAGGTAGTGGTCTGGCATCTTTCCGAACCGCTGCCAGGCAGTAATCACCCCTACAAATACCGTCTGTTCTACGGCAATGCCGACGGCAGTTGCATTGTCCGCTACGACAACGAGCGGGGCAAAGGGGATCACCGGCATGTAGCCGACAAGGAAGAACCCTATACCTTTTCCACCCTGCTCAGGCTGATTGAAGAGTTTGAGGCGGAAACAGAAAGGAACTGATCGCCATGAAAGACAAACGCGACCTGAAAATAGGGATCAAGAGCGATAAAGAGTTCTTTGACGAGCTGAAAGAACTGGCCGGAAGGATCGACAACGGCTGGCTGCCGGAAAAGCCGGTTGAACGACTCTATTTTGATGACCTCCCCTCGCTGCTCAAGCACCTGACCCCCAAGCGATTTGAGCTATTGGCAGAACTGCGCCGTATGGGACATACCAGCATCAACGCCCTGGCCAAACACCTGCACCGTCAATACCGCAATGTCTTTGATGATGTGAAAAGCATGGAGCGCCTGGGGCTGGTTGAAAAGGACAAGAGCGGCCAATTCTANNGAAGGTCTGGATGGGTCTTTGGTAATGCCAGCGCCCGCCGGAGAATCGATTGAACTGAAAGCGGCAGCGTAAAAAATAGAATACCCGCGTTGCACATTGCTGTTTTTAGGGTATGTTTAATCGCATAGACGTACCCAGATCACACCACAAAAAGGAGAACACCATGGCCGCAACCGTAGAGGAGATGAAAGAACTGATGCTGCAGATCGGGATGGACAAAGGGCTGGTGGCCGGACTGGATCCTGCTGCTCCACTGGCTGGACAGGGAGTTGATTCCGTGGACTGCCCCGCCTTTGCCGTGGCACTGGAAGGAAAATACAAGGTCAAGATTTCAGACAGCGACTCCATGCAGCTCAGAACCATCAACGACTTTGTG
>DIUB01000028.1:27922-47285 GCA_002422265.1 Geobacter sp. UBA6169
TACCGCAGCTCTGCCCCCAATCCCGGGCTGTTTGAATTTGGACTGGGCCTGACCCTGCCGTCGTACCGGGGTACCCTGGCCTTTGCCCGCTGCAGCCAGCTGCTGATGACCCTGCCGGGATCCGAGGGGATTGATGCTTTTTTCGGCGAAGCGGTCTGCAATCACACCACTACCCAGAAGCTGACTCGACAGGCCGGTGCGGTGGAGATGGCCCTTGAGCCGGCTTTGATGCCTGCCCGGGCGTATGAGACAGAACAGAGCGCCCAGGGCCGGGTGTCATGCCTGATGGCGTTCAAGGTTGTGCAGGATCACCAACGTCAGCTCTGCATACCTGAGAGCTATCGTAAACAGATTACATTTCTGCTGGAGGGGTGCACCCTTGACCGGGAACTGATTACAAGCGATATCAGCCTGCCATCGTCACCAGCCATACTTGAATCAGCACTGTTCCCCGAAGCCAGTGTGGCCCGCTGCAACATCACTGCTGGGGGCGATGACCTTGCTGACCGGTTGCGAGCTCTGGAAAGCGATCTGCGTGACAAGCAGTATGCCCTGTTGCAGTGTTTTGTTCCGCTTGACAGATCCTGGGCCGGACCGGTGGTGGATCTGATGCGTCAGGAACGGTTCTTTCTGGGAGGGTTTCTGCCGGTCTGGTTCGGAGGTGACGGCCTCTTGATGCAAAAACTTTTTGTTGATCCCGGCTTTGAGGAGATGCAGCTGCATTCGGAACGGTCAGGTAGCATCCGTGAACTGGTGCAGGATGACTGGAAACGTACACAGCATGGTGGAGGTTAGGACAGCATGGAACTGAAGCTTGAACTTGATCCTGCCCGGATGCCGGTAGCCGTGGCCTTTGTAGAAAGTGCGGCCCGAACTGCAGGGTTTGAAGAACGGGAGTATGCCCTGCTGACGCTGTCGGTTGAAGAGCTGTTTCTTGCGCTCTGCAATGCCATGCCGGGCTGCGAAGTCGGACTCAAGTTCCGCGATCTGCGCTATGCTGCCGAGGTCTGTTTCCATTTTCCCCAGCCTCCGCCTGACCTGCGGATCTTCAACATCACCACCCGTCCTGACCATGAGACTGACGAAGGCCTTGCCAGGATGGGGCTCTTTCTGGCCTCCCGCGCCTGCGACCAGTTCAGCGTACAGCAGATACCGCAGGGTGGCTGGGAGATCCTGTTGCGCAAGGAGCGCAGGTATCCGGCAGCAGGTCAGCCGTTTACCCCGCCAACACAGCTGAAGCCCTGGAGCATCTCTGACACACCTTCCCCTGATGCGGTCAAACAACTATCAGGCCTGATTGCAGCACAGTATGCCGCAACCCAGTTTCCCGAAGAGTTTACTCCGGAGGGGCGACTGCTGGACAAGCTGGCCAGCAGTGACTACGGCGTACTTCTGGCGCAGACCGACCAGGGAGAACTGTCCGGCGGCCTGATCTGGCGCACCGCTGAACGCAGGATTGTTGAGTGTTTTGGCCCCTATCTGAACAATCCTGCCGATTCCGGGCTGCTGGTGGATCAACTCTGTGAACGTCTCTGCCTGCAGTTTGGCCGCAGCAGGTTTCTCGGGATGGTACTGTATGCCCCCCAGGCCTTGCCGCCCAGTGCCGGTTTTGAACCTTCCGGCGCTCTTGAGACCCCCAACGGCACGGTCTGGACCGGCTACCGGATGCTGGATGAGGAGTTTGGTGCTGTGGCCTGGCTGCCACAGGAACTGCTACCGTTCTATACGCGATGGAGCAGCAGCATGGCCCTGTCACGGGATATACGGGAATATCATGACAGCGGTGAAACCGGTGATGGACTGACCCTGTTCGGGTCCCGGCTGAACCGGGCTGCCGGCATGGCACAGCTGACTCCGCTGCTGGTGGGACGTGATGCTGGTCAGGTGCTGGCCGAACATCTTGATCTGCTGGACAACGAAGGCTACACAACGGTCTGCTGTACGCTGGATACCGGGCACCCCTTCCAATCCCTGCTTGGTCAGCATCTGCTGGCCAGTGGCTTTATCCCGCGCATTCTGGTCCCCTGGGGGGGCAAGGGTGATCTGCTGCAGCTGTACCGCCAGAGAGTCCAGCAATGAATCTGCCGCCACTTGACCTTCTGGTACCGCAGCATGTGCGGCAGTTTGAGGCATACGTCCCCTCACCGCCGGATAGCGAACTGCGCAAGATGTTTGGCGTAGAACGTCTGGTGCGGATGAACAACAATGAAAACCCGTTTGGACCACCCCCGGCGGCAGCAGCTTTTTTAAAATCCTTTGATCCTGCATCGGTAGCCCGTTATCCCAGCGGTGACTGCCAGCCGTTGCGAATCAGGCTTTCTGATTACCTGGGGATCAAGGTATCACAGCTCCTGTTCGGCAACGGCGCCAACGAGGTGATCAGCTTTGTGATCAAGGCCTTCTGCCAGCAGGGAGACAACATCGTTACCGCTGACCGTACCTTTGCAGTCTATGAATGGATTGCACGCTTTTCCGGCGTCGGCGTAAAACTGGCGCCGCTTGATGATTTCGGATTTGATGATGAGGGACTGTTGGGGCTGGTAGATAGTCGCACCAAACTGGTCTTTATCTGCAATCCCAATAACCCCACCGGCAGCTGGTGGAATCGTGAGCGGCTGACCCGCTTCCTGGACCGGTTGGGACCAAACCATATTGTGGTGCTGGATGAGGCCTATTTCGAGTTCATGGATCAGCCTGACTACCCTGACGGCATCTCGCTGCTGCCGCAGTACCCGAACCTGATTATCTTTCGCACCTTCTCAAAGATGTTTGGCCTGGCAGGCCTCAGGATAGGCTATCTGGCCGGGTCAGAAGCGGTGGTGGATATTGTCCGCAAGACCGCCATCGTATATTCGGTCAACAGCATTGCCCAGGAAGCAGCGCTGGCTGCGCTTGATGATCTGGAGTTTATCAGGGCTACCCGCGCCATGGTACAAGAAGGACAGCAGATGCTGGCAGAACAGTGTGCTGCCCTGAAACTGCCGATCTTGTCCAGTGACTGCAACTTTGCCATGATCAAACTGCCGTTCAGCGACACACTGGCCTACCGCCTGCTGATGCAGCAGGGGTTCATGATCCGTACCATGACCGGGTTCCGCTTCCCCGGCTGGATCCGGGTCAGCATGGTCAAGCGCGATGAGATGCGTCTGTTCTGCGATGCCCTGGCACGGCTCGTCCACTCCCGCACCGACCAGAGTATGCTGGCAAAGACCTACGGGGTGAGCGCTTCCTGACCGCTTACGGCTGTTTCCTGGCCTGTCCGTCGTACCGGTAGACCCCCTGCCCGCTCTTTCTCCCCAGGCGCCCCTGATCAACGTACTCTTTCAGCAGGGAGGAAGGGGCATACTTATGGCTGTCAAGTCCTGCCGCCATGGTCTCCATGGCGGCAAGGCAGACATCCAGCCCGATCAGATCGGCCAGAGCCAGCGGCCCCATCGGGAAATTGGCGCCCAGCTTCATGGCGGTATCTATCTCCTCTGCAGTGGCCACTCCCTCTTCAAGCATCTCGAAGGCCTCATTGACCAGGGTGCAGAGCAGACGGCTGGTAATGAAACCGGGGCGGTCCTTGCTGACCACAAAGGTCTTGCCCAACGCTGCGGTCATCTCTTTGGCAAAAGCGATGGTTTCAGCCGAGGTTTCATCCCCGGCCACCAGTTCAACCAGCTCCATCAACGGCACCGGATTCATGAAATGCATGCCGACAAACCGGTCAGGCCTGCCTGAGGCAGCGCCAAGGGTTGTTACCGAGAGACTGGTGGTGGTGGTGGCAAGGATGGCCTGGTCCGTCAGCACTGTTTCCAGTTGCTTCAGCAGCTCTGTCTTTACCGCCAGCTGCTCGGCAACCGCTTCCACCACCAGACCGCAACCGGTAAGTGACGCAAGATCACGGCAGGGGATGATACGGGCAAGTACCACTGACGGTTCTTCTGCAACCAGCCCTTTTCCGTGCAGTTTTTCCAGACTGGCCCTGATGGTTGAAAACATCTCCTCAACCGCTTCGGAACGCCGGGTATGGATCATAACCGTGAAGCCTGCTGTGGCTGCTGCCTGCGCAATACCTCCACCCATAATCCCGGCGCCGATTACGCCGACCACTGTTATTGCCTTGTCCATTTTCGTGCCTCCGGTAGCTTGCAATTTCAACATGCTGCTGTATGCTCAATCTGTTCTTCATTATCGGGAAACCATGTCAGGAGCAACCATGGACTACTCACTGAAAAACATCCGTATCGCCGGTACCGGCTCTGCTGTACCGGACAAGATCGTCACCAATCAGGACATCATCGACAGCGGTGTTGATACCGACGACACCTGGATCAGGGAGACGCTGGGGATCAGGGAGCGACGGGTTGCCGTCAATGAGTCGGCCTCTGATCTGGCAGCCCGCGCCGGGCTTGCTGCCCTTGAAAATGCAGGGATTGACAAGGAAGAGGTCAGCCTGATCGTACTGGCCACCTACACCCCTGACCGCAAGGCCCCTTCCACCGCCTGTCTTGCCAAGCACAAGATGGGGATCAGCAACCTCTGCCCGGCCTTTGATATCGTGGCGATCTGCTCCGGTTTCATGTACAGCCTGGCCATTGCCGCCAACATGATCCGCTCCGGCGCCCACAAGAACGCCCTGGTAATTGCATCCGATGTCACGTCATCCCTGATTGACTGGAAGCGTCGCGACTGTGTCTTCTTCGGAGACGGAGCCGGGGCAGTGCTGCTGACCGCCAGTGATTACGAAAACAGCCTCTTTGAGGCACGGATCTTCTCGGACACCAACTTTACCGACGGCTTCACGGTCTACGAAGGAGACAACTCCTTTACCATGGACGGCGGCTCGGTCTACGAGGCTGCCACCTCAGTACTGCCCGGCTCGATTGTTTCGGTGCTGATGCGCTGCGGACTGTCTGAGGAGGACATTACCTGGGTCGTACCCCATCAGCCGGCCATCAGGGCCTTGAAAAAGATGGCCGAGCGGCTTGGCATCCCGTTTGAAAAGGTCTGCCACAATATGGAGCGCTACGCCAACACCTGCGGCGCCACGATTCCGCTGCTGCTTGACGAGTTGAACCGCGAAGGCAAACTGAAGAAAGACGACCTGATCGCCTTTGCCGGGGTTGGAGCCGGGTGGACCTTCGGGGCGGCACTGTACCGCTGGCACTGATGACTGCTTCATTCCCTAGGGTCAGCCGGACAAGGCCTCCAGAGCCGCATCCCTGGAGTCATACAGATTCATGAAGGTTAAAAATCCGGCCATTTTGAACAGATCCTGCACCGCCTGAATCACATTGCACAGGGCCACCCGGCCGCCTTTTTCTTCAGCACGCTTGTGCAGTTTCAGGATGCTGCGCAGACCGGCGCTGGTGATATACGGCACCTCCTGCATATTCAGCAGGTACCCCGTGGTTTCCGGCGTGTCATGTTCATCAAGCCAGACGTCAAATAACGGTGCAGCAACAGAGTCAAACCGCCCTGACAGGATTATTTCGCAGACTCCATCGTGATAGTTGATTGCATGTTCCATGCTTCATCACTCCTTTAGGTAATGGTCAGCTCAAAACAGGTTACTGATTCATCGATTTTGGTTTATGCAGGCTACACGCTCCCAATCAGAACGAATAACCTCAAGCAGACGATTCGCACGCTCTGATGCCGGCACGATACCGTCGAAATCAGGCGGACAGAGCAGCTTCTGCATCAGCAGACCGTCGTTGTCGAACCAGCGCGGCAGGACTCCGCCAAAGAAATAGCCGGCAGCACGGAGCGTCTCTACTGCAGCATCGATCCATGGCTCTGACAGATTCAGCCAGACCTGAAAAACTACCACCTTTCTGGTTGCAGCCTCCTCTTCATGGGCAGCAATGCAAAGCCCCAGATCATCACCCGCTTCGTGAACAGCGATGCGGGCCACCTGCGCAAAATCAAAGATCGACATTTCAGCTTTGGTTGCCTTTCCCGCTGACACCCCCCTGACAGCAGACGCCAGTTCACGGGTATCAGTAAGCCCGGAGTAGATCTCACGCAGTTCAGGATCATATGCGGCCGGCAGGTATACCAGTTGCGGTCTGGGCTTGCGGCAGTGAAAGCTGCAAATGGTTGCCACCCGTCCCGCAGCACTCTGTTCTTTCCGGTAGGCCTCTGATGGCATTAAAGCCACCTCGATGGCGGTTTCGCAGTATCCGCAACGCAGCACTGCCTTCTGCATATGGGTATGGTTGCAGACCGACTCGCCAAAGACCTCTTCAATATGTGGCGTCCGTGGAAGAAAATCATCATGCAAAAAAACGGCAAGCCTGCTGAAAACACCGGCAGAACGGTACTCTTTGAGCACCAGCCCTACTCCCCACTCATAAAGTGCCTGATACGGAGCGGAACGGTAGAGATGCTGGGCGCCAATAATCTCACCGGTTGACAGACGTGCCACCAGACTGTAATAGCTTCCGTCGGCATTGGCGCTGATAATCGCCTGGGGATCGTAAAACAGTCGGATCGGATAGCCATCGCCATAGACTGACTGAAAAAGCCTGGTCAACCCTTCGGCGTCCTCCGGTCGAAAATCATCCACACAAAAATCAATTTCAGGCGGTAACGGCTCCTGATTTTCTTCTACATGCATTGCGGCCACCCCTTCTTCCGGACATCACTTGAGCAGAGCCCCGGAAACAACCAACCTTTGGATTTCGTTGGTGCCTTCATAGATTTGTGTGAATTTGGCGTCCCTGAACATCCGTTCCACCGGGTGGTCACGCAGCAGCCCCTGACCGCCAAGAATCTGAATCGCCTCGGTGGTAACCGCCACAGCTGTATCCGAGGAGAACATCTTGGCCATTGCAGCCGCCGTTGAGTAGTGCTGTCCGCTATCCTTAAGCCAGGCAGCATGCAGGGTCATCAAGCGGGCAGCTTCGATATTCGTTGCCATGGACGCCAGCTTGAAGGCAATCGCCTGTTGCTGGCAGATCGGCTTGCCAAACTGAACCCGCTCCTTTGCATAGGCAAGAGAGTACTGATATGCGCCCAGGGCTATTCCAACGCTCTGCGCGGCAATCCCTATCCGGCCGCCGTCCAGAGTAGACATGGCGATCTTGAACCCTTCACCTTCCCTGCCAAGCAGGTTCTGCTTCGGGATGCGGCAGTTTTCAAAGAGCAGATTACGTTGAACCGTTGCACGCATCCCCAATTTTTCCTCCTGCTTGGTAAAGGTAAGACCGGGTGTGTCCTTTTCCACCAGAAAGGCGCTGATCCCCTTGTACCCCTTGCTCTTGTCGGTCATGGCAAAAACTATGTAGATATCCGCGTAGCCGGCATTGGTACAGAAACATTTTTCACCATTCAGGATAAAGCTGTCTCCATCCGCCACAGCAGTGGTCTGCTGTGCAGCAGCATCGCTGCCTGCACCCGGCTCAGTCAGAGAGATGGCCCCCAGCCGTTTTCCCTGAAACATCGGCACGCAATAGCGCTGCCGCTGTTCTTCTGTTCCGTAGGTAAATATCGGCCACCCCGCAAGAGAAACCGCCACCGAATAGGTCAGGCCGGTTGAGGCGCAGACCTTGTTCAGCTCGATCAGCGCCAGTACGTAGGATACAAAGTCAGCGCCTCCACCCCCGTACGCCGCAGGATACGTAAGCCCCATCAAACCCAGTGGCGCAAATTTCTCCTTGAAAAGAGTATAGATCGGATCAAAACTTTCTTCCTTGTCCCACGCAGCTGCATGTGGAGCCACCTCTTGTTCGGCCAGTTTCCTGAAGATCTGCTGTATGTGTAATTGCTGGTCGGAAAGTGAAAAATCCATATCGGCGCTCCTTTACTTTTTTCAACCCAGATTTTCCATTGGGGCACGAGATGCTGCCGAGATGGTTTTCGAGCAGATTTTCGTCCGTTTGACAAGGTAATAGCCGTAGCTATTGGCGAGGAAGACGGGCGAGAATATGCCGGAAAACATCCGGCAGGGCTCGTGCAGGCGTTCCGCGTCGCCCAATGGAATATATGGGTTCAATTATCCCACATTTTGCTGAACTGTCAAAAAAACGGTGACGACCTGCTTGCATCACCCTCTGAACATGCTACCTTTAACGGCATGACAACCAAACCACCTATCAGTTTTGAGCCGTTTCAGCCTGACGATGCCGAACAGGTTACACGCCTGTTCATTGAAGTTTATGGCGATGCCTATCCGATCAGACGCGTCTATGACCCGCAGCAGCTTATCGAGGCAGCAAACAGCGACAGCTATCTGCCGTTTGTGGCCCGCTCGGAGACCGGCCAGGTCATCTCCTATGCAGCCCTCTGCCGGTCTGCTCCGTACAAGGGAATCTACGAACTGGTACAGGGGATTGTCTCCTCTGATTTTCGGGGTGGCGGGGTCGGCCGGGCCATGTTTGAGCATGTAGAGCGGCTTCTGACCACGCTACCCGATGCCGAAACCTATTTTGGCGAATCGGTCTGCAACCATCTGCATACCCAGAAGGCCTGCGCCCATATCAAAAGCATTGATACCGCCCTGGAACTGGATCTGATGCCGGGGGAGATCTATGCCAGAGACACACCGGATACCGGCAGGATCGCGGTACTCGATTCATTCCGCAGTTTTGTTTCCAAACCCCATCAGGTCTATGTACCACAACGATATGAAGAGATTATCCGCTACCTGTACGACGGCTTTGACGACCAACGCGCGTTATCGGTATCCACAGTAAAAATACCGGCCGGGCAGCGGACCACACTGTCAGTCAAATGGCACCGGGAGATTGGACTGGTCAGGCTGGCGGTGACCGAGGCAGGCGAGGATTTCACACAACAACTAGATGCCGTCCTTGAGGAGTGTGCAGGCCAGGAGGTGCAGGTAATCCAGCTCTGGCTGAAAAGCAGCCTGCCCTGGACCGGTGACGCGGTTGAACAGGTGAGAGAGCGCGGTTTTTTCTTCGGTGGTATTTTTCCGCGCTGGTTTGATGACGACGGCATCATGCTGCAGAAGATTGCCGGAAGGCCTCACTGGGAAGGGATTCACCTGCACTCCGACAGGGCGCTGAAAATCCGTGATGTTGTTTATGCTGACTGGCTCAGGATATATCAGTGTCAGTAAGCGTCCTGATTACTGCCCGCTGAACACCGGTTTCCGCTTTTCAAGAAAGGCACGCATCCCTTCCTTCTGGTCGGCAGTAGAAAAACTCAAGGCAAACAGGTCTGCCTCATATTTGCAGGCATGGGGCAGGTCCATCTCCATCCCGTTCTGCACCGCCTCCTTACAGAATTTCATAGCAACCGTGCTTTTGGCTGCCAGCTTCAGGGCCAGCTCACGCACTGCAGACTGCAGTTCAGCAGCAGGCACCACCTTGTTCACCAGGCCGATCCGCCAGGCTTCCTGCGCATCGATCATATCGCCGGTCAAGACCATCTCCAGCGCCCTCCCCTTGCTAATCAGGCGGGGTAAACGCTGTGAGCCGCCAAAGCCAGGCAGGGTGCCGATGTTGATCTCCGGCTGACCAAAACGGGCCGTGTCAGCTGCAATACGGATATCACAGCCCATGGCCAGCTCACACCCTCCGCCCAGGGCATAGCCGTTCACGGCAGCAATAAACGGCTTGGGTGCCTGCTCCATGGCAGTGCAGATCCCCTGCGCCAACAACGCCAGTTCACGGGCAGCGCAGACGTCAAGCCCCACCAGCATCGAGATATCACCACCGGCAATAAATGCCTTGCTGCCTGCGCCGGTGATAATCACCACCCTGACATCCGATGCCTTGATCAGCAACTGTACGGCATTGGCCAGCTCCTGCAGAGTGCTCAGGTTTATGGCGTTCATTGCCTGGGGACGATTCACCGTTACCGTGGCGATGCCGTCGCTGATCTCAATCAGAAGATCTTGATAGTTCATGGTACTCCCTCCTTTGCTCCATAGTCGATCAGACTGCTGCTGCCTGTTTCCGCGCCAGCACCTGCGCACAGGCAGCCACACAGTCGCCATCCCACTGGGCGCCAGCACCACTGTGCAGGATTCCCAGGGCAACCTCCCAGGTACGGGCTTTTTGATAGGGGCGGTCAGTGGTCATGGCATCAAAACCGTCAGCAACAGAAATGATACGTGCCTCCAGTGGAATCTGCTCAAACGGCAATTTGTGAGGATAGCCCTTGCCGTCCACCCGTTCGTGGTGGGCAACGATGACGGCAGTAACCTGATCCAGAAACTCTAGCCGGGAAAGTATCTCTGCCCCTACCCGTGGATGACTGAGGATCTCTTTGACCACATCGGGCGGGTTTTTAGGGCCATGGTCCTGAAAGATCCGGTCTGAACAGCCGATCTTGCCGATATCGTGCAACACTCCGGCTGTCCGCACCAGCTCGACCCGCTCCTGATCCAGTCCCATCTCCTCGGCAATCTCGGCCGCAAGGGCGGCTACCCGTTCGGCATGCCCCCTGGTGTAGCTGTCCCGTGCCTCCAGGGCCTGAGCCATGGCCGCCACGGTCTGCAGCGTATTCTGTTTGATCCGCTCGTTCAGCTCACGCAGTTCATCAACCAGCTGCTCCAACCTGAACTCACGGGCCTCCACCTTGACCATCATCAGCCCCATGGCCTCGGCAATGGATCTGATCGGCTCAGGGGTGGCCTCGGTGGTAAGGGCCATGATATCGTTGGAATAATCTCCGGCAGCCACCCTGGCGATTTTTTCAAGCAACTGCTGCAGACCTGCATTATCATGCTGCATACTCTCCTCCTCCTCAGCTCCAGGCATCCTCATCCGGCCTGCTCTGCCAGATAACGGCACAGCTGTTGAAACTGCTCCGGTGTATTCATCCCCAGCAGCACCCCCTGATCAGGTACAGCCACCAGCCCGATCAAGCAGCCAGCCAACAGCCCCCGCAGGCCGTCCTGTCCCCCATACCCAGCAATCCGCTCCCGCAGGAACGCCTTGAGCAGCGGCGGATGTCCCTTGCGGCCGTTACAGCAGGGTATCAGTGCATCAACATCGCACTGCTGCAGTTCCTCCTGCAGTCGGTGCAGAGTCGATACCCTGACCAGCGGGCAATCCACCGGCTGCACAAAAAAGGTCTCCACATCCTCTGTCAGCTGCACAACGCCGATCCTGACCGACGAGAACATACCAGTTTCAGGCTGTTGATTATGCAACAAGGTCACCGGCAAATCCAGCTGCTGCAGGGCTTCATAATTACGGCCCGCCACCACGCTGATCCGGCTGATACCGGCGGCCTGATACCTGTTTACCAGCCGCTCCAGTGCACCCATGCCACCCAGCTCCAGCAGCGCCTTGTCCTGCCCCATCCGGTTGGAAAAACCGGCGGCAAGGATGACGGCAGCGGTAATCATCCCCTGCCTCGCCGCACTGAAATCATCTGAGCCAGGATGCTGACTGCTATCTCTGCCGGTGTTGCAGCGCCAATGGCCAGCCCCACCGGGCAATGTACCCGCGCTAGGTGAGTTTCGCTGCATCCTGCCTGACGGAGCAGACCAAACAGCTCTCCCCGCTTGCGCCGGCTGCCCACCATGCCGATATAAACCGCTCCGGTTGCCAGCGCCTGTGCCAACACAGTCCGGTCATAGTCATGATCATAGGTGGCGATCACCAGAAAACTGTTTACACCAGCATCCCTGCCTGAAAAGACTTTTTCAAAGCGTTCCAGGCACACCACCTCAATCCCTGCTGCAAAGGGATGGGCAGCCAGATAGCCTGGCCGATCATCCAGCACGGTGACCGTAAAACCGGCCAACTGCGCCATCGGCGCCAGGGCCTGGGCGATATGACCGGCTCCAAAGATCAGCAGCTCCGGGTTCGGAGCAACCGGTATCTCAAACAGTTGCCCGTTTGTATCAGTCTGATCTGCCTCCAGCCAGGTCACCTGTGCTGCAACATCCACCGCAACCCGCAGTTTAAAAGGTATACCCTGCTGAAGACAGCGAGATGCGGTCGCAAAGTACGGCTGGAGCGCTGGTTCCAGTCTGACCAGCAGAACCGTAACCGCACCGCCGCAGGGCATGCCATCCTGCTCCGGCACCAGATGGAAGTGACGCACGCCCCCGCCACCCGCATCCGGTGTCAGCTGCTGCAGGCCGACAATCACCTCCTGCTCAAGTCTGCCGCCGCCCACGGTACCGCTCACCTGTCCTGCCTGATCCAGCAGCAGCAGATCACCCACCGCGCAGGGGGCAGAGCCGTGACGGGCCACCACCAGTGCCAGCCGCAGCGGTGCATCCTGTAGTTGCACTGCGATCTTTCGTATCAGGGCAACCCGGTCAGGCATCGCTCTTTTTCACCAGCAGGCAGGCCAGCGCTGCCAGCAGCAGCAGGCTGGAACTCCCTGTAAACAGCAGACCATACCCGCCACCGGCAAGCAGGGCACCGCCAGCCCAGGGACCGATAAAGAAACCGGCCTGCAGCATGATCAGCGACAGGTTCTGGTTCAACCCTCGTAGTTCAGGAGGAGAACGATCAAACAGCAGCGCATTCAGAAGCGGCATGGCCACGCCCCAGCCAAGACCGCACAGGACCGCCAGGACCAGCAGTGCCCCATCGCTAGTAATCCAGGGCAGTGCTGCCGTTGCAACGGCAGCCAACAGGAGTGAGGCGCTGTTCTGGTGCCGTTTGTCGTAGCGGTCAAACCAGGACCCGCCTGCCAAGCGGACCACCATCATCACCAGGGTGGCCAGGGTAAAAAAAACACCGCCACTGTGCAGACCAGTATGCTGTACAAACCCTTTTAAAAAGAAAAAAGTGGCTGCATACCCGGCATAGAGCAGCATAGTGGCCCCAAGCAGGAGTAAAACAGCCGGATTGGTCAGACTCTGACGCATACCCTCAAAAGAGGCGCTTTGAGCAGGCAGCCGTTCCTGCTCAAAAACAGGCAACAGCCAGAGCAGGCCGACTATGGCAAGGGCCAGCAGCGAACTCCACTGCAGCACCGTTCCGAGCGCGGACGGGCTGACCTGCAACAGATCAAACAACGGCGGCACCGCTGCGTATGGTGCCAAGCGGACAAGGGAAATCCAGCCAAAGGCCCTGCCGCTCATGTCGCGGGGGATACACAGGACAAATAGCGGCATCAGGCCAGCCACCACACAGATGAAACCGGCCCCCTGCAGCAGGCGGGCAGCCGTAAACATGGCCGCAGACGTTACACTGCCTTCCAGCAACAGGGACAGTCCCAGCAGCAACGCCCCGCCCAGCAACCAGCGCCGGGCAGTGCGGGCGTTTATAAAGGGGGTTATCAGCGCCTGCACCACCAGGGCGGCCAGGGCATCGGCACCCAGAATAAAACCGATTGAAGAGTCAGCTATCCCCAGATGCTGCAGATATTCCTGCAGGGGGAAGAACAGGGCCACCACCGTGGAGACCGCCAGAAACTGGGTCAACAGCAGCAGGAAGGGACGTGAAAACAAAGAGGAGGTCATGAATCAAGCAGTCGCAACAGCAGATTACCGGCCACGGTGCGGCGATACTCAGCAGTGGCACGGATATCGTCAATCGGGCTGACTGCCTGACGTGCGAGTTCAGCTGCAGCACGCAGGGTTTCTTCAGACAGCCGCTTGCCGATTACAGCTTGTTCTGCTTCTCTGCACCGAATCACCGTAGGACCGACACTGCCCCAGGCAAAACGGGCCTCCAGCACTGTGCCGTCAGCAGACAGCCGCAACAGAGTTGCCAGTGATGCCACCGCAATGGCCAGGGACTTGCGGCGCCCCACTTTTTCAAAGCGCTGGATGGTCCAATCCTCTGCGGGAGGCAGGATAATCCGGCTGATTATTTCCCCCGGTTGCAGCATGGTCCTGCGCGGACCGATGATAAACGCATCAATCGCCACGGTGCGCTGGCCTGCTGCAGTGCGCAGCTCAAGCCGTGCATCCAGCAGATAGAGCGCCGGCAGGGAATCAGCAGCAGGGGAAGCAGTTACACTATTGCCGCCGATGGTGGCCATGGTGCGGATAGCCGGGCCACCAACCGTTGACGCGGCCTGGGTCAGCAGGGGATAACGTTGTTGCAGGAGCAGGCTGCTGGTGATTTTGCTGAAACAGACTCCGGCGCCGATGCTGACGCTGCCGTCCGGCTGTTCTTCAATCCGGGACAGTTCAGCGATACGCTCCAGACAGAGTATTGTTCCGGTATACTGCTGTGTGTGCCGCAGCGCCACCAGCAGATCTGTGCCGCCGGCCATCAGCCGGGCGCCTGGATGACTACCCAGCAGACCAAACAGCTCTGCAACCGTGGTCGGCATGTGAACCTGGTTCATGGGGTAGTACTCCCTATTCATCAGTAGACGGTCTCATGGTCACCCACATTGACAAGAATGATCTCCTGATCATTGATCAGAAACTCAAGGGTAATCCGGTAGGAAAGATTGATCGACACCGAGTGCAGTCCGGACAAGCGTCCTGACAACGCATGCAGGCGTAATGAAGGATGAAACGGGTTCGCTTCCAGCAGTTGCAGAGTTTTCAGATACTGCTTTTCCAATTCGGGATGACGCTTAAGGAAACGGTGCGCCCGTTTTTCATACTGTTCGGTAAAGACCAGTGACCAACTCATGCTGCTGCTTTCAGACGGGCAACATGCTCTTCAGGACTTCCCTTGACAAAACGCCCTTCAGCAAGGTCGGCGCGGGTTTGGGCAAGCGCTGCTTCCAGCTCGCATTCCCTCAGATAATGGTACTGCTCCATATCCATCACCACAAAGCGCTCCTTGCCCCGCACGGAAATAATCGCTTCAGGCTGATTGGCCAGCATCGCCTCTATGGCAACAACACCTTTAACTTTCAGATCATTGGCAGATATATGCGGCATGGCAGTCTCCTTATCACTGTGCTTAACATAGTTAATCACACTACGAATAGCACTGTAAAGAGCATTGTTAGATTTTGCAGCTCTCCTTTACGGCACGCTCTACCGCATCCACAATCTTGACATACCCGGTGCAACGGCAGAGGTTGCCGGACAACCCCTCCCTGATCTGGTCCCGACTCAACGGTTCGCCCTTCCGCAGCAGCGCCAGGGAGGCCATCTCCATGCCGGGAATGCAGTAGCCGCACTGTACCGCCCCTTCCTCAGCAAAGGCGGTCATCAAGGTCCGGCCTTCATCGGTCTGCTGCAGTGCCTCAACCGTCTCCACCTGCCTGCCCTCCAGCTGGGCTGCCAGCATCAGGCAGGCCAGCTTCGGCTCGCCATCCACCAGAACCGTGCAGGCACCGCACTCACCGGTGCCGCACCCCTCCTTACTGCCGGTCAGACCCAGGTCTTCCCGCAACAGATCAATCACCCGACGATCAGGCAGACAGTCACTCTCTGTCGGGAGACCATTCAGATAAAAGCTGATTCTCATATTCATGCGCCCACTTTCCCCACAAAAAACTCACTACCTGCACTTTTACTCCACCAGTGCATCACTTCAGCAGCAGACCTGCTTCACCTTGCGCCACCACATGAATGGACAGGCGATCCGTCAACACGGTTGCATCACCAAGCGTAAGAGATCTGACCGTGCCCACCAGTCTGGCCCGTTCGGTAAGCTGCAACGAGGAGAGCGCTGTGGATGCCTTGGTGCGGGCCTTTACCAACTGGTCTGCAACGGCACTATCCAGCTTTTCCTTGATCGTACTGCGAATCTTGCTGCTGAACAGCCAACTGCCGGCACTGATCAGCCATCCGGCATTTCTGGTATCAAAATCAACATCCTCAAAGGTCAGCAGGTTGGTCTGCGGGTTGTAAACCGGCCTGGCCAAAACGGTCAGCTCGCCCTCAAAATCGCCGGTACTGGTCAGGTTGACGTTCAGACGCCCTCCAGAACTCTCTATATTGAATTTTCTGACGGTAATTTTCTTGTCCTCGCCAAAGGTCTTGTCCAGCAGGACCGGATGCAGGGCGGCCACCAGATCTTTAAAAAAAATGTCGGTAACCAGCTGGAGATGGAAGTTTTTGTCAAATGTTGCCGGTTGCTCAACCGGTGGCAGGGCACGTACTGCAGCTGCAGCTGGTTTGGGGCCAACCGTGATTTCAGCGCCGGTGATCACGCCAAGCGATATCCTAATCTGGTTGTTTACCGCCTGCATCGGACTGATCACGATCCTCTGCGGGGTCAGTTTCAGCCAGGTGCTGAACTCCTTGTTGACCAGGACCGGACTGAAGGCCTGCTGCCACAAAGGGGTAACCTTGTCTCGCAGCAGTATAGCATCATTGATCCTGGCATCAATAATCGGTGCCAGCAATCGCTGAACCGGCTGGGTAATCCCCTCCACCATACTCTTCGGTTTCAGGGAAAGCAGGCCAAGCTTCACCGTATCAGCCAGATTATCGGAAAGGCCGGTATAGTACAGCTCGCTCTTCAGACGCCAGTCCGGGGCAACGCTTACCCGCGCCTTAAATCGCAGTCCGGCCTGGAGCGGATAACTTTCATAGAGACCATAGCTGAAGGTCAACTGGACCGGCAGAGTCAGATAGATAAAGTTATCGTTGGCCGTTATGAGTATCGGGCCGCTACGCAGCACCTTCACCGACGTCCCCAGGCTGCTTTGCCCCTTGTACAGTTCCTGGGGAAGGGATCTGTTAACCAGGGCGCTCAGATCAGCTGCTGTGGTTTCCACGCTTAGATTAATGGAAGAAAGCGGCACTGCTTGAGAGATTGACACCGTGCTGAACAGTACCAGTACAACGAACATTAAACGCCAAAGCAAAACGGTATACCTCCTGGAGTAACAATCAAACAATGAAGTCGGCCAGCAGCCGACTCGTCAACCATTGTGTCATAGAGCAGCCTTGCTGCCAACGCACTGCTTCCTGCGCAGGTCTCGATCTGTTCGGATAGCCCGAAGCATCTTCCTTGCAACGCCAGTGTAAAGCCTGATGCCGTCATACTCCGGCTCGCTGCCAAACAGCTGTTGCAGCATGACGCCATCATCACCAAACCAGCGGGGGTATACTCCTCCGATAAAAAAGCCCCGCTGCCGCAGTTGTTCGACCGCCGCGCTGATGCAGGACAGTGCTGTTGAAATAACCAGCTGGAGACAGACAATCTTTCGCTCCCGGCTCGTGGCAATAACCTGATCCAGAAACTGTTCCCAGTCCTGACCAACGCTGCTGACAGAAAAACGCCAGGTTCCCGCCTCTTCAAACAACTGATCAGTGCTGATGGTCTCTCCATCTAGCGGCAGGGATGAACAACCGGGCAGCAGTGTACGGGGCCGCAACCGCCCGCAGATCTCCTGCAGAAAATCAAAGTACTGTTCGGGCAGATAACGGACACCTGCCGGATCGGTCAGCTCATAACACTGCACCACGCAGGCGACCCGTTCCGTATCGGGCCGATGTTCAGCAAAACTGGCGCCATCAAGCTGATCAAGCGCCAGACCACACTCCTGAAACCCCAGTTTAACCGCCCCCATCTGGGTAAAATAGTGATGACAGACCGCCTCGCCGATAATGCCGTCAGACATCAATCCGGGCAATTCTCCCGGCTGCAGGTAATGCTGCATCAACGCCCAGCCCAGCCCATCACTGCCGCGTCCCGGAACAATTATCAGATTGCCCCCTTCCCAGAGGTACGGGTTGGGGGCACATTTGAAAGACGAGACATAGCCGACAGCGTTTCCCTGGCAGTCAAACGCAAGTGAGGCGGCAAGCCGTCCGGCACTGATCTCTGCCATGACCTGATCAGCATGATACACATACTGCACCGGAAAGGCATCGCCATAGACCGATCTGAAGACCGTGGCCACCTCTGCAGCATTGAAAACGGTTACCGGCTGTATGGTATACGCTGGTCCAGTCATAGTTTCCTTTCCTGATCAGGAAGCGGTCTGTCCTTCAATAAAGGTCAGTATTCCGGCAATGGTAGCCACCTTTGCCGCATCCTCAAGCCCCACGGTGATGCCGAACGTATCTTCCACCAGCACGATCAGCTCAGACTGTGCAAGTGAATCAAGCCCCAGATCCTCATTCAACCGTGCCTCCGGAGTCAGCGCTGCTTCTGACAAACGCCCCTTGCTGACCTTGACAACCAGTTGCTGCAGTTTTTCCATGGTACCCATCATTCGTTTCCTCTCTTTCTTTAAATTCACTCCTCAGCGGAGTGCCAACGCAACAGTGCCGAGCCCCAGCTGACACCGCCACCGAACCCGGTCAGTACCAGCCGGTCGCCATGCCTGATCCGCCCCTGTCCCAGGGCGTTATGCAGGGCAATCGGAATTGAGGCAGCGGAGGTATTTCCGTACTGCTCAAGGTCGATCACAAGTTTATCCAACGGCAGATCCAGACGCCCGGCAGCAGCCCCAATAATCCGGCGGTTGGCCTGGTGGGGGATGAACAGATCGATATCCGCCACTGTCAGGCCGGCATTCCGTATAACCCGCATGGCAGAGTTACCCAACACCCGCATGGCGAACATGAAGATCTGCTGTCCGTCCATCCGCACGTACTGCAACTGTTCGGCAAGGGTCTGACACGAAGCTGGAAGCCTGCTGCCCCCTGCAGGAATAACCAGTGCCCCGTATTCAGACCCGCTGGTGCCCGTATCCGTTGCCAGCAGTCCGTAGCCGGTCGGCACTGCTCCGATCACCACGGCACCGGCACCGTCACCGAACAGAATGGTACTGTCGCAGTCCTCGGGATCTGCAACCTGCGACAACACCTCGGCACCGACAAGCAACACCTTGGGACTGAATCCGCACGAAACAGCATGACAGCCAACCATCAGTCCATAGACAAACCCGGAACAGGCAGCTGAAAGGTCAAAACAGGCTGCAGCAGGTATCCTCAACGCCCCCTGGACAATGGCTGCCGTAGACGGCATACGGTAATCCCCGGTAGAGGTGGCCACGATGACCATACCGATCTCTTCCGGGTTTGTTCCTGAAGCAGCAAGAGCCTGCCGGGCAGCGGCAACGGCAAGATCGGAACAGGCCTGACCGGGGCCGACAATCCGGCGGTTATGAATGCCGGTCCGGTCATAGATCCAGTCAGGGGTAACCCCAAACTGATCAGCCAACACCTGGTTGGTCAACAGTTGTTCCGGCAGATACAGACCGGTTCCGATGATACCCGCGCCAATGTTCATCATTCTATACTCCCCGCTGCCGGCACAGGTAGGCAATGCAGTCACCAACGGTCCTTAAATGCAGGATTTCGGCATCAGACACCTGCAGATCAAAGCGTTGTTCGCAAGCAACAACCAGCTGCACAAACTGTGTTGAGTCAAGGCCCAGGTCACGCTGCAGATGTTGATCAGCCCCGAATACCGGTCCGCAGCCCGGCAGCAGGCTACTCAAAATCTCACCAAATTCAGCACTGATCTGCTCTCTGTTCATTACCACACTCCCGAATCATCTCACGCGATAGGTCAACACCGAATCAGACTGACCGTTACTGCTATAACCGGTCACC
>DIUB01000071.1 GCA_002422265.1 Geobacter sp. UBA6169
AGGAAGCCGTAGCCGGGGTGGATCGCATCAACATCGGCCTTCAGCGCCAGGGCAATGATTTCGTCAATCCCCAGGTAGGCGTCGATCGGAGCCTTGCCTTTGCCGATATGGTAGGCTTCATCAGCCTTGTAGCGGTGCAGGGAGAGCTTGTCCTCCTCCGAGTAGAGGGCTACGGTGCTGATCCCCAGCTCGGTGCAGGCTCGGAAGATCCGGATAGCGATTTCGCCGCGGTTGGCGGCCATGACTTTGCGGAACTTGGTGATTTTTTTCATCTGGTTCTCCTGTTTTGATCAGAGTAAAGTGCCGTTCGACAAATTTTAGTTATGCTTAAAAAATTTAGTTATTTTGAATGGTTATGGCGTTTACGGTGGCGGCACTTAACCAGAAACAGGGGGGGATGTCAACCATAAAAAAAGGGGGCAAGCAGCCCCCTGATGCAGATCAATGATGCATGATTTATCGTTCAGGCGGTGTACTGATCAGCGTATTTGACCAGGTTGGGCAGGTCGGGTTTGGTCAGTATCTGCTGGGCACCCAGGTCATGCCATTTGCGGATGTTGTCTTCCGAGGCAAGGGAGGAGAAGATGATGATCGGCAGTTCCTGCGGGTTTTTCTCTTTACGGACGGTCGATGTCAGGTGCAGTCCATCCATCTGGGGCATCTCCACGTCGGTAATCAGCAGCTGCAGCTTGCTGCGTAGCGGTATTCCATCGGCATCGCAGCGCAGGATCAGGTCACGGATCTTGTCCCATGCCTCGGCGCCGTTTACCGCCTCGATCACATTGTAACCGGCCCCGCGTAGCGATGAGCACATGGTTGAGCGGATAAAAGGGGAGTCATCGGCCACCAGGATGGTCTTGCTGGTGCGATCATGTGCTTCAGAGATCTGGAGTTGTTCCGGTTCCAGCGGTTTGAGGGCGCTGGCAGAGCAGAACTCGGCCACGATTTTCTCAAAATCCAGTACCAGAATGATCCGGTCATCCATCTTGACCAGGCCGGTGATCTGGTCAGAATAGACCGCCGATGAGGGGGCCTCTACATTCTTCCAGGAGATACGGTAGATGCGGGAGACCGAGTGTACCAGCACCCCTACCATCAGGTTGTTGAACTCAAGCACGATCACCCGGTCAGCAATCATGTCGCCGGTGTACTTGTTCAGGATTTTCGAGAGATTCAGTACCGGGATTACTTTTTCCCGCAGCTTGATCATCCCTTCGACCGCATCAGAGGTGTTTAATGCTTTGGTCACCTGGGGTAGCCGGATGATCTCACGCACCTTGGCTACGTTAACGCCGTAGTGGCAGGGGATAAGATTGCCGTTGGAATCCAGCTCATCTACTCGAAATTCGACGATCTCCAGCTCGTTGGTATCGCTCTCAAGAAGGATGTTGGTCTGTTTCATTGCGGTCTCCTGCCGATGTATTTGCGAGTGACTATACCACAACTGATCATAATGAAAAGAGGAGGGTGCATAATTGACAGTGACTACCCCCTGTGGTAGCGTGCGACCCTTATTTCAACTACTGGAGCTGCAATGCTATTTCCTGATTTTAACGAGTTCTGCAAACTGGCTGGACAGGGCAATCTGGTGCCGGTCTATCGTGAGATCATGGCCGATATGGATACGCCGGTAACGGCCTTTCGCAAGATAGACAACGGAAAGCAGGCATTTCTGCTGGAAAGTATCGAGGGGGGCGAAAAATGGGCGCGTTACTCTTTTCTGGGAGCTGATGCGTCGCTGATCATACGCTCCAAAGGACGGCGGGTAGAGTTGGTTCGTGGTGAGCAGGTAACGGAGCAGGAGCTGGACGACCCGACCACTCTGTTGCGTGACGAGCTTGCCCGTTACCGGCCGGTTGAGGTGCCGGGGCTGCCACGTTTCATCGGCGGTGCGGTAGGTTTTTTAGGGTACGATATGGTGCGGCATTTTGAACAGCTGCCCACTGACAAGCCGGATACTATCGGCGCCTGGGATTCCTATTTCATGGTCACCAATAGTCTGCTGATCTTTGATGCTGTCAAGCAGAAGATCCTCGTGGTGGCCACTGCCGACCTGGACAACAGTCCTTCCCATGAACAGGCTTACGCCGATGCCGTCAGCCGGATCGAGGCCCTGGTGCTCAAACTCCGTACACCGGTGGCGGGCCACAGCACCACCAGGCCGGCTGAACGTACGGTAGGTTTCAGCTCAAACATCAGCCAGTCAGATTTTGAGGCGGCGGTTGAAAAGGCCAAGGAGTACGTCCGCGCCGGTGACATCATCCAGGTGGTGCTGTCGCAGCGGATGTCCGGTGACCTGACCGTTGATCCGTTTGATATCTACCGGGTGCTGCGTACCCTTAATCCGTCCCCCTACATGTTTTTCCTGCGCTGTGGCGATACCATTGTGACCGGTGCCTCGCCGGAGGTGATGGTGCGCAAGGAGGGGAGCCGGGTGGAGCTGCGGCCGATCGCCGGTACCCGTCCCCGTGGTGCTACGCCGGAACAGGATCAGCAACTGGCCGAAGAGTTGCTGGCTGATCCCAAGGAACGGGCCGAACATGTGATGCTGGTGGACCTGGGCCGCAACGATCTGGGGCGGGTCTGCACAACCGGTAGCGTGCGGGTGGGAGAGTTGATGGTGATCGAACGGTACTCCCATGTCATGCATATTGTTTCAAACGTGCAGGGTGAACTGCAGCCGGATTATGATGCTTTTGATCTGGTACGGGCCACCTTCCCGGCCGGCACCTTATCTGGTGCCCCCAAGATCAGGGCCATGGAGATCATCGATGAGCTGGAACCGGTGCGCCGTGGCATCTACGGCGGTGCCGTGGGCTATGTCTCCTTTTCTGGTAACATGGATCTGGCCATTGCCATCCGTACTCTGGTGATCAAGGACGGCAAGGTGCATCTGCAGGCAGGGGCCGGGATTGTGGCCGATTCCGATCCTGCCACTGAATGGCAGGAAACGGTTAACAAGGCGATGGCGGTGCGTCGGGCAATTGAACTGGCGGAAAAAGGACTCAAATAAAAACGGAAATGTGGAGATACCCTGATGGCAACAGCAACAGCACGACACATACTGGTGGCAACCGAGGAAGAATGTCTGAAGCTGAAGACGGAGATAGAGGCTGGCGCCGATTTTGGCGAGGTGGCCAAGCTCAACTCATCCTGCCCTTCCCGTATGCGGGGTGGTGACCTGGGTGCCTTTGGTCCCGGCCAGATGGTAAAAGAGTTTGATGAAATGGTCTTCAGCGGCGAGGTTGGGAAGGTGCTGGGGCCGGTCAAGACTCAATTCGGCTATCATCTGATCGAGATAACCAAACGCTGGTAGTCAGCGCGGTGTTCCGTCTGAGTAGACGGCCGGTGCTTTAGTCTTCTTAGGCTTTCTAGGAGTGGTGCGAACCTTGTCGTTCGGTGCATGCTCCTGGTGTGCTACAAAAGAGGCTGGATCAGCAGGCTGAAGATTGGCGTAATGGGACGAGGCAATCTTTCTGGTGGTACCGTCACTGAACTGGATGGTTGCCTTGAGGCCGGCTACTTCAATAACCTTGCCTACTCCCCATGAACTGGCACCGGAATGACATACAACAACACCTGTTTTGATAATCATGGCTTCTCCTTGATAAAGAAGAATACGCTTTTTTCCTGCTAATTGATAGGGTTAATCCCTTGTCAACGCTCCCCCTGACCATCCATGAGGACCACCCCGATATGGCATACGACCAGCAGCAGTTTTCTGCTGTCATTCGCATCATTACTGAAGAAACCGGCATCAAGACCTCACAGGTAGCCAACACCATCAGCCTGCTGTCTGAAGGTGCTACGGTTCCCTTTATCGCCCGCTACCGCAAAGAGCAAACCGGTGAGCTGGATGAAGTGCAGATCCGGACCATTGAGGATCGTCTGGCCTATCTTACCGAGCTTGAGTCCCGGCGTCAGGCTATCCTGACCTCCATCAGCGAACAGGGCAAGCTGACCCCGGAGCTGCAGGTCCG
This sequence comes from Geobacter sp. UBA6169, assembly GCA_002422265.1. Taxonomy (GTDB): domain Bacteria; phylum Desulfobacterota; class Desulfuromonadia; order Geobacterales; family Pseudopelobacteraceae; genus Trichlorobacter. The sequence goes on from DIUB01000071.1 coordinate 3,981, forward strand.
CATTGAGGCCACCCGTCAGAAGACCGAGTTGGAAGATCTTTATCTGCCGTACAAACCCAAACGTCGTACCAAGGCTACCATTGCCAGAGAGCGTGGTCTTGAACCATTGGCTGATCTGATGGCAGTACAGGGATCGACTGCCGCTAGCGCTTTGGAGGCAGCTGCGCCGTTTGTTGATCCGGAAAAAGAGGTCTTGAGTGCTGAGGCAGCCCTGGAAGGGGCAGGTCATATCCTGGCTGAACGGCTGGCCGATGATGCCGATGCACGGGCCATGGTGCGTCGTCTGACCTGGGAGCAGGGGTTGATGACCACCAAGGTGGCAGCCGACAAAAGAGAGCAGGTCAGCAAGTTTGAGATGTATTACGACTACCAGGAAGCGCTGAAGGAGATTCCCTCGCACCGGATGCTGGCCATGCGGCGAGGGGAGAAGGAAGAGGTGCTGCGACTTTCGCTGCAGGTGCCTCAGGCCGAGATCCTGGCAGGGCTTAAGAAACGTCTGATCAAAGGTGAGAGTATATTCAGGCCCTGGCTGGAGACGGTGGCAGAAGATGCCTACAAACGTCTGATCGCAACGTCTATTGAGGTGGAGCTGCGGCTGCAGGCCAAGGAGCTGGCTGATGAGGCAGCTATTGCGGTCTTTGCCAGGAACCTCAAGAGCCTGCTGTTGGCGCCGCCCGCCGGCGGCAGACGGGTATTGGGGATCGATCCCGGTCTGCGTACCGGTTCAAAGCTGGCTGCCGTAGATCAGACAGGCAGGTTTCTGGAGCATGTCACGGTCTACCCCCACACCGGTGCCGGAAGGGTTGAACAGGCACGAGCGGAGCTGCTACGGCTGGTAACAGTTTACAATATTGAAATGATTGCGATCGGAAACGGCACTGCCGGACGGGAGATGGAGCAGTTTGCCAAAGAAACCCTCAAGGCTGCGGAAATACATCTGCCGGTGGTGATGGTCAGCGAGGCTGGAGCCAGTGTCTATTCAGCCTCGGAGGTCGCCCGTGAGGAGTTCCCGGAGCTTGATTTGACGGTACGGGGTGCCATCTCCATTGCACGCCGTCTGCAGGACCCGCTGGCCGAACTGGTCAAGGTGGATCCCAAGAGTATCGGCGTGGGGCAGTACCAGCATGATGTCAATCAGGCCATGCTGAAAAAATCGCTGGACGAAGTGGTGGAATCCGGGGTCAACTACGTGGGGGTTGATCTCAATACCGCCTCCTGGGCGTTGCTGGCCTATGTCTCCGGCGTGGGGCCGTCACTGGGTAAGGCCATTGCCCGCCATCGCGATGAAAACGGTCCGTTCCGGTCACGCAAGGGGTTGATGAAGGTGCCCCGCTTTGGGGTCAAGGCCTTTGAGCAAGCAGCCGGTTTTTTGCGAATCCGCGATGCCGAACATCCGCTTGATAACACGGCAGTCCACCCGGAACGCTATCTACTGGTGGAACAGATGGCACAGGACCTGGGGGTGTCAATGACTGAGCTGACCAGGAATCCGTCCCTGGCAGACAAAATCGACCTGAAACAGTACGTCAGTGATGGGGTGGGGCTGCCAACTCTGCGGGATATCCTGGAGGAGCTGAAAAAGCCGGGGCGTGACCCGCGTCAGCAGTTCCAGGCCGCAGACTTTCGGGATGATGTTCGTGAAATCAGTGACCTGCGGGAGGGAATGATCCTGCAGGGGGTGGTGACCAACGTAACCGCCTTTGGCGCTTTTGTGGATATCGGTGTTCATCAGGATGGACTGGTGCATGTCAGCCATCTGGCCAACCGCTTTATCAAGGATCCCAACGATGCGGTGCAAGTGGGGCAACTGGTCAAGGTGAAGGTGCTCTCGGCTGATCCGCAACGCAAAAGGATCGCGCTCTCTATCAAAGAGGCTGAGGCGGGCGGCAGGGCACAACCGGTTCAGCAGAAGAAACCGGTCCGGCAGGAAGCGGTCCGTGCGGCAGGCGTGCTGGATTTGAGTGACATGGAGAAAGCAGGCTTCAGGGTGCGGCGCTGAGGTACAATTTGAAACTATACGCCTCTAAAAAAATAAAAAACAGACTGTTTTTTTTAGTCTGGATCGGTATTATCAAAACAACGGGAGCGCTACCCAAAAAGAAGCAAAAAATCCTGAAGGAGCAGTTAAGACGTAGAAGTGACGTTAACTACTGTTGTACAGGAGGTTGATGGTATGGAGGATACGCCGCCTGGCTTTTAGGGCTACATAGCAACATACGTGAAGCAGGCCGTTGTTCGGCCTGACCGACCATGCAAATGGTACCAATACGAATTATAACCGGAGGCCCGCATTACGCGGGCCTCTTTTCGTATGTGCGCCCGGCAGGGCGCATGGGGCAGCAGTGCAGCATTCGGTATTTTCAGTACGCCCCTGCTTGTGGTAAACGGCTAATTGGAATATAGTCCGCCCATTTGCTTCATTCCATTTTTTGCGGTAGCTGATCGGTGCCTGTGTCCGTAACACCGGTCGTTACAAAGGATAGTCGCGCTATGCTGCTGATGCTTGATAATTATGATTCCTTCACCTTCAATATCGTCCAGTACCTGGCCCAGCTGGGAGAAGAAGTGAAGGTTGTACGCAATGATGAGATCAGTGTTGTGGATATTGCAGCACTGAGGCCGGACCGGATCGTGGTCTCTCCCGGTCCCTGTTCGCCGGAGGAGGCGGGCATCTCGGTAGCGGCTATCCGGGAGTATGCCGGCAGGATTCCGCTTCTGGGTGTCTGTCTGGGGCATCAATCCATTGGCGCAGCCTTTGGGGGAAGGGTGGTGCGTAGTGTGTCGTTGATGCACGGCAAGACTTCACCGATCCACCACGACGGCAGGGAGCTGTTTGAAGGGCTGCCCAATCCGTTCAGTGCCACCCGTTACCATTCACTGGTGGTAGAGCGCAGCAGCCTGCCCGATTGTCTGGAAGTAACTGCCTGGGTGGACAACGGCGAAATAATGGGGCTGCGTCACCGTCAGTTGCCGGTCTGGGGGGTGCAGTTTCATCCTGAGTCGATCCTGACAGAGGGCGGGATGGAGCTGTTGCAGAATTTCCTGACGTTGTCACATCAGCACCCGGTGCAGCTATGAGCAGCCAGATGCAGGCAGATTACCTGATTATTGGTGCCGGTATCATCGGCCTGGCTCTTGCCCGTGAGCTGAAGGCCCGTGTTCCTGACGCAACTATTCTGGTGATCGAGAAAGAGCCGGATGTAGCCAGACACGGCAGTGGCCGCAACAGCGGTGTCCTGCATGCCGGTTTCTATTATACGGCCGATTCCCTTAAGGCCCGTTTTACCCGTGACGGTAACCGGATGCTGAAGGAGTATGTCAAGCAACGGGGGCTGGCAATCAATGAGTGCCACAAAGTGGTGGTGGCATCTGATGAGAGCGAGATTGAAGGGGTGCGGGAACTGCAGCGACGTGGCGAGCGTAACGGGGTGGAGGTACGGATCATTGATGAGCAGGAACTGGCCGAGATCGATCCCAATGCCCGTACCACCCGAATAGCGCTGTATTCCCCCAGCACCGCAACGGTGGATCCGTCACAGGTCTGTCACGCCCTGCAGGAAGATCTGGAAAGGGCTGGTATTCGTTTTCTGTTTGGTCAGGGGTATGCACGGAGACAGGGGCAGGACGCCGTGGTTACTGCTGCAGGGGTAACCATCGAGGCCGGTCTGGTCATTAATGCTGCAGGGCTGTATGCTGACAGGATTGCTCGCGATTTCGGTTTTTCCAACAACTACACCATCATCCCGTTCAAGGGGATTTACCTTAAATACACCGGTAGCGACAAGCCGGTACGAACCAACATCTACCCGGTGCCGAACCTGAAGAACCCGTTTTTGGGGGTGCATTATACCGTGACTGTTGACGGCACGATCAAGATCGGCCCCACTGCCATCCCGGCGTTCTGGCGCCAGAACTATAACGGACTGGATAATTTCAGCCTTGGTGAGCTGTTGGAGATCATCGGCTGGGAATCGCGCCTGTTTCTGGGGGATAACTTCGGTTTCCGTTCTCTGGCGCTGTCTGAATTGAAAAAGTACGACCGTAGTTACTTTACCGGCCTTGCTACGAAAATGGTCAAGCAGATTGACACAAGTGGCTTTAACCAGTGGAGTAAGCCGGGAATCCGGGCCCAGCTGCTGAATACCGGCACCAAGGAGTTGGTGATGGATTTTGTGGTGGAAGGGAATAGCCGCAGTGTGCATCTGCTGAATGCGGTGTCGCCGGCCTTCACCTGCAGCTTCCCCTTTGCCGCTTGGGTGGTTGATCACTATGTCCTGAAGCAGTAAGGGTCACGTTGGGTCAGTGGATCCTGTCCAAAGCTTGCGGTTACTGCCAGGCAGCCGCCACAGACCGGTTTGAGTGAACAGCTGCTGCAGGCGGTTGATCCCTCTCGGTAACGGGCCGCGGTTTCAGAATTGTAGACCTCTTCCAGACGTTGGGTCAGGATGTTGCCAACGGGAGAGGGGAACTTGCGGCAGGCATGCACCTCGCCATCGGAAAGTACTGCCAGAAAGTTGAAGGCCGCGCCGCAGCCAAACCCGGCACAACCGCCAAAAAGTTCGTGGTCTTTCTCTTCAAGCAGGATGTTGAGCAGACTGTCTTTCAAGGCCAGCACCGGGTGGGTGGGAAGGGCAGCCAGGTACTGCTCAAGAAATGTGCGATACTCTTCTTTGGTTGGCAGGGCAAGCTGAGCCCCTTGACCAAACAGTGCCAGGCGGTTGAAGGTCAGGCCGCCGGTAATCCCTTCCAGCAGCTCTGCCAGTGGTATGACCTGATCAAGGTTGGACCTGGTCAGGGTCAGCATGACCAGGTTGGGTACCCCCATGTCGGTCAACATCTGCAGAAAAGCAATGGTGCGCCTGAAGTTTCCTTCCCCCCTGATCAGGTCATTCTGTTCTTCCAGCCCTTCCAGGCTTACCTGGTAATAGACCGGCCGCTGAATAGCCATGATCCGTTCGATCTGGTTTCGCTCGGCTGTATTACCCAGGATTGCCGTCATCAGTCCATGATCGGCAGCAGCCTGATAGATCTCGAAGAAGTGGGGGTAGAGGAGCGGATTGCCACCGCTGAACGAAACCTGGGGCAGTACATACCGGCTCCAGCAGAAATCACGCAGCTCCTGCATCAGTGAAAGGGCACGCTCAAGCGGGAACGACTGGCGTTGACTACGGTCATAGCAGTGTTTGCAGTTAAGGTCGCACGCCTGGGTCAGGTGCCACTGCAGGGTGAATACCTCTGCTGCTGTCTGCTGATCAGGCTGTGCCGTGGTAAACGATGCGTTGCGCCGCAACCGTGATTCCGGTGCAAGCAGAATCCCTTTGCGGACCGCGTCCCACAGTACAGCATCAAACAGGGCCACCGGTTTGATGGCCTGGTGAGCTGCTTCTTCCGGGCTGATCTGTTCAGTTGTCAACTTCAAGGCCAGCAGGTGGTCGGCCAGTGCCGTCTCAAAGCGCAGGTTGCGTTGCGTCGGATCAGACCAGATCAGAATCAGCTCTTCACCTGCCTCAATCCGTTCCATATCCTGCTTCTTGGCAAAGGTGAGCAGTGGAAGCAGATTGCGCCACGGCACTGAAATGAGCTGCAGTGAGGGGTTCACCATCAGCGACGGTATCTGGTCAGGCTGCGGTAGTGTTACGTTCATGGCATGGTGGCAGGCCAGTTCAAGGCGTGCCAGTTCAGGCAGCCATTCAGGGTGGGTAAGACCGGCCACCTGTTCAAGCACTGGTGGAACTGATTCCGGCTGCAGGTCGTGCAGCGAATGACCGAACAGACGACTCCAGGTGGTCTGGCCCAGCAGTTTGCGTGTGGTGGGAAACATCGGGAACCTCGCTCGGATCGTCAGGATTTTGCATTAAAAAAAGGCGACAGGTTGTGAGTAGCACCTGTCGCCCCGTGTCTGCAACTGTTAACAAAGCCCGATTCTATTTGGCGCCACCGGCGCCCGCTGCTCCGCCTCAGCCACTGCTACCCGGCTTTTTGGCTGGCTTATCTGCCGCTTTTTTGTCCTTTGCCTTTTTGGTGTCTTCCTTTGCATCCTTGTCAGCGCTCACGGCGCCGGCCTTGCCGCCTCAGCCACTCTTTCCGGCTTCCTTCTGGGGGGTGCTCCCGGCACCCTCCTTACCACCTCAGCCACTGGCTCCCTGAGCAGTTAGCGGGGTGACAGCCAGGCCTGCAACCAGGCTGGCAATACCCATTCCTGCCAGGAGGGATTTCATCCGGTCTTTCTCCATGACGTATCCTCCTCTGTGTAAGGTTAGGTGTCCTGATGACACCTTGTGATCATAAATAGCAATAGATAGGGCTTTGTCAAATTACTTTTTACGTTCCGGTAAATATAGTTGAGGGTCCAGCTGCAGCTTGACCGTGGCGGCGGCTGAGAGTATAACCACAAGATTCATCAAAACCAGATAAAGGCAGGGAAATCAGTAATGTCGAGTAAAGAACTGGCAAAGGGGTATGAACCCCACGATGTTGAAAAAAAATGGTACGATCAGTGGCAGGCACAGGGATATTTTCATGCCAACGAGACCTCGCCCCGCACGCCTTACAGTATTGTCATCCCGCCGCCCAATGTGACCGGNNACCGACCATGCCGGTATCGCGACCCAGAATGTGGTGGAACGCCAGCTGGCTGCAGAAGGCAAGGACCGCCATGACCTGGGGCGTGATGCGTTTATTGAGCGGGTCTGGCAGTGGAAGGGAGAGTCGGGTGGTCAGATCATCGGTCAGCTGAAGCGGCTGGGGGCCTCCTGTGACTGGGAACGTGAACGGTTTACCATGGACGAAGGGCTCTCAAAGGCGGTGCGTACCGTTTTTGTCCGACTCTATAACGATGGCCTGATTTACCGCGACAATCGCCTGATCAACTGGTGTCCTCGCTGTCATACAGCACTGTCAGATATTGAGGTTGAACACGAGGAGAAGAAAGGACATCTCTGGCATATCCGTTATCCGGTGGTGGGGCAGCCCGGCCGGTATGTTGTCGTAGCCACCACCCGGCCTGAGACCATGCTGGGGGATACGGCGGTGGCGGTGCATCCTGAAGACGAGCGTTATGCCGACCTGCAGGGGGCCACGGTGCTGTTGCCGCTGGTCAACCGTGCAATTCCGGTGGTGGCAGATGCCTATGTTGATCGTGAGTTTGGTACCGGTGTGGTCAAGATCACCCCGG
>DIUB01000144.1 GCA_002422265.1 Geobacter sp. UBA6169
GACATTACCGAAGAGAAACGTGTTGCCCGCGAACAGCAGCAGGCCACGGACCGGCTGCGGCTGTACAACAGTCTGCTCAGCAGTCTGATGAGTGCCCCTTCAGCGGTGAGCGGCGAGTTTGAACTGTTTTGCGCAGAGGCGACTGCATTACTGGCCACGGCCCTGCAGATTCCACGGGTTTCGGTCTGGCTCTTCAGCCGTGATTACAGCGAGCTGAGTTGCATTGATCTGTTTGAGCTGCAGACCGGGCAGCACACCGGCGGCATGCTGCTGCTGGAACAGGAGTTCGGCAACGAGCTGCAAGCCCTCAGAAACGCCCGTTTTGTGGATGCCGCTGATGCGCTGACCGACCCCCGTACCTGCGGGTATCGGGAAGGGTACCTGCAGCCGCTGGGGATCAGTTCGATGCTGGATTGCAGCATCATGACCGAGGGGCGTAACCGGGGGGTGATCTGTTTTGAAATGCTGGACAAACCGCACCTCTGGAGCGGCGATGCGATTACCTTTGGCTGTCAGCTGGCTGATCAGCTGGGCATGGTGCTGCTGACCAGGGAGCGTCTGCAGGCGATGCAGGCGGTCGAGGCCAGCGAACGAGCCAAGGCCGAGGTGCTGGCGCACCTGGAAGAGCTGGTGGAGGCCCGCACGGTTGAGCTTGAAGAGGCCAAAGAGGCTGCCGAGACGGCCAACCGGGCCAAGAGCGCCTTTCTGGCCAACATGAGCCATGAAATCCGCACCCCGATGAATGCCATTATCGGCCTGACCTACCTGCTGCGCGGCAGTGCCACATCGCGGCAGCAGGAACAGCTGGACAAGGTGGGGGATGCGGCCCGTCACCTGCTGGGGATCATCAATGATATCCTTGATCTGTCCAAGATTGAGGCCGGCAAGCTGCAGCTTGAGCTGACGGATTTTGACCCGCGTCAGGTGATCGGTACGATCAGCTCACTGCTGCTGGAAAAAGCTGCTGCCAAAGGGCTGCAGCTGGTGACTGACCATGCTGAGCTGCCCCCCTTGCTGCATGGGGACGGACTGCGCCTGGAGCAGATTCTGCTGAACTTTGCTGCCAATGCGATCAAGTTTACCGAACATGGTTCGGTTACCCTGGCGGTGCAGCAGCTGCAAGAGGACCAGCACCAGGTCTGGCTCCGTTTCAGTGTCAGCGATACCGGCATCGGCATGACCGCTGATCAGCAGAAGCGGATCTTCAGGGCCTTTGAACAGGCCGATACCAGCACGACCCGGCATTATGGCGGCACCGGTCTGGGGCTGGCCATCTGCAGGCGTCTGACCTGGCTGATGGGGGGCCGGATCGGGGTGGAGAGCTGCCCGGGCCGGGGCAGCAGCTTCTGGGTGGAGCTGCCCTTCGGCAAGGTGCATGCTGATGCAGCCCTGTCGGCCTGCATCCGTACACCGTCAATCCTGAACGGCCGGGTGCTTGAGCAGCCACCGGAGCGGCTGCTGGCTGACCATGCGGGTCAGCACCTTTTGCTGGTGGAGGATAACCCCCTGAACCAGGAGGTGGCCTGTGAGCTGCTGCAGGCAGTGGGGCTGCGGGTGGATCTGGCCGAAAACGGGCTGGAGGCCTGCAGTATGGCGGAGCAGCAGCGCTATGACCTGATCCTGATGGATGTCCAGATGCCGGTAATGGATGGACTGGAGGCAACCCGACGGATCCGTCTCCTTGAACCGTACCGCGATCTGCCGATACTGGCCATGACCGCCAGCGCCTTTAGCGAAGACCGTACCAGCTGTCTTGCGGTGGGGATGAACGATTATGTGACCAAGCCGGTTGACCCGTTACAGCTCTACCAGGCCTTGCTGAACTGGCTGCCGAAACCGGCGCAGGCGGCTGTGCGGGCAGTGCAGCCGCCGCTGCCGTTTACTGCCGATCAGCCGGCTCCCGAGCAGGAGCAGGCGGCCTTGCAGCTGCTGGAACAGGTACCCGGCCTGGATCTGACCGCCGGTCTGCGCAGCGTGCGGGGCAAGGCGGTCCGCCTGCTGACCATGCTGCAGCGGATGGGGCGGGAGCATGCCGCCGATGCCACCCTGATCCGTCAGGCCCTGGACAGCGGCAATCAGGCCGAGGCGCGGCGTCTGGCCCACACCCTGAAAGGTCTGGCCGCCACCCTGGGAATAGTTGCCCTGCAGGAGACCGCAGCTGCGCTTGAGCAGCAGTTGACCGGCCCGCAGGCAGATGATGCCGCACTGCAGGCCGGTCTGACAGCCCTGGAACAGCAGTTACAGCAGACCCTGCCGCTACTGGCCGATCTGGGGGCAGCTGACCGTACCACCGGCTGCTGCGCCACCGACCTGCCGGCCCTGCAGGTGCAGCTGGCAGAACTGCGTCAGCTGCTGGCCGGTGACGACCTGCAGGCCCTGCGTCTGTTCAGCAGCCTCAAACCCCGACTGGAACAGCGGTGGGGTGGAGCAGCGCATCAGCTGGAGGGGCTGATCAACGCCTTTGCCCTGGACAAGGCCCTGGAAGAGCTTGATCGGCTGCTTGCCGACCCGGCTCTGTCCGGAGCAGACCAGGTGCACTGAGGAGCTGCCGGGCATCCTCCCCCCTCCCGGCCTCCCCCCGCTGGGGGGAGGAGCATAACAAGCCTGTCATCCTCGCCGGGGGAGGAGAATAACATGCCGGAAGCGCTGGAACTGACCCGCCGGATCTGATAAGTACCCTGTAACCCTTTATACTTGAAACACTATCAAGTCCCCTCCCCCCTGGCGGGGGAGGGTTAGGGTGGGGGGGGAACTGTCCATGGAATGGCCCGGTTGCAGCTTCACCCACCCCCCAGCCCCCTCCCGTCAAGGGAGGGGGAGTATGAGAAATAATAGATATTCCAAGGTGCTAGAGCAACTGACTGAAAACCAAGGGAGGAAGAGACCGTCATGACACAGCAGACTGTAGCACTGATGGAGACCCTGAAACAGGTGATTCAGGAGCGGCACCAAAAGATCGAGGAGCTGCCCTATATCACGGCACTGACCAACGGCAGCCTGCCGCTGCAGAGCTATGTGGGGCAACTGCGGGCCATGGCGGTGATTCACGGCACCCTGGAACATGAGCTGGCCCAGCAGCAGCTGCCCGGTCTGACCAATCTTTTCCTGTCGCGGCCATCACGGCTGGCCCACCTGCGGGCCGACCTGGCCGTATTTGAGGGCCAACACCTGCCGGATTGCCTGGCAGCCCTTGAACAGGCCCGTCTGATTGCCGAGCAGATCCGCCGCTACCGGCTTGAACAGCCGGAACTGCTGCTGGCGGTGTTGTATGTGTTTGAAGGTACCACCCTGGGTAATACCGTGCATCTGCCTGACCTGACCCGCTGTTTCGGCGCTGAACTGGCAGCCAGCTGCAGCCGTTACTACAACGGCTATGGCGAGCAGACCCACGGCTACTGGCAGGAGTTCAGCAGCATCATGAACTGCCGGCTGCTGGTTGCGGAGAGCGCTGCCGGATTAGTCCAGGCCTGCCTGCAGCTGTTTGATCACCTGCTGTTGCTGTTTGGCGCCCTGTACCCGGTGCAGGAGGAGGGCTGGGGATTTACGGCCAGCACCTTGAATCCGGATGCGGGCCAGCACCCGGTGCCGGGTGACCCGCTGGTGCTGGAGGCTGCCGTGAGGGCTGCCCATCGCTGTCGCGAGGAGTTTCCCTATTTTGACCTGCGCTATCAGGAGCGGGGGAAGGGGTTTGCTAAAAGTGATGCTGCCTGGCTGGTGACCCTGACCGATCTGACCGTCGAACAGTTGCAGCAGCAGGTTGACTGGCTGGGACGGGTGCTGGGCAACCGGGGCATGCCGCGCATTACCCTTGAGCGTCAGCTGGAGCTTTTGGCTGAAGAGTTATCAACGGCACTGCCGGACAGGCAGGAAACCTGGCGGTTGTTGCAGGATGCCGCAGCCAGGTTGCGGGCCGAGCGGCTGGAGCAAGTGCCCCGGTCGGTGAGCGACCCGCTGCTGGAGCGGTTTTGCAGGGCGACCAATGACGAGCTGCAGGGGCGTTTGCGCAACAGCGGCCTGCTGGTGGTGTCGGCCTGGGCTGACCAGGCATGCGGGATCATTGACGGGCTCTCCAGCCTGCTTTCCTGGCTGGCTGATCCGGCCCGTTTTGAGCCGGCCTGGGTTGCGGCGGTGCAGGAGCTGACGGGGCGTCTGAACAGCGACCTGAGTAACCAGGACCAGCAGGCATGAATCAGCGGCCTGATCCCCTGCTGCTGCCGGTGGTTGCACCGCAGCTGCCGGGCCTGCTGGAGGCGCTGGCCGGCTCAGGGGCGCTGGTGCTGCAGCTGATGGATCAAGGGGGACGGATTCTCTGGGCCAGTCGTCCGCTGTTGGAAAATGGCGCGTCTGAAATCTGCTGGCTGCCGATGACCTGCAGGCCGGCCGGGTTTACCAGGAACTGCAGCCGGAGCTTGAGGCGGTCTACGGTGGTGCGGATGCCGGTCTGGGGCAGCTGATAGCCGGGTATGCGCTGGATGAGGCGCTGGAGGAGCTGGACCGGCTGCTACAGAACGGAACTGGTTCGGAAGAAAGAGAGACGCCATGCATGAGGTAACAGAACAGGAACTGACCGAGCTGGAACGGGATGCCCTGCAGGAGATTCTTAACATCGGCTTTGGCCGGGCAGCTGCGGATCTGACCGAGATCATCGACCTGCATGTGCTGCTGTCGGTTCCCTACATTGCCATCATCAAGGCCGATGCCCTGATCAGCTATCTGCACAGCGAGCTGCCGGACGGCACTGACCTGAGTATGGTGAGCCAGGTCTTTTACGGCCGGTTCAGCGGCAGCAGTTTTCTGGTCTTTCCCGATGGAGAGCGTCGCAAGCTGCTGAGCCTGTTTGATGATGACCTGCCCCTTGATTACACGTTTGAGGGGAGCGACACCCTGGAGCGGGAATCGCTGATGGAGATCGGCAACCTGATCATCGGGGCCTGTATCGGCAAGGTGGCGGAGCTGCTGGGGGATGAGGTGACCTATGACCCGCCGCGCTTCTTCAGCCATGATCAGGTGCTGGAGACCATTGCCAATCTGGCTGATGGTGCCGACTCCTTTGCGATTGTATTCAAAAACGTGTTCGGTTTTGATCAGTACAAGGTGAACGGCTACCAGTTCATGATCTGCCGCTATCAGACCATGCCCTGGCTGAAACAGGCAATAAAGGAGTTTTTGTCTCCCTATGTTTGATTATGCCCAGATAGCCTCTTCGATCAATCTGGGGCTGGTGGTGGTGGACCGCGATCTGCGGGTGCTGGCCTGGAACCGCTGGATGGCGCTGCACAGCGGTATCAGCGAGGCTGAGATCCTGCTCCATCCGCTCTGCGATTATTACCCGGAGCTGAGCCAGGGCAGTTTTGTGCGCAGTATCAAGAGCGTCTTTGCCTTTGGCAATTATGTGACCTATTCCCAGAAACTGCACCATTACCTGTTTCCGATGAAAAACCCCCACGGCACGTCCGATCAGGTGCCGCAGATGCAGCAGCACTGCTCCATCGGGCCGATGCGGGATACTGAACAGCAGATTATCGGTGCCTTTATTGCGGTGCAGGATGTGACCGAGTTTATTATCTATGAGCACCGGCTGCACCAGATGGCCGACGAGCTGCGGCAGGCCCGAGATGTTGCCGAGTCGGCCAGCAAGGCCAAATCCGATTTTCTGGCCAATATGTCCCATGAGATCCGGACGCCGATGAACGCCATTATCGGCATGTCACACCTGGCGCTGAAGACCGACCTGACCCCCAAACAGCGCGATTATCTGGACAAGATCCAGGGGGCCGGCCACCACCTGTTGCGGATCATCAACGAGATCCTTGATTTTTCCAAGATTGAGGCAGGCAAGCTGGAGCTTGAATCAAGCGAGTTTGACCTTGAAAAACTGCTCAACAACCTGAGTGCCTTTCTGCATGACCGGCTCAGTACCAAACCGCTTGAGCTGGTTTTTGCAGTGGATGCCGATGTGCCGCCGGTGCTGGTGGGTGACTCGCTGCGTCTGGAGCAGGTGCTGCTGAATTATGCCGGCAACGCGGTCAAGTTTACCGAGCAGGGTGAGATCGTGGTGCGGGTGCAGCTGCTGGAACGCCATGGAAACGATCTGCTGCTGAAGTTTTCTGTGGCCGATACCGGCATCGGCATGAGTCAAGAGCAGGTGGCCGGCCTGTTCCAGAGTTTCCACCAGGCTGACAGCTCAACCACCCGCAAGTACGGCGGCACCGGGCTGGGACTGG
>DIUB01000099.1 GCA_002422265.1 Geobacter sp. UBA6169
CGCAGGATCGCTTCCATCATCTTGCAGTTGACTACAGAATCCTCCGCCACCAGGATACGCAGCCGGCGGGTTGATGCCCGCAGCGCCTCACCGGCCAGCTGTTCTTCCGCGAGCGTTTCGCGGGTACTGACGGCGCAGGGGATACGACAGCTGAAGGTACTGCCCTCGCCGATCCTGCTCTCGGCACTGATGGTACCCCCCATCATCTCGGCCAGGTGACTGGAGATGGACAGTCCCAGGCCAGTACCGCCGAATTTACGGGTGGTTGAGAGATCTTCCTGGATAAACGGATCAAAGATCCGCTGCAGGTTCTCCGGCAGGATTCCTTTACCCGAATCCTTGACAGTCAGCTCAAGCATCAGCCGCCCGTCCGTCAGCGCCTCACCGGCCAGCCGCAACCGGATCACCCCCTGGTTGGTAAACTTGAGCGCATTGGAAAGCAGGTTAACGCCGATCTGCTGAATCCGTGCCGGGTCCGACACCAGCATATCCGGCAGACCCGAAGCCAGTGAGACCTCAAACCGCAGCCCCTTTTCCCGCACCATGGCCCCGAACATCCGCTCCAGCTGATTGATCAGCATACGGGGTGAAAACGGCACCTGTACAATCTCCAGCTTGCCGGCCTCTATCTTGGAGATATCCAGCACGTCGCTGATGATATCCAGCAGGTTATTGGCCGCAGCCATTGAATCCTTGGCCAGTTCCCGCAGCTCGCCCGCCTCCAGCCGCTCTGCCAGCAGCGAATTGATGCCGATGATGGCATTCAGCGGCGTGCGGATCTCATGGCTCATGTTGGCCAGAAACAGGCTCTTGGCCTCATTGGCCCCTTCTGCTGCCTGACGGGCCTTGATCAGTTCCTGCTCGTTACGGCGCAGTGCATCCTCTGCCTCTTTGCGAGCGGTCACATCAACTCCCACACTCAGCATCTCCCGCACCAATCCGCGCTCATCAAGCACTGACCGGTTGTTCCAGGATACCCACACCGTACTCCCGTCCTTGCGACGATTCTGGTTCAGGTTAACCCGGTACTGGTCAGCATGCTCAAAGATATCCAACAGCATCTGGTACAGATCACGACCATCACTCTGATGGTGGGGAACAATAGTCTCATACACGGTTCGTCCCTGCAGCTCCTCTGGTCCGTAACCGAAAAAACAGGCACCGTAATCATTGATAAAGCTGATCGTACCGTCTCGCTGCCAGAGCAGGATAATAATGTCGGAACATTGCACCAGATCGCGATACTTCTGCTCACTCCGGCGCAACTCAGCGGTCTTCCGTTCCACCATCCGGCGTAACCCCCGGTTCCAGACAAACAACAACATCGCAAGAAGGCTGCCACCGCCGGCAATCCAGGCAAGCCAGACAAGATTCCTGCTGCCGACAGCTGCAGCAGTTCCATACCAGGACTGCTCAATTTTTTGCAGGTCTGCCGGAGACAAAGCAGCAAACCCTTCCTCAACCTGCTTAAGGGTAACGCGGTCACCTTTCTTTACTGCACGGTGAAACTGACCGGTATGGAGCGGCTCAGTGTGATTAAAGCGGTCATTAACCCCCATTTTGTGAAGGAAGTATGCCGCTGGCGGTTTATCAACAGAAAAGACGGAGACTTTGCCCTCCTTTGCAGCCTGGACAATCGCCTCGTAGCTGGGATACATTGCCAGACTGGTGATGCCGTGCTGTTTAAGGAAGCCGATGATCGCCCCCCCTTCCTTGACAGCCACAGTAAACCCCTTGAGTGACGAAATATCCCGAATACCACTGATCTCCCGATTAAAATAAATCGGCTGTTCAATCTTCTGGTAGGGGGCGGTAAAATCATACTTCTGAAGCCGCTCATCGGTCTTGAAAATCGTATCAATGACATCAAACTCGCCAGCCTGCATCCGCTTCTGGGCAACCGCCCAGTCCATGGCATGCAGATCAACTTTGATGCCAGTCTTCTGCTCCCACAAACGCCACTGGTCAACCAGAATCCCCTGCAGCCGGCCCTCCGGCGACTTGAAAATAAACGGCGGGTAATTGTCATCCATCACCACCCGGATCCGTTCAGGCTGTGCGATGGCCAACGCAGGCAGCAGCAGTACCAGCAGTATCAAGAATCTACGCACCAGCCCCATGCCCCTTTTATCCTTCCTCTCTGTACGGCGCCGGATCAGACAGATGATCGCGCTGTTGATGATACCGCACCAGTTCCAGCCCCAGCAGCACCAGCAGCCAGCTGGTAAAAAACCAGATCAGCAGAAACGGCAGAAAGGCCAGTGCCCCGTAGATAATATTGTACCGGGCAACCCCGATCTGAAAATGAAAATAACACCAGTGGGCAGCCTGCCAGACCGCTCCGGCCAGAAGCGCCCCCACCAGAGCCGATGAAAACCGTACCGGTGCGCAGGGGATCAGCAGATAGGCCAGCAGCAGCACCAGACAGCTGCACAGGTACGGAATCAGCTTGAACAGCAGCAGCACCCCGTCTCCCACCAGATTGGTGCTGATCAGCCACTGCACCAGCTCTCTGCTCTGCAGCAGCGAGGTAATGCCGAGGGCCGTGGCCAACAGCAGCGGCACCGCACCAAGCAGCACCAGATAGTGAGCAAGACGCTGCAGCAGACTGCGCTGCTCCTGCACCTCCCAGACGGCATTAAAGGCATCCCGTACGTTTTCCAGCAGCATCACCAGCATCAGCAACAGACCTGCCGTGCCGAACAGTCCCAGCGAACCCACTTCCAGCCGGTTGACATAATCAATCAGCCTGACACCCAGTTCAGACGAGCTGCCGGCCAGCTGCTCAACCAGATAGGGCCCCAGCAGGTTCTGGATACCGACCAGTTTTAATCCCACAAACACCAGGGCCAGCAACGGGATCAGCCCCAAAGTGGTATCAAATGAAAGTGCCGAGGCCCGCAACAGCCCCTGATGCCGGTCAAAACGCTGCAGGCAGGCGTACAGTTGCTGCACACCTGCCCGCACACGTTCAACAACCGGATACACGATTAGAGCAGGGTCTTAACCGCTGCCATCACCGCAGCATAATCAGGCTCGCTGGTCACCTCGGGCACCTGCTGGATATAACGGATCACGCCGTCGGCATCAATGACGAAGATACAGCGGGACAGCAGCAGCAGTTCCTTGATCAGCACGCCATAGTTCTGACCGAACGAACGGTCGCGGTAATCGGAGAGGGTGGTCACCCGATCAATGCCGGCGGCACCGCACCAGCGCTTCTGGGCAAAGGGGAGATCAAGACTGACGGTCAGCACCACCACGTTGTCCGGCAGGCCGGCTGCTTCCTGGTTGAAGCGACGGGTCTCGGTGTCGCAGACCGGGGTATCCAGCGACGGCACTGCGCTGATGACCCTGATCTTGCCGTTGTGACTGGCCAGGGTGACCGGAGCCAGGGTGGTGTCGACCACGCTGAACTCGGGAGCCTGGTCCCCGACCTTCAGTTCTGGTCCCAGCAGGGTCATGGGATTGCCCTTAAAGGTGATAATGCCGGTACGTTCGTTCATGATTGCGCCCTTTCATGGAGAAAATGAGTGTCGCTGCTAGCATACGGCTGGCCAATCGTTTGTCAAGATACAATCAGACAAAATCAGGCTCTTTGACCTGCGTCAAACGACTCGCAGGCGATCTGCGCTAAGGTTGATTGCAAGCAACACATGCCAGCAACGAAAGGGGATACACCATGTCTGCACCCACCATAACGATCGGTCAGCCGTTTACCATGCATGAAACCGTGACCTACCAGGACGATGCTGTCGTCAGCAAGACCCTGCTGGACAAGAAGATCGGCACCTTGACCCTGTTTGCCTTCGATGCCGGACAGGGACTTTCTGAACACACCGCACCGTTTGACGCAGTTGTACAGATACTAGACGGTACAGCCGCCATCACTATCGGCGGCACGGTGCATCAGGTACAGACAGGAGAAATGCTGATCATGCCGGCCAACATCCCGCATTCGCTGCACGCGGAGCAACGTTTCAAGATGCTGCTGATCATGATCAGGGCCTGATTGGTTCTACCTGCAACCGTTCGGCTCGCGGGATGTCAGGGCTGGCAGGCAATGGAGTTTTTTTGCATCACCTTGATCTCACCGGTATCCATGTCGTACATCCAGCCATGGATCGACAGTTTGCCATCATGCATGGCCTTGCGGACAAACGGGTACTCGATCAGGTGTTCCAGCTGCAGGCGGACGTTTTCCTCCTCGATCAGTCGACGACGCTGTTCCGGAGGGATCTGGATCCGCAGCAGCCTGATCCGGTCGTCTACCCGCTCCATTGCCTTGTGGGCGCTGTTCAGCCAGATCGGAATGTAGCGGTCTTCCTCGCTCTCGTTCAGTAGCGCATTGATGGCGCCGCAGTTGTAGTGACCGCAGACCACCACATCGGGAATCTTGAGGTGATTGATGGTGAACTCCAGCACCGCTGAGAGATTCCAGTCGTTGGTGGCCACGATATTGCCCACATTACGGTGGGTGAACACCTCGCCCGGCCTGGTCTGAGTGATGGTGTTGACCGGCACCCGCGAATCAGAGCAGCCGATCCAGAGCACTGTTGGCCGCTGCAGCTTGGCCAGATCGGCAAAATACTCCTTTTCCTTTTCAAAGACCGTTTCCACAAACCGCTTGTTGCCGTCCAGAAGTTTGGAGATCATGGGCACCCCCTGCCGCCAGGCAAACTACTTGACCAGTTTTGACAGCTTCTTGAATGAATCGGTACCGGCAACCTTAAGCCACTGGAACAGAACCGTCTCGGTACTGCTGATCACCGCTCCGGCAGCCTGCATCATTTCCAAAGCAGCCTGCTTGTTCCGGCCGGAACGGCTCATGACCGCATCCTGTACCAGATGCACCACATAGCCGGCATCCAAAAGCTCAATAACCGTCTGCAACACGCAGACATGGGTCTCCATGCCGGTCACCACCACCTGCCGCCGACCGGCAGCCCGCAGCTGCTCCACAAAATCACTGCTGCCGCAGCAGCTGAAACTCATCTTCTCCAGCCGGGGGGCCGCTCCCATCTTTTCCTGCAGCTCCGGCAGCGTCTCGCCCAACCCTTTGACATATTGCTCCGTAGCCAGAACCGGTATCTGCAACTCCGCAGCAGCCTCCAGCAGGATGGCGGTGTTGGCGGTAAGCCCTGCCAGAACCTCGCTGTCCATGGCCTTGCAGAGGCGTTCCTGCACATCAATCACCAGCAGCACCGTATCAACGGCATCCAGAAAAAAACGTTGTTTAATGGTTGTCATGGCACCCTCCATTTTATAACTGCTTTATACTGTTTTGTGACAATACGTGCAATTAACCTGCTGAAGCAAGCTAAAACAGAATTAAATACTGTTTGATTAAATCAATCATCCCGTTCCTGAATCAGCACAAAAGGACTGATCACCAGCATACTGAAACACTTGTCCGGCTGACTGTTCCACAGGTCCAGCTGTGCGGCAGTCGGCTTGACAAGCAGACCTGATGCCAGCCAGCCCTGCACCTGAACGCTGTTGTCGGCAGCAAAGCAGGCCCCCACGACGGCAAGCTCCAGCATGGTATCAATCAGGACCAGCGCCCCCCGCTCAGCGTGAGGCCGTAGCCACTGCCACTGTGCCACATCAATCTGCAAGGCCAGTTCTTCCTCATGTGCGACCGTCACCCCTGCACCTCCTGTTCTTTTCTTCAGCTCATGATATTTTTCTGCAATTGGTGCTTGAATGATGGCGGTTTTCTGATTAAATGTGAAGTCAAACCTCACAAGGAGCCTTACATGGCCTTTTCCGGCGATCTGGAGCACCTCTCCATCGTTGACGTGATCCAGCTGCTGCATACGTCACGCAAGACCGGCACCCTGAAGGTCAAAGGGCGCAAAGGGGAGATTCTGCTTGCCTTTGGCGATGGCTACCTGATGGGGGCCAGCCACTATGAGCAGGGGGCCAGGATCGGCAACATACTGGTGGAGACCGGGGTGGTCAGCACTGAAGCCATCCAGCAGGCCCTTGCCATTCAACAGACGGCCGGCAGCAATCGCAAGCCGCTGATCGCCACACTGCTGGAGAATAATCTGGCAGACCGCAATGCCGCCTACCGTGGACTTGAGACACTGATTGAACTGGCTATTGTCGAGATCCTGACCTGGAAGAAGGGTACCTTTGCCCTGCACCCGGACGAACTGCTGGTCTGCGATGAATTCCGCTATTTTCCCGACAAGCTGCATGAAGAGATCAGCCTGCCCACTGAACATGTCCTGATGGATGCCCTGCGGATCTTTGACGAGAAGATGCGGGACGGACTGCTGCAGATGGAGGAAGAGGAACCCGCAGTATCGCCTGGTGCAGCTCCTGAACAGTCCTCTCCCGCTGCCGCTCTCTCTGCTGACGATCTGGGCCTGGGTGATCTCGACACGATCACCCGCAAAAAACCCGCTTTCCACGAAGCCCTGCGGGATGAAGCAACCGCAGCCCTGCAGCAGACGCAGCAGATCAATGAAGCGGTACGCGCCGCCGTAGCCCGTTTACAGCAGTCCACCAGCCTGCCCGAGGCATCGCTGATCCTGCTTGAGACCGTATCGGTCCTGTTCCCCCGTGCCCTGACCCTGGTGGTATGGGACAAAGAGCTGGTGGCAGAGCGCAGTATCGGCATCACCGCCCCCCGAGAAAGCGGCCCCGGGCCGGTAATGGGATTTCGCATCCCGCTTGCCTCGGCCTACCTGTTCAGCTTTGTGCTGGACAAAGGCCTGCTGTTTTACGGCCGGTCGGAAGATCAGGCGCTGGTGCAGCACCTGTATCCGGTGATCGGCAAGCCGCTTGAACCCAAAGTACTGTTGTTGCCGCTCAAGCTGGGCAGACGGGTGGTGGCCATGATCTATGCCGATTCCGGCGACAAACCGGCCAATGATGTCCCCACCGTGCAGCTTGAACGCTGTGCAGAGGCAGCGGCTCAGGCCATTGAGCGTTCGGTGCAGCGCAGCACCCCGCAGTAAGTCAGCACTCGTACATCTAACCCCCTCCCCGTCCCTCCCCCTCCTGGGGAAGGAGACAGCTGGTTACTCCTCCCTCTGCGGGGGGAGGTCGGGAGGGGGGGTGCGAAACAACAAGGCTTCGTACAAATGAGGAGAACCAACATGGACATGAACCTGCTGAATCAGATCCTGGGCATTGCTTTTGAAAAGCGGGTGTCCGACCTGCACTTTGAGGTGGACAACCCGCCCTTTTTCCGGGCCCACGGCCAGCTGATCCGCTCCAAACTGCCACCGCTCACCCCACAGGACACGGCATTCATTGCCCAGACCGTCCTGGCCCAGAGCAACCGTGACCTGCCCGATGACCTGCGGGAGCTTGACGCTGCCTACGCCCTGCCCAATGGCGGACGATTCCGGGTCAGCATCTTCCGGCAACGCTGTCATGTCGGCATTGTGATGCGGGTCATACCGCCCTACATAGCCGCCTTCCACGAACTGAACCTGCCCCAGGTGCTGGGCGAGATCTGCCAGGCACCCAACGGCCTGATACTGGTAACCGGCCCCACCGGCAACGGCAAGTCCACCACCCTGGCCTCCATGCTGCAGCACATCAACAGAAACGACAACTTCAATATCATCACCATTGAAGATCCGATCGAATTTCTGTTTGCCTCGGAAAAAAGCTGCATTATCCAGCGCGAGGTGGGTATTGATACCGGCAGCTTCAGTGCGGCCCTCAAGGCGGCCCTGCGGATGGACCCGGATGTGATCATGGTGGGAGAGATGCGTGACCTGGAGACCATCGACTCCTGCATCAAGGCTGCCGAGACCGGTCACCTGGTCTTCTCTACCCTGCATACCCAAAGCGCATCATCCACCATCAACCGTCTGGTGGGGCACTTCCCCCCCGATTCCCAGGAGGTAATCCGCCAGCGGCTGGCAGATATTCTGGTGGCCACCATCTCACTGCGGCTGATCAATGATAAATCCGGCGAAAAAGTGCTGCCGGTGGTGGAGATCATGCGCACCACCACCACCATCCAGGCCTGCATCCGTGAAGGACGATTCGATGAGATTGAAAAGCATATTGAAAACGGCCGCACCCAGTACCAGATGCAGACCCTTGATCAGCACCTGGTTCAGCTCTGCCAGCAAGAGCTGATCACCTTTGAACAGGCCAAGCGGATCACCCGCTCCATGGATCTGGAACGCAAACTGACCTTTGGCGAGTAACCACAGACACAAAAAGGAGAAACTGCCATGAAACTGCTTTTGAAACTGCTCTGCCTTGTTGTCTGCACCACCCTGTCAACAGCCACCGGTAGCTTTGCCGATGAAGTAGAAGAGCTCCAGCTGCCGCAGGTGTATGACCTGGGCGGCAAACCCGCCAGGGTTCAGAAGAAAACCCCGCCACCCAAGCCCGCGCCTCAGCCGGAAGTGAATGTCTTTGTGCCACCACCGCCCATGCCGCCGCCACCGCCACCACAACCGCGCTACGATGCACCACCAGCCTACCGTCCCGCACCGCCACCGGTTCCGGCAGGTGAAGACAGCCACTTTATTCAGCATGACGATTACTTTATTCAGCGGCACAACCTGGATGGGCGTGCCTGGATCTATGTTGATCTTGCAAAAATGGTGAACGCACCGGGCAGCCACACCAAGGGCGAGGCAGAGTTCATGAAGGTCAGGGATGCCAAACAGCTCTGGACCAGCCACTACTGGCAGACGCGCATCGCCGCACAACATGAATTGCGTCTTGGTCTTCCGGTTATCATGTTTGAGGGGAACCATCGCGGCAGTGTCTACCACGCACCCCAGAGCAAGGAACGGGCCCGGGGCAGCAACTGGTTCATGGCCAAGATCACCGATACCTCAGATCTGTACAAGGGCTATGTAACGGTCTCGGGGAATTACAAGGTAGCGGTGGACAACCTGCGGGTGATCATTCAGTAATCAACAGGGTATAACTTATAAATCATACGCGCTTTCTAAATAAAAAAACAGACTGGAAAAAACACGCGGGATTGACGATAGTAGAATTAACGGGAGCGCTCACCGGAACAAGACAGTACAAAAAGGCAGTACGTTGTACGCAGCAGAAGTGATCGTCGCAGCAAGAAAGGCGGACACTATCGTAGAAGCAGAAAACCCACATATTGTTTTGCAGCATCTATCCGTTGGCACCCGCTGCCGGATCATCCCGTGAAACAGGGAAAACAGACTCTTTGAGGCCCGCGTAGCATACGCGGGCCTTTCACGTTTGTGTATAAGACAAAACCTGTGGTATTCTCCGGCAGTACCACCTGCAAGGACACCACACATGCACGACGGCAAGATTTCCATCGGCGAAGTTGAACGGATAACCGGTCTTTCCAAAGACCTGCTGCGTACCTGGGAACGTCGCTACGGCTTTCCGACCCCGGTCCGTAGTGAACACGACGAGCGGGAATACAGCCGGGAAGACCTTGATCGCCTGATCACGATAAAAAGGCTGCTGGACAACGGTCTACGCCCACGCAAAGTGGTGCCGCTCTCCAGCGCCGAGTTGTCGCTGCTGGCTGCCGAGCTGCCTCAAGGCCCGTCGCAAAAACTCCCCGACACGGTAAAACAGGCCCTTGCACTGCTCCAGAAAGGAAACATTGAGCAGTTCTCAGATTTTCTGACCAGCGCTCTGATCAGCCAGGGACTTGATCGTTTTGTCAACGAGCTGGTGGCCCCGCTGAACCATGAAATCGGCGAGTCCTGGTTCAGAGGAGAGATCGGCGTCTTCCATGAGCACTGCTACACCTCCCGGGTAGAAGCGCTGCTTTTCCGGGCCAACTCCTTTCTGGATGAGCTAAAATCTCCTCCCAAAGTACTGCTTACCACTGTCTGCGGTGAGTTGCACTATCTGGGGCTCTTGATGGTCAGGGCTGTTCTTTCCATGGAAAAGGCCGATGCCATTCTCCTGGGACCCCAGCTTCCCAACAACGAAATCAAGGCGGCAGCAGAACAGTTGCATGCCGATATCGTTGCCCTCTCCTTCAGCAGCTACTTCCCGCTCAAGCGAGCTCATCAAACCTTGATAACCCTGCGGGATGAACTACCTGCTGCAACGACCATCTGGGTCGGCGGGGGATCTGTTCACGAACTTGGCGTTCTCCATGAAGGTATCCGCTTCTTCTCCGACATTGCCCAACTTCCCCGGGCGGTTGCCGACTGGAGACAGCTTCGGAAACAAACACACTCCTACAAACAATGACATAGACAATATTTCAAAACCCTGCTATAAGCCCTGCATTAAATTCCCTCAACTTAATCGTTAAATTCATAAATATTGATACAAATATAGTGAGATTGGCGAACGCACTGAACAGCAGCAACGGCATTTTTGACTTAGTCAAATCATATCCTGCAGAACTTCTCTCACCGCCTGCATAGTAGGAATATGATTTCAGCGAGAGAAGACAGACAGCAGTATATGGAGACAAGAGCAATGTCGAACCTGACTCCCCCGCAAGGAGCAGCAGCGCTTTCAACCCGGACAGGGCCGGATTCAGTTCTGGACCACCTGTATGCCGAACAACGACTGTCACGCCTGAATCAGACCTTTCTGAACTTTACAGCAAACGCCCTTGACAACATCAACCTGCTGACCGCCTGCTGCGGCGAACTGCTGCAGGCCGATTGCGCGCTGTACAACCGCATTGCCGATAACCGGCTGACCGTTATCGGCAGCTGGCAGGCGCCGCCCGACCTCCCTGTTGAAGATACCGCAAGCGGACATATCTGTTGCGATGTGGTCAATGCCCCGGACAACAGCCCCTGGCTGCTGGACAATCTCCAGCAAAGCAGTTATGCCGCAACAGACCCCTCTATCACCAAATACGGACTCCAGACCTACTTCGGCAAGGCGGTCTCACTGGATCGGAAGCATATCGGCTCACTCTGTGTTGTCTACAGGACTCACGTTTCTCCCACCTGCCAGGATGAAAGCATCCTGAACATCATTGCCGCTGCCATTGCCGTGGAAGAAGAGCGCTATCGTACCGAGCTGGATCGTCAGCAGTCGCTGGCCCTGATCTCTGCAACCATTGAGGCCACCAGAGAAGGGATTCTGGTGGTTGACAGGGCAGGTCACCCGATCAGAATGAACCGCGCCTTCTGCGATCTCTGGCAACTGACCGACGACGACCCACGGTCCCATGACCGCGAAACACGCAGTGCTCAGATGGCTACCTTGCTGGAGCCAGGCACCGAACCTCAGTTCCTGGTCCGTATCCGGTTCATTTATGCCCATTTCGCCATTGAAGCCCTTGATACCCTGCGCCTGAAGGATGGCCGCATCATCGAACGCTTCACCTACCCATTACGTGTAAATGGACGTATTACCGGCAGAATCTGGAGCTTCCGCAATATCACCCTGCAGCACCGCGCCATGCGTGAGCTGATTGACGCCCGTGAACGGGCAGAGTCGGCCAGCGCTGCCAAAAGTGAATTTCTGGCCAGAATGAGCCACGAGATACGCAACCCCTTAAACGGCGTGATCGGTTTTTCTCACCTGCTGCAGGAAACAGAGCTTGACGACCAGCAGCGGGAACAGGTCGAACTAATCTGCTCTTCTGCCGATAATGTATTGGGAGTCATCAACGATATCCTTGATTTTTCCAAAATCGAGG
>DIUB01000059.1 GCA_002422265.1 Geobacter sp. UBA6169
GGAGTACGAGACTTTTATGCTGCAGCAGTAAGCAGCTCTTATCAATCGGCCCTGTTTATCAACACCTTCTTTATGCCTG
Source organism: Geobacter sp. UBA6169 (assembly GCA_002422265.1). Taxonomy (GTDB): domain Bacteria; phylum Desulfobacterota; class Desulfuromonadia; order Geobacterales; family Pseudopelobacteraceae; genus Trichlorobacter. The sequence continues at coordinate 80 of DIUB01000059.1, forward strand.
GCAGATCAATCTGAAGAGCACGCTGCACCTGCAGCAGGTTTTCGGCAGTAACCCGCTCTCCTCTACCTATCAGCAGGATCCGGGAACCGCTGTACAGTTCCTCCCCCATAACCATGCCGGGCACCAGCTCGGAAAGTGCCACCATATCAGACAACTCCTTGTTTAGCTCAGGTTTGTCATAGATATCCGGCGTACTTTCTTCAAAGTACGGAACCAACCCCTGATCAAAGTTCCTGCCCGCGAGGTTACGCATGTTTTTCAGTGCGATATGCAGCATGGTGCCGGATTTCTGATGGCTGACAGAGCGATCAAGATAGTCGGCAACGGCAATGATCCTTGCTCCGAGGGGAATTTCGTCCCCTATCAGCCGGTCAGGCAGGCCTGATCCGTTCATCTGCTCATGGTGGTGCCTGATCAGCAGACCGGCCTCCCGCAGCCACTCAATATGGCTTAACAGGAACTGCCCCCGTACCGGGTGTGAGTGATAGATTTTTTTCTGTGGTTCCGGGAGCCTGTCCGGTACTGCCGTTGCAATTTCTGTTGGCAGTCCGGTTTTGCCGATGTCATGCAGAAGAGCGGCAAGCCTGATTGTTTCGATCTCGTCCTGACTGCATCCGGCACGCCTTGCCACAGCCACTGACAGGGCCGCCACCCTGCTCGCATGCCCCTGCAGGTTGGGGTCATGCATATCCAGCAGACGCACCAGCAGATCCAGCCAGTTTTCCCGGTCACGGCGCGCCACAACATCAACAGACGAAAGCGCCTGAACCTTCTCCGTGACCAGCGACGACAGCCCCTTTACACGTCCTTTCAGGTTGCTGTTCCACTCCTGCAGCTCCTGTTGCGCCCGCCGCAGCGCAATATGGGTCTTGATCCTGGCCAGGGCAACCGATGGGCTGATCGGCTTGGTCAGGTAATCCACGCAACCGGCCTGAAAGCCTTTTTCCTCATTTATTACCTCCGTCAGGGCGGTCACAAAGATAACCGGTATCTCGCGGGTTGACTCCATCTGCTTCAGACGGGTGCAGACCTCGTAACCATCCATGCTCGGCATCATGATATCCAGCAGGATCAGGTCAGGCAGTGACGATTCAGCAATCTGCAGCCCCTTCATACCGCTGGTGGCGGCCTTGACGGTGAATGCATCCCCCAATACCCCTTTGAGCACATCAATATTATCCGGCACATCATCAACAACCAGCACGGTTCCCAGCTTGTTCTGCTCTTCTGCCATAATTCCTCCTGCTACTTTATCGCCGCTTTCTCAAGATCCACATCCGAATCTACATACCGGTCAGCAACCACCTTTTCGTCTGGCATGGTCAGTAGCAATACGACTTTATCGTGCCTGGCTGCGGCGAAGCTGAAGCAACAGGTCAGCTATACTGAACGGCTTGGTGAGGCAGGGTGACATCATGCCATTCTCCCTGAATAGTTCTTCATGGGTCGCAAGGTGCGGCGGGAAAAGCACCAGTGCGGGAAGGCGCGACCAGTACAAGGCCTGGCCTGCTGCACGCCGCGATTCGAGTGCCGCTTCCAGAGGCAAATCATCCTCAAAATCCATGATGACAAAGATGACACCCTCTTCCTGCCTTAGTATTACTGCAGCCCCAACAGGGTCAGCGGCGACAAACAGGCGGTAGCCGTCTGTCTGTATAACTGTTTCCACTGCTCTGGTTAATTCGATATCACCGCTGATGAGTAAGACTCCAGGCTCCTCTACCAGCGCATGGGCAGCCAGGTTGGATGCCTCGTCATCAAGTTGCGTCCCGTAATGCTCTGCCAGTTCACGCCAGAAGGTGTTTCCCACAGAACCCAACACCTCGCTTACCGTGGTGTCACCTGAAATAACCTTAAAACTTCCTGAAACCGCCAGAGACTTGAGCCCTCCCTCCCTTGCTTCCTCAAGCAGTGAGATCCGGGTTTCATTCCTCGCAATCAGGTCACGCAGTTGTTGCCCCACCTCGATGATATCAATGATCGGAAGTCGCCCATGATAGCCTGTCCCGCTGCACTGTTCACAACCTGCCGGACGATGGGAGGGATAGTGCCGGGTGGCCTCGAAGAAGGCTTTCTCTTCATTTGTGTACGGCTCCTGCACAAGTACTTTGCAGTTCGCACAGAGTCTGCGACAAAGGCGCTGAGAGATGATTGCCGTAAGGGAGTCGGCAACGATTGCCGGTATGAGACCCAGTCCCAGCAGGCGGGGGATGCTTGTTATCGCATCGTTGGTATGGAGGGTTGATAATACCAGATGGCCGGTCATGGCTGCCTGTGTGGCAATTTCTGCGGTTTCCTTGTCCCTGATCTCCCCGATCAGCACTACATCAGGATCCTGGCGCAGTATCGAGCGGAGTGCTGCAGCAAAGCTGCGTCCGGATTTCTCGTTCACATCAACCTGGGAAATGCCTGGTATCTCGTACTCAACCGGATTTTCGACGGTAATGATACAGGTCGAGCTGCTGTTCAGCTCAGCTATCATAGAATACAGTGTTGATGTCTTGCCGCTGCCGGTTGGGCCGGTAAGGATTATCAGACCCGATGGCTGAGATATGAGACGGCGCATGGTCTGCAGCGCTGCGGTGGAAAAGCCGGTCTTGCCCAGACGGTACACCCTGCTCTGGTCAAGAAACCGGATGACCAGTCGCTCCCCTTTACTTACGGGAAGTGAGGAAATCCGCAGATCAAAGCTACGTCCATCCACGGTGATGGATGTGCGTCCATCCTGCGGGATGATGCTGTTGGTGGACTCCATTCCCCCCTTGGCCTTGAAGTAGCGGATGACAGTGATGGTGACGGCATCTGGTAGAGTCATGAGCTGGCGCAGCTCTCCATCCACTCGAATCCGCACCATCCCCGATCCCAGATAGGGCTGGATATGCAGATCTGATGCCCGTTCCCTGACCGCGGAGGTCAGCAGGTTTGCTGCCAGCCTGATGATCTCGCTTCCTACGGTTTCTTCCGGCGTAGCGCTGCTTGTCATGGCCTGAAGCAATGGATCGGAGGTTGCCTTGCGTTTGCCTTCCATTGCAAAGGTCTCAAGCGTTGCACTTCTGATAGCACCTGGGGATGCAATGAGCCAGCTGCTCGCCTTTCCGGTCAGGTAATTGATTTTCTCGGCAATGTTGCTGTCAAACGGGTTTGCTGTTGCTACCATCAGCTTGCGGTTGTCAAACCTCAACGGCAGTATCCCGTTAATCTGACAGAAGGCAAAAGGTACCATGTTGATTGCCGACGGTTCCACATTGTCAAGGCATTCAACATACTCAATACCTGTTTCTTCAGCCAGTTTTCTGGCAAGTTCTGCTTCATCAACGTTCAGTAACTGGCAGATAAGCTGCCAGGCCTGCTCGTAGGTGCCCTTTATATTAAGAGTCCCTATGTCGAGACGCGCAGGGAACGCCTTTACTGCTACACGGCTCAACATTTCTACAGGGCTCAGAAGTTGACTATTGTGCATCCGGAAATATCCTCAGGGCTATAGTTCGGCTTTGTTTACATTCAAACGGTAAACCTTAACCCCATCAATCCCCCTTAACTAAGGGAGAGGTTTTAATGCCTGCCCTTTTTCAATGGGGAGCTGAAGGGATTAAAGGTTTTTACGGCATGCTAATCTGACAAAGCAGGATTATTTAAACGCCGCCTTTTCAAGGTCAGCATCCGAATCCAGATAGCGGTCGGCAATGGCCTTGCACTCATCGGCAATCTCAAGGAAGGCATCCACCATGTCCGGGTCGAAGTGGTTCCCCTTCCCCTCGGCAATGATGCTGACCGCCTTTTCGTGTGGCATGGCCGGTTTGTAGATACGGCGGCTTATGAGGGCATCGTAGACATCCGCAACCGCCATGATCCGGGCGGAAACCGGGATATCGTCCCCGGAAAGTCCCTCAGGGTAGCCGCTACCGTCCCATTTTTCCTGATGGGAGTAGGCTATCTCCCTGGCGCAGGCCAGAAAGGGGAGTTCCAGATCAAGTGATGATTCTGCCGCAATAATCGCATCACGCCCCAGTGTGGTGTGCTGCTTCATTATTTCGAACTCATCCGGCTCAAAACGCCCCGGCTTGAGTAGAATCCGGTCAGGTATCCCCACCTTGCCGATGTCGTGCAGCGGAGCCGACTTTACCAGCAGGTCAATGACCTTGTCGCTATCCAGCTCTGCACGGAAGCGTGGATTATTGCGGAGCTTCTCAGCCAGCAGTTTGACGTACAGCTGCGTCCTGCGGATATGGTTGCCGGTCTCATTGTCGCGGGTCTCGGCCAGGGAGGCCATGGCATGGATAGTGACATCCTGCACCGCCGCCACCTCGCGGGTACGCTTCTGCACCTCCGCCTCAAGATGCCTGTTGCGATCCTTCAAAAAGTCACGGGCGTTTTTCAACTCCAGATGGTTTCTGACCCGCGCCAGCACGATCGGCGGGCTGATCGGCTTGGTGATGTAGTCCACCGCACCCAGATCCAGGCCATGGGCTTCGTCTGCTACTTCAGCTTTGGCGGTCAGGAATATTATAGGTATGTCAACAGTTTCAGGATTTGCCTTCAAACGGCTGCAGACCTCGTAGCCATCCATGCCTGGCATCATGATATCCAGCAGGATCAGGTCGGGTGGATTATCCGAGGCAGCAATGCTGAGCGCCTTTTCTCCATTGTTGGCAACCTTGACCTTGTACAGATCCTTCAACAGTCCACTCATCAGGGAAAGGTTGTCTGGGGTGTCATCCACCACCAGTACTGTTGACTGTTTGGCAAAGAGCTTATTGATGAAGCTTTCCAGTTCCTGGGTTTCCTCGGGCATGGTCAGGGCTCCTTGTCGTGTCAGACCGGAATTTTTTCAAGCAGCTTGAGCGCATCATCAAAATCATAGGCCTGCACAGCATCAGCCACCGGTTTCAGCTGATCGGACAATACGGTGCCCTGCACCTTTACAAGCAGTTCATCCAATAGATCAGCGGCCTCCGAGTCGCTATCCTGCAGCAGGGTCTTCAAGCGATCAACAACAGCCATCAGCTCCGGCTGCGGCAACTCCGTCACACTGACCGGGGCGACAGCTTTAGGCTGTCCAAGCTGCTGTAGGCCCTCTATAACCGGGGCAAGCTCCGCCAGCACCGAAGCCAGCAAGTCGTCAATGACAGTGTTCTCCCTGTCCTCCCTGCTGGCTTGCTCCAGGGCAGCTGCTGCTGCCTGCACCCCTTTGGCGCCGATGTTACCGGCAGTTCCCTTCAGGGTGTGGGCAGCCCGTTCGGCAGCCGCCGGGTCAGCGCCCTGTCGGGCTGCGGCAAACAGCCTGCCGAAGTCAGACTGTCCCTCACGGAATTTTACCAGCATCCGCAGGTACAGCTTTTTGTTGTGCAGGGTGGTTGCAAGCCCAACTGCCATGTCAATGCCGGGCAGTTCATCAGGCAGTGTAGAACCCACCGGCGAAGACGTGTCCGCGGCCCGATCCGTCTTTACTGCAGCCGCAGGGCTTTTGGGGCTAACCCAGCGGGCAATGGTAGTAAACATCTCATCAACATTGAGCGGCTTGGCAATATGATCCACCATGCCCGATTCCAGTGCCTTTTCCCGATCACCTGCCATGGCATTGGCCGTCATGGCAATCACCGTAAGTGTGGTAAACAGTGGATTATTACGGATTGCACGGGTTGCGGCGTAGCCGTCCATAACCGGCATCTGGCAATCCATCAGAACACCGTCAAATGCAGCATCCTTTTCCAGGATAGTCAGACATTCCTGCCCGTTATTAGCGACTACCACCGTGATGCCGGCCTGGCCCAGCAGGTCAAGGGCCAGTTCCTGATTCATGTCGTTATCTTCAACCAGTAGCAGGCGGGCTCCCTGCAGTTGATGGACAACATCAGCCTGGGTTGCAGCCTTCTCACTGGCCCGGGAATCCGGCGGCATCTCCTTGCCTAAAGCCGAGCTGATCGCCTCAAGCAGCATGGATGGCGTGACCGGTTTGGACAACACAAATTCGAGATTGACTCCACGTTCATCTGCCGAGCCCAGCGCATCTTCCTTGCCATAGGCAGTGATCATGATCACGGCAGGCATTTGCTCACCAAGTTGCTGCTGCAGATGGCGTACGGTCTCCACACCATCCATGTCAGCCATCTTCCAGTCCATCAGAATCAACTGGTACGATTGCCCTTGCTGGGCGGCCGCCGCCGCGGCCATCTGCAGGGCCTGGTTGCCACTGGAGGCACTGTCGACCACAAGCCCGAAGCCTTTGACCATATCAGACAGTATTTCGCGGGCGGTTGCATTGTCATCCACCAGAAGGGTGCGGATCCCCTGCAGCTCAGTAGCAAGCGGCATATGACGCGGTATCGGCACCTGCTGTATTCCAAAGCGGGCATGGAAGTGGAAGGTTGAGCCGCAGCCCGGCTCGCTCTCAACCCAGATCCTCCCCTGCATCAACTCCACCAGCTTCTTGGAAATCGCCAGCCCAAGGCCGGTGCCGCCGTACTTGCGGGTGGTGGAGGCATCGGCCTGACTGAAGGAGTGAAACATCTTGCCGCACTGTTCCGGAGTCATCCCGATACCGGTGTCCTGCACCCAGAAATGCAGTTCCACCTCGTTTTCATGTTCGGTGATCTTCTCAATACCCACCACAATCTCGCCGGATTCGGTGAACTTGACTGCGTTGTTGCCCAGATTTACCAGAATCTGCCCCAGCCGCAGCGGATCTCCTATCAGAGCCGTTGGTATATCAGGTGCGGCATTGAAGAGTAGCTCAAGCCCCTTGTCCTCTGCCTTGAGCCCCACCAGATTTGCCAGATGATCCATGACATCTTCCAGACGAAACGCCACCTGCTCCATGCTCAACTTTCCAGCCTCGATCTTGGAAAAGTCAAGGATATCATTGATAATCCCCAGCAGGTTCTCGCCGGCACGGTGCACCTTCTCGATGTAGTTGCGCTGCTTCTTGTCCAGGCCGGTCTGCAGCGCCAGGTGTGACATGCCGATAATGGCGTTCATCGGGGTGCGGATTTCGTGGCTCATGTTGGCCAGAAAGTCGCTCTTGGCCCTGGTGGCTTCTTCTGCGGTCTGTTTCGCTTCAGTCAGTTCTCTGAATACCTGGCGGATCGGCTGGCCCACATCCACTGCAATCCGCCGTGCCATGACAAAGCCCAGAACAACAATACCGACCAGCAGCCCGACCAGCGCCATAACCAACCGGGTTGTCCAGGGAGAGAAGTCATCAGCCGGAGCGGCTGTGGCAACACGCAGTTCCTGATTTTTAAATGCCAGGCGGTCAATGGTTACAATCCAGTCATCATGACGGCCATTAAGCTTTGCCGGTACGGTTACCTGGCCTGTACTGCCGCCAAGCTGACGCAGCGCCTCGGCGATCATCGGCAGGCCGATGTCAGCCGGTTTCTGCAGCACTGCGCGCCTGATCTTATCATCGCTGTCAAATCCGCCATCCCGCGGCAGACCCAGTACCCTGCCGTCCTCTGTAAGCAGCGCCACCCGTCCGTGGCTACCGTAGCTTAACTGGCTGGTGAGCCGGGAGATATCGCTCAGCATGATGTCAAAGGCAATCACCCGCTTGCGACCGTTACTCCGGTCAGTCCAGCTCAGCGAGGCGGTAATGCCTGGGTCTTGTGTAGTTTGGAATGTGTACGGAGCTGTCCAGTGCACCAGCCCTTCCGCTGATCTGCTGACGGCCTCTTTGAACCAGGGGCGTGTGCGGGGGTCGTAGTTCTGCTGCAGTCGCTGTTCTGAAACCAGCGTATTACTATCTTTCCAGTGCAGCCAACGCTGCAGACTGCCCTGTGCCGGAATATCGGTAATCCGGTTCTTCCACTCAGCAGGCCCCTTGAGCAGCAACAGTTCCTGGCCTTGATCCGTCGCAAGGTGAATGCTGCTGATCATGTCATGTTCATGCATGACCGGTATAAAGAGGCGGTTGAAGGTGGCCGAGTCATCCAGTCGAATAACCCCGTTTTCTGCCCACTGCCGCGATGACTGCAGCAGCACTTCAAGCCGGTCTGCCAAAACCTCCATGTAGGCAACAATACGGGCTGATGCCTCCCGACGCTCGGCCTCGGCATACCGTTTTGCCAGGGGGCGGGCCTGCAGCAGATAGAAACAGCCGACCACCAGCAGCGAGACCAGCACCAGGGCAAGGGGTGCAGCCCAGCCAAGCCTGGAAAGCAGCGTCTGGATACGCAGTTCACTCAAGCGTGATGCATCCTGCTCGTTCAGGCTGGCATGTTGTGTCGGTTCGTTCTTCATACATATGCGCCTCTGGTGGCTGATAACAGTCAAATCATCTCATATCAGGTGCTGCGTCCGCCTGTCTCCGTTTTCTTTAGGACGCCATGCTCAACCAGCATGCTTGATATCCATCTGGGCAGTCAGGCAGCGTCATCGTGTCTGACCTCGGCAAAGCTGACACAGCTCAACGGGGATGCCTTATTTGACATCCCTGCGGGCAGGTGGAAGCCACCACTGATCCTTAGGCACGAGCTTCGGTTCTTCAGGGTCGCTGCGATAATAGGGAGATATGATCTGAACGCCGTACTCGTCAAACACATCCTGGATGTTGGCGTTGAGGGGGCTCATAACTTCGGCACGGAGTTTTGCACCTTCGGGTATGGCCTGACAGACCAGCCGGTATTCGGGATAGAAGTCGGACAAGGTGGTCTGAAAAACCTGGGGAGGCGGTTCTTTCAGGACACCGGGGATACGGTCAGCCGCATCAAGCAGCATCGCCTGGACCTGCCGCCAGGGGGTGTCGTACCAGATTGTGACCGTGGTGGTCAGGATAAAGCCGTCCCCCTGTACCGTGCGGGAATAGTTACGGGACACATCGCCCAGAATGAGTGCATTGGGCAGGGTCATTTCAGGTGCGGATGCGGGTGGTAAAAGCCCCAATTCCAACACGGTTCCTTCATTTTCGGCGATCTGCACATATTCGCCGGTTCTGATGGTGCGGGTATACATCAGGATCAGGCCGCTGGCCGCCTGCCCCACCAGACTTGAGGCCCCCAGCGAGATCATCAGACCCACCAGCACCGACAACCCCTTGAACGCCTCGGTCCCGGAACCGGGCAAGTAGGGATAGGCCATGAGCCAGTGTAATCAGCCTGAACGTCAACCAGCGGCGTGATCGCTGCAACAGCCTTGAACACCACCAGCGTAGCAGAGGATTGAGAAGGTGCTGCCGGTCTGCCCTCTGTCCCCCAGACCTGCAGGCAGAGTAACAGTAACAGGGCCAGTGTGGAAAGGATGAGGCGCGGCATACAGGCACTCTCCGTATGATGGTGGTTTAGGGTTTCAGCTCACTGAACCTCATGGTACCTCCATCCATCGGCAGTTCAAGGAACAGCTTGCCGTTTTCCACAAAGAAGCCGGCAGCCCCCTGTAACTGTTTTGAAAAATGCAGGTCAAGCGGCCTGTTTTCTGTAGTGCAAGCCATTTTAGTTGCGACCAGCGGGCTGAAGTTGAGTTTTCCGGTTGAGATCTGGTAGCTGCCGCCGCCACGGTTACAATCAAAGGTAACCTGGGCCTTTCCGTCAGCCGACAGCCGTACGGTAAAACGCCTGGGATCAGGCGATTCAAACAGTTCAACCGGCGTTTCGGTTCTTTCCCAGCCCCACAGCCGGTCAACCACCAGATCAGGGGCGTTGAAGCGGGGAGCAGGCGGGGCAGGAGGCGCCGTTGCGCAACCGGCCATGCCGAACAGGAGGGTAGTCATCAGAATTACGGTTGTTTTTTGCATTGCTCACTCCTCAATCATTTCCGCCACAAGGTCGTAATCTGACGAGTCCACAATCGTACAGTTGACAATATCGCCGATATTTGCATGTCCGGAGGTTATGTACACCTGGCCGTCAATATCCGGGGCCTGACGGCTGGTGCGCCCCTTCAGCAGCAGTTCCGTTTCCTCGCTGTACCCTTCCACGATCACCTGCTCGGTCTTTCCCACCAGAGCCCGGTTACGACGGAAGGAGACCCGCGCCTGGACCTTCATCAGCTTGCGGTGCCGCTCCCGCTTGACCCGTTCTGAAACCTGATCCGGCATCTCTGCTGCCGGTGTGCCGTCCTCTTTTGAGTAACAAAAGACCCCCAGACGGTCAAACCGGGTCTTTTCAACAAACTGGGTCAGAGAAAGAAAGTCATCTACCGTTTCACCGGGGAAGCCGACAATCAGCGAAGTACGCAGGGTGATATCCGGTACCTCACGGCGCAGCTTCTCGATCAGCTCACGGGTTTGCTGTTCACCAGCCCGGCGTTTCATCCTTTTAAGCACATTGTCGCTGATATGTTGGATCGGGATATCCAGGTACTTGCAGAGCTTGGGCTCATTTTTCAGCAGATTGATCAATTCATCGGTGATGCCGTCCGGATAGGCATACAACAGCCTGATCCACTGCAGACCTTCTATGGCGGCCAAACGTCGGATCAGCTCAGCCAGGGTGGTGCCGTAAGCCAGATCACTGCCATAGCGGGTGATATCCTGAGAGACCAGAATCAGCTCACGCACGCCTCCCTTGACCAGCCGCTCAGCCTCGGCCACCAGCGCCTCCAAAGGACGGGAACGGTACGGACCACGCAGCGAGGGGATCACACAATAGGTACAGCAGTTGGAGCAACCCTCACCAATCTTGAGATAGGCGTACCAGCCGGGAGATGAATTGAGCCGTGGCAGGGTTTCGTCAAAGGTGTAGTCCGGGTCGCCCACATAGCAGATCTGACTGTCCTGGGTTTTGCGCCCCGCCAGGATCTCGCCAATCCTGGGGTAATCACCGGTGCCGATAAAGATGTCCACCTCCGGCAGCTCCCTGGCCAGCTCTTCTTGGTAGCGCTGGGGCAGGCAACCGGCCACGATCAGGGTCTGACATTTGCCGTCGCTCTTGCGGTCAGCCAGATCAAGGATCGCATCCACGCTCTCCTCGCGGGCCTCCTTGATGAAGGAGCAGGTGTTGACGATGATCACATCGGCCTCTTTTTCATCCATGGTGATCTCGTAGCCCTGGTTGGCCAGTACCCCCAGCATTACCTCGGCATCCACCAGATTCTTGGGGCAGCCCAGGCTGACCATGCTTACTTTTTGTTTTGTCTTGTTGTTCACCACACACCTCATCATTTGATCAAACAGTTCCGCATACATAACCGAATCAGCCTGGAGCAGCAAGGGGTTTATCATTATTCGGGTGCGTCAGCTTGACACAGGTCGAAAAGGAGATACAACGTTTGTGTATACATCGGAGCATTTCTCGCTCACCATGCACGCTACCAGGAGGCTCCCATGAATTCTCTGAAATCGGTATGGGCACGAGTTGCTGCGTTGTTGATGCTTACTATCTGCATCGCTGTACTGGCAAGCTGCAGCAGCAGCAACAACAGCAGTAGCAACGAGTCACTGCGTATTTACGAAATGGTTGCCGGAAAAGGCAGCTTTACTGCTGTTGCGGGAGACACGACAGGCACCAGGTTTCAACTCAACCTCAGCAGCGTACCGACCGCAGTTCTGTACTTCACTGACAGACCTGCCCAGGAAGCCGGCTATGACACCGTCAACAATCTTGCAAACTATATCTGGCCGAGGATATACGGCAGCGTCGCCCCCAACGCCCTGATGCGGGCCACGGTGGCCGGCCAGGGTTTTATCGATCTCTTCTGTCTTCTGGAAAAACCGACATACAATATCATATCCGGGCAACTCGGCTTCACCATCACCTACCTGAACGGCAACCAGAAACCGGTCAGCAACCTACAGGTCAGTGACGTAAAGATAATCATCCTGAACAATTCGCCAGGCTCTATCGAAGAATGGTCGCAGCTGATGACCGGAGGCAGCAGCAGTTTTTCCGCACCCGCCAGTGACGGATCCGTTTCGATTACCCTGCAACAGCCGTACGGCAGCGTATTCAGTTACACCAATGCCCCGGGACGAAAGTCCACCGTTATCCCTCTGCGCGACTTCATGCAGTCCTGGCAGGCCCGCTTCGGCGCAGCCCAGCCCAACATCTCCATCGCCTACGATGCACAAAACGGCCAAGCGGGCGGAGTACAGATCGTCGCGATAACCAGACCCCCGACATACGATGCTGCTGCCGGCACCATCACCTTTGCTGCAAAGGTGCTGTATGGCACGTCACCACTGGGTACCGCCGGTCTGCAGGTGACCGCACCGTCATTCTTTGTCGACGGCGGTTCTCCAACCTACTCGGAGACTGATCTGCAAACCCTCTTACAGACCGGCAACTGCCTAAACTGCAATCTTGAAGGGGTCGACTTGAGCAAGCAGAACCTGAGCACAGCCAACTTAAGTGGCGCAAACCTCAAGACCGCCAACCTTGGCAATACCAACCTGAACAGCGCCAATCTTGGGAATGCTGACCTGACCGGGGCAACCATCGACGGTGCAAACATGGTCAAGGCAACACTGACCGGCACCATCGGCCCCACCGGCATGCCCGGCCGGGTAATCAACCTCTTCAACAACTGCAGTACTGAAATATGGGCGGCAGCATCAGGCAACACCATGGCTGTCCAGTGCAGGTCAAATGCCGATTGTAACGGCGGCACCTGTCCCCCGCTGACCGGCAACTGCATAACCGACAGCACCTGCCACAACCTCTGTACAAGCTATCCCTGTCTGCAAAACAGTGACTGCACGGAACCGAACACCTACTGCGGCGGTACCCCCTCATACAACAAGATCGTCGGCACCGGCTGTACCAGCAATACCGATTGCGGCACTAATCAGTTCTGCAACACCACCACCGGACTGTGCGGCTGGAAAAATTGCCTCTATGTCCCCATTCCGGTGGAAAATAGCCAGATCGTCAGCCCTGCGGTTGCCTGCTCAACCAACAGTGACTGTGCCAACGGGCAGTTCTGCTTTACCACCACCTCCGCACCGGGCAGTTGCGCAACCCTGCCGGCAGCCAATCGTGGCAACAGCTGGAAGCTCGGGGCCAACGGCGCTACACCGCTCTTTGTCCCCACCCCCTGGGCAGGGCGCTTCTGGCCAAGGACCGGTTGTGTCATGGTGGGATCAGCCTGCGTACAGCTGTTTGCCGGCACCGATGCCCAGTGCGATGCAAACTCGGTAACTCCCGGGAGCAGGACATTGCTGCAGCCGCTTACCAATCCCCAGCCGTACCCGGTTCACTGCAGGACAGACAGTAACTGCGGAGCCGCCCCTGGTAATTCGAGCATTGTGGGAGGGAAATGTAACCAGACAGATACTCCCATGTTTGATGCCGGGCAACAGTTCACCGCCAACGAGTGTACTATAGGGAATGATGCGACCTGTGATGCAGTCAAAGGGGCAGGAAGCAACTACTCCTGCATTCCGATGACAACCAGCATCGACGGCCATACCGTAAACATCGGCATCTGCGGCTACCGTAACTGTACCGCCTACCAGTGCAGCGGCCTGGGGCAAAACCTGTGCACCCCGGCAACATTTACCTGCGATACCGGCAAATGCTTTGATGAACAGCTTGCCCCGCAGCCGTCGGCAAACTGCCGCAACAGCGGCAAAGACTCACCAACCCTGGCGGAACTGAACATGTTCCTCCCCTCAAAGGGAACCGACTACTATGACATCAGCCTGGTTGACGGCGCCAATGTACCGGTTCAGATCGCGCCTGTAAGCGGAACCTACACCAGAGGAACTGCTGTTGAGATAAATCCAAACGTGTCATGTACTAGCACTACGGACTGTTGGAGTGGATCTGCCAATCTCGATTACAACTGGGTTTGCGACACATCTCTAGGGAAATGTGTCAACAAGTTCTACTGCGGCAGCCCGGGCTGCGTATCCGACTGCAGCACCTACGGCCGGGGACTTACCGAAGCGTCAACCTGGGGGGGAAGCAATCTGGCTATCGCTGAAAAAAACTGCCCGGAAGAGCTGAAAATGAAGGCGGGTGGTACCACCTATGTCGGCTGTCTTTCACCAACGGATGCCTGCAGCCCGCCTCACAATGCTGATCCCTGGCGTACAAATCTTTCCTGCGACACGACACATATGAATCTGTACCAGTGCACAGGAACCAATGCGACTTCATGCTATAGCGCAGGAGCGGACTCAAACTGCTGCGGTTATCCGGATTGGATGAATGACTTTGGAACGGCCAAAGGTCTTTCATCAAACCCCAACTGGATCAGCATTGCATTGCCGTATTACAAGTTGTTCCACACGGCATCACCGGCCTCCTACACCTACCCCTTTGATGACAAGTCGGGAACCTTTACCTGTACCGGGAAGAGCGACGCAGTGAACGTAAACTACACCATCACGTTCTGTCCGAAGTAGTGTACGCAGAATCGTAGTGGGGAGGCAGGATGAAATCGGAACAGACTACATATTTCTCTACAGCCAGCATACTGTTGATGATTCTGCTTCTGGCGGGATTTACCGGCTGCAGCAGCTCTTCTCCATCCTACACCGAGTTCTGGGTCTCACCCCAGGGAAACGATGGTGCTGCCGGAACCGCGACTGCGCCGTTTGCAACCCTTGAGCGTGCTCGTGACGCCATCCGGTCGCTGCCGCAGCCCCAGAGGAACGGCGACATCGCTGTCACGCTCAAAGGGGGCACCTACCGGCTTACGCGGACTCTGAGTCTTGACTGGCGTGACTCCGGCCAGCCGGACCGTCCGGTGGTGTACCGGGCAGCGCCGGGTGAGCGTCCGGTGCTTGTCGGTTCAGTACAGGTGAAAAACTGGAGCCCGGACAACTCATTGCCCGGAGTCTACAGGGCCAGTGTAGGCAAGGTCACCTCGCGCCAGCTCTACATTAATGGCGTGCGTGCCACGAGGGCACGGACCATCGACTATCCTCCTTCTTTCCGCCCCGGTTTCTACTACCTGAACGGAGTTCCAAACCCTGACGGCATCCAGTATCTGCCCCCGACCAGTGGGCCTCTCAAGCCTTGGCAGGATCCGGCACAATGGACTAACATCCCGAAGATCGAGGCCGTTATTATCACCCAGTGGAAGATGATGACGGTACCGCTCGAATCACGGATCACCTACCCCGGCTATACCCCGTATCCAAAGTTTCTTCCCTATGTCCCCCCTGTGGGCTTTCCTCCCCTGACCGTGCCTGCCCGCACCGGCCTGCTTGTCATGAAAGAGCAGCCTTGGAAAAACGCCAATCTCTTCCTTGCAAGCACAACCAATCAGCCCGGCCTGTGGAGCTTCTGGCAGGTGACGCGATTTGAGAATGCCAAACAGTTCCTGGATGAGCCGGGCGAGTGGTATCTGGACGAGTCTGACCCGTCCGGCGGCATGTTGTACTACATGCCGCGTCCAGGGGAAGATATGGCAACCGCCCAGGTTGAGCTGCCGCTGCTTGACACGTTGATTGAGGCTCAGGGACAACCGGCGCAACCGGTTGAGAACATCCGTTTTGAAGGTTTGACCTTCGCCTATGCAACCTGGACCGATCCTGCAGTAAACGGCTATGTCTCCGATCAGAGCGGATTTCATCTGGTAGGTGACAGGTATCCTGTGAATGTCTACGGGCATGTTCAGGAGCCGGTGCGCACGCCCGGCAACGTCCGCTTCGTATATGCCCGGAACATCGCCTTCAAGGAATCGGTGTTCATGCACCTTGGAGCCGTTGGCCTTGATTTTGATACCGGTAGCCAGGGAAACAGTATTGAGAACTGCCTGTTTACCGATATCTCGTCTGCTGCCATCCAGTTGGGAGGGATTACTGCTATTGATCATCATCCGACATCCCCGGAGCAGGTGACACAAGACAACCGGATTACCAACAACGTGATCTACAAGGCAGGACAGGAGTATGTGGATGTTGCTGGCATCTATGTCGGATTTAGCCGCAACACCCTGATCAGCAACAATACCATCAGTGATGTTCCCTGGTCCGGCATTGCCATGGGCTGGGGCTGGGGACTGCTTGACGCGGGCATGTTTCCCGGCGTGCCGGGTGCAGTCCGTGGTCAGTGGGGGCCGTTCACGACACCAACCATCAACAGCGGCAACCGGATCACCAACAATCTGATCCAGCGTTTTCTGCAGGTGGTCTGGGACGGAGGAGCGATATATACAACCGGACAGCAAGGCAGCTCAATGGAGGATGCCCTGCTGATTGAGGGGAATGTGGCCCGAAGCAAGCGGGCTGCCGCTGGTGGCAACACCTTCTATACGGACGGCGGAAGTCGCTACATCGTATTGAAGGGCAACGTCTCATACGATAATCCCACCGGCCACGTCGATTTGGGACCTGCTGCCACAGCTGACAACCTGTTACCGTATCCTCCCTACAGCGCGCTGGATATTATTCCCTACGGATTTGATCTGGGAGGATGCCAGACCTATGGGGATATCACCTTCATCGGAAATTACCTGACGAACCTTCTGTACTTCAACATCTGCCCCTATTGGGAAAACGGCCTGTATTACCCGACAAACCTGAACTTCCTGAGTAACTTTCTGATTCAGGGGGTACAAAACGTACCGCAATCGATACTTTCTGCCGCCGGTGCGCAGAATTTCCCGCAACGGCTGTTGGATGCGGCGGGGGTCACGCTGCCGTAACTTTTGTACAATGGTCAGCCACCTTGTTCAGCAGGGTCAGGAGATGGTTGAAAACTGGCCTCCAGGGATCCCTGGTGGCCAGTTGAAAAGCGCATGATGATCCGACAGATTTTCAAGAGCTTGCCACGTTTCAGCTACTCCCTGAAATTGGTGAACTGCATCTCCAACCCCAGATCCTTGCCCTTCAGCAGCTGGATCGTCTCCTGCAGGTCATCCCGGTTCTTGCCGGTGACCCGCACCTGGTCATCCTGGATCTGAGCCTGAACTTTCAGCTTGCTTTCCTTGATCACCGCGATGATCTCTTTGCCCTTTTCCTTGGAGATCCCCTGCTGCACGGTGATGATCTGGCGTACCATGCCGCCGGAGGCAGGTTCTATCTTGCCGTACTGCAGTGCCTTGATGGAGATGTTACGTTTAAGGAACTTGGACTGCAGCACGTCGATCACGGCCTTGAGCTTGTAATCATCTTCAGACAACACCTTGACGGCGTCTTTTTCCTGGGTGATCTCGCTCTTGGAACCCTTGAAATCATAGCGCTGGCCGATCTCTTTGATGGCCTGGTTGACGGCGTTGTCAACCTCCTGCATGTCTACCTTTGATACGATGTCAAATGACGGCATACGATAACCTCCTGAAAGAATCAGGTTGAGGTCAAGGCTGAGGTTAAGCAACAAGCTCAACCTCAGCCTTGACCTTAACCTATGGTTTTATGATCTCGACGCCTTGCGGCACTTTAAAGTTGAACCTTGCAGCCGGAAGGCCGCTGTTGGTCCTGACCTTGCTGTAGCTGATACGAGTTTCGGTGCCGCTGGCATCAACCACTACTGATGACGCCACCGGAAAGCGGTCTTTTGCCTGTCCGTCAGCCAGAAACGCTGCAACCGACTCCTCACGAATGACCAGTCGCAAGCGAGCCAGGAGCGGAGTCGGTTTGCGGGGGGTCAGTTCAAGCAGGTAGTTGCCCTGTTTGTCACGGGCAGGCTTGCTGAAGGCAGCGTTAAAGTCCTGTGAGACATTGCCCAGGCCGGTCAGGTAGGCCATGCCGATGCTGTTGCCCCCCTTCATCATCCCTTCCAGTGATGATACCAGTACCTGTTTGTTCTCCGGCTGATAGAACCAGACCTGGCTACCGTTGGAGATAATACTTTGCTTGGGTACCGCATAATCAAAGCGGAACTGGGCGGTACTGCCGGCGGGGCGCCTGAGGGCCAGTTCGCCGTGTCCTTTTTGGGGTTTGGGAAAACCGGCCAGGGTCGTGGTCTGGTTGAAATCGGCCTGCAGATCCTGGAGGTTGGCGTAGCCCTTTTCCAGTGTTGCTATCACCTGTTGCAGGGTGGCCTCACTGGCTGCGGCGGGTAGTGATATGAGACAAAAGAATATGCCGATCAGAAACCGGACAATCTGCTGAGACATGGGGTGATTCCTTTCTGTTCAAGTGTTACCAGCGTGCTGCTGCGCAGGCAGCCGGATCAACCATGAAGATGATCTGGCCGCTGCCGGTCAGGCAGGCTCCTGAAAGGCCGCGCAGGCTGGACAGCGGCGGCTGCAACGGTCTGATAAAAAGCTCCTGCTGCCCCAGGATACGGTCGGCCAGAAGACCCACCGGCTGGCGGTTTGATTCGGTCAGAATAACCGGTAGCAGGGCCTGTTGCCCCTGCGGTTCCGGTTGACAGAAAAGACGCGCCAGACTGCGCAGAGGTATTTCATTGCCCTTGTGGCGTAATTTCAGTTCGCCATCGTTGTGGCTGACTGCTTCGGGGCTGATTTCAAGGGTGCCGGTAACGGCATTGGTCGGCACTGCAATCTGCAGGTTACCGCAGGCAACCAACAGGGCATGCATGATCGCCGTGCTGATCGGCAGGTTCAGGGTGATGACGGTCCCTTTAGCTGGTGTCGAGTCGATCGTCAGAGTGCCGCCCAGGGCCTGAATAGTGGAACGTACCACATCCATGCCGACGCCACGGCCTGAGATATCGCTTACCTGTTCTGCGGTTGAGAAGCCGGGCGTGCAGACCAGCAACAGGGTCTCTTCGAGCGACAGTGATGCGGCCCGGTTTCTGGCTACCAGTCCCTGATCAACTGCTTTGGCCCGAATCCGGTCAGGATCCATGCCGCAGCCGTCATCACTGACCTGCAGCATGATGCGGTCTGCCTGACGCCGGAGCGCCAGGGTGAGGGTGCCCTCAGCGGGCTTGCCCCGTGCACTGCGCAGAATACTGGTTTCAAGACCGTGGTCAACGGCGTTGCGCAGCAGGTGCATCAGCGGTTCGGTGATCTGCTGCAGGATGCCACGGTCCAGTTCGATTCCCTCCCCCTCGATCCTGAACTGCACCTCTTTGCCGCTACGGTGGGCCAGGTCACGCACCATACGGGGGAACCGTTCGGCAATGCTGCCAAACGGCACCATGCGGGCCTCCACCACTTCGTTTTGCAGCAGACGCAGCAGCGTACTCAGTTCTTTGAACGGTTGCTGCAGTTCTGTCAGCTGCCGGCGCTGGATGATCTCCTCAAACATATACCGTGCGGTTAACAGCTCGCCGGACAGGGTTACCAGTCGATCCAGTAACTCGGTTTTGATGCGGGTCGTGGCACGGTCATCAGTTTTTCGGAAGGTGTGATCAGTTGATACGGTTGTCTGAGCAGACGGCTGATGCTGAAGGGTGACAGCTTCTGGCGGCACATACCGGCAGATACGGTTGGCAAGGTCAGTGTGCTCAAACGGCTCGTTACCCTGGGAAATCAGGTGTACCGATTGCTCCAGGGCAGTGACTGCAGCCAGTATCAGATCGACCGTGCCCCGGTCAGCAGGCAGTTTGCCGTCGCGGATCTTCACCAGCAGCTCTTCCAGGGCATGGGCCAGGCTGCTGACTGGTGTAAACCGCATGGTTGCGGCCATCCCCTTCAGCGAGTGGGCGTGACGGAACATCTCATGAACCGGTGCGGCGGTCCCCACCTGTTCGCACTGCAGCGCCAGGGAACCCAGGGCATTCAGATGCTCCTGGGCCTCACTGACAAACAGATCACGATACCGGGAGGTGTCCATGTTGTTGACTCTCTGGAGCAGTCTGCTCCGTGCCGGCTAACCGGCCAGTTTCTGCTTTAATAGGTCGTTCACCACCGCCGGATTGGCCTTGCCCTTCATCGCCTTCATCACCTGGCCCACAAAGAAGCCGAACACCTTGTCCTTGCCGCCCCGGTACTCCTCGACCTGCCCCATGTTGGCGGCCATGATCTGATCAATGGCGGTCTCAATGGCACCGGTATCGGACACCTGGGCCAGCCCCTGCTGCTCGACAATGGCGGCGGCATCGCCACCGTTCTTCCAGAGCTCCTCAAAGACCTTCTTGGCAATGGTGCCGGAGATGGTGCCCTTATCAATCAGGCTGATCATACCGGCCAGCTGCAGCGGTGAAACCGGGCTCTGCACAATATCCAGCCCGTTGTCGTTCAGGCTGCGGGTCAGCTCACCCATCACCCAGTTGGCGGCTGCCTTGGCATTGCCGCACGCTTTGGCGCACTGTTCAAAGTAATCAGCCAGAGGGCGTGAGCTGGTCAGCACATCGGCATCGTACTCAGGCAGGCTGTATTCGCTCAGGAAACGGCCGTACTTGGCCTCAGGCAGTTCCGGCAGTTCGTTCTTTACCCTGTTGATCCAGTTATCCGAGATCACCACCGGCACCAGATCCGGGTCCGGGAAGTAGCGGTAGTCGTGGGCCTCTTCCTTGCCCCGCATGGAGCGGGTCACCCCTTTGTTGGGGTCAAACAGACGGGTCTCCTGCACCACTTTGCCGCCGTCCTCGATCAGTTCGCACTGACGGGCAATCTCATACTCTATAGCCGCCTTGACGAACTTGAAGGAGTTGACGTTCTTGATTTCAGCCCGGGTGCCGAATCTGTCCGACCCCACCGGCATGACCGAGACGTTGGCATCGCAGCGGAAGGAGCCTTCCTCCATGTTGCCGTCACAGATCCCCAGATAGGTCACGATCTGATACAGCTTCTTCAGATAGGCCACCGCCTCATCGGCAGAGCGCATATCCGGCTCGGAGACCACCTCCAAAAGCGGTGTTCCGGCGCGGTTCAGGTCAACCCCGGAACCGCCCCCCTGGCCGTGCACCAGCTTGCCGGCATCCTCTTCCATATGGATTCGCGTAATCCCGATCCGTTTGGTCTGTTCACCGACGGCGATATCCAGATGACCGGCCAGGCAGATCGGCAGATCAAACTGGCTGATCTGGTACCCCTTGGGCAGATCAGGGTAAAAGTAGTTCTTGCGGGCAAAGATGTTGGTGGGAGTAATGCTGCAGTTGGTGGCCAGACCGGCCATGACGGCAAACTCCACCACCTGCCGGTTCAGCACCGGCAGCGCTCCGGGCAGCCCCAGGCAGACCGGGCAGGTATGCAGGTTGGGGGCTGCACCGAAACGGGTGGAGCAGCCGCAGAAGATCTTGCTG
Source organism: Geobacter sp. UBA6169 (assembly GCA_002422265.1). GTDB lineage: Bacteria > Desulfobacterota > Desulfuromonadia > Geobacterales > Pseudopelobacteraceae > Trichlorobacter. The sequence goes on from DIUB01000059.1 coordinate 21,064, forward strand.
TTGGTCTTTAGCTGTACATGGACCTCAAGTCCGATAACCGGTTGGAATCTCATAATGCTGCCTTCCTGGTGTGCCAATCGGTGGCCTGTTCAAAATCATACGCCGCGCGCAGGATGGTTTCTTCACCAAAGGGACGCCCCAGCAGCTGCAGACCGATCGGCAGACCGCTCCTGCTCATGCCGGTCGGGATCGAGATGCCGCAGATACCGGCCAGGTTGACCGGAATGGTGAAGATATCAGACAGGTACATCTGCAGCGGGTCGGCGGTCTTCTCACCGATCCTGAAGGCCGGTGTCGGCGCCACCGGAGTCAGCAGCAGGTCAACCTGCTCGTAGGCGCGGATGAAATCCTGCTGGATCAGGGTCCGAACCTTCTGGGCCTTGAGGTAGTAGGCATCGTAGTAGCCGGAGGAGAGGGCATAGGTGCCCAGCATGATCCGCCGCTTGACTTCGGCTCCGAAGCCCTGGGCGCGGGATTGCATCATCAGGTCGATCAGGCCGCTGGTCTCAGCCGCACGATGGCCGAAGCGTACTCCTTCGTAACGGGCCAGGTTGGAGCTGGCCTCGGCGGTGGCGATCAGATAGTAGGTGGCAACCGCATAGTTGGTATGGGGCAGGGATACCTCCACAAACTCGGCTCCCAGTTTGCGGTACACCTCTATCGCCTGGTCCATGGCCTGCTGTACATCAGGATCAAGCCCTTCAATAAAGTATTCCTTCGGCAGGCCGATCTTCAGCCCCTTTACCCCCTGTTGCAAACTGGCAGCATAATTAGGCACCGGACAGTCAACGCTGGTGGAGTCCTTGGGGTCATGACCTGCTATGGCACCCAGCAGCAGTGCGGCATCGGTTACGTCGCGGGTCATCGGCCCCACCTGATCCAGCGAGGAGGCATAGGCGATCACGCCGTAACGGGAGACCCGGCCGTAGGTAGGCTTGAGACCAACACAGCCGCAATGGGAGGCGGGCTGACGGATAGAGCCGCCGGTATCGGTGCCCAGGGTGACAACAGCCTGCTGAGCCGCGATAGCAGCGGCAGAGCCGCCGGATGAGCCCCCCGGAATATGGTCTTTGTTCCAGGGGTTACGGGTCGGGCCAAAGGCGCTGTTCTCGCATGAAGAGCCCATGGCAAACTCATCCATGTTCAGTTTGCCCAGCAGTACCGCCCCCTGTGCCTTCAGCTTTGCCCAGGCGGTGGCATCGTAGGGTGCCACAAAATTGCCCAGCATCTTTGAGGCACAGGTAGTACGCACGCCGTCGGCCAGAAAGATATCCTTGAGAGCCAGCGGGATACCGGTCAGAGTTTCGCACTGTCCGGCAGCAATCCGCTGATCCGCAGCCTCGGCAGCAGCCAGCGCCTGCTCTGCAGCAACGGTGATAAATGCGTTGACCGCCTGGTCGGTTGCTTCAATCCGGCTCAGAAACGCCCTGGTCAGTTCAACGGAAGAGACCTTCCGCTCTTTGAGCTGCCGGTGTAGCCCCTGCATCGTCTGTTCGTAAAGTTCCATAATATTATATGCTCGTCTATTCGATGACCGGGGGAACCCGGAAGTAGGTCTCGTTGGTGTCCGGTGCATTGGCCAGGGCCCGTTCATGGCCGATGGACGGCTGGGCAGCATCAGGGCGGAAGGCGTTCTGCATCGG
>DIUB01000063.1 GCA_002422265.1 Geobacter sp. UBA6169
TAGCCTGCGTATCCTTAAACTCCTGATTGACGATGTATTCTTTCACGGCTATCGTGCCGACATGATTGCTATAGTATCTGATCCGGTTCTGTGCCGCCCGTGAGTTGCCCCGTTTGCATGAACTGCTGGCTGGCTGGATCTGCAGGAAGCAACGGTAGGCACCTCACGCACAGTGCGGTTCAGTTGAACTCCTCAGTACTGCAACCTTTCCGCAATGTTTCATCATAAAAACGGCTGTTCATTAAACCCGGATTTTCCATTGGGGCACGAGATGCTGCCGAGATGGTTTACGAGCAGATTTTCGTCCGTTTGACAAGGCAATAGCCGTAGCTATTGGTGAGGAAAATGGGCGGAAAGATGCCGGAAAACATCCGGCAGAGCTCGTGCAGGCGCTCTGCGCCGCCTAATGGAATATCGGGGTTAAAGCCGTTGCTCTGTGTTTCACATGTTTTTTGCAGGATAAAAAACGCTATTACAAAAAAACGGCGTCACCGGATTGGTGACGCCGTTTTTAACAGACAGGCAGGTCGCGTTACTTGCCGTGCTTTGCCAGGTAAGAGGCAACCCCTTCAGCAGTCGGCTTCATGGCCTCATCTCCCTGCTTCCAGTTGGCAGGGCAGACATCGCCGTGGGTATCAGTGAACTGCAGGGCGTCCAGCATTCTCAGTGCCTCATCAACGCTGCGACCCAGCGGCAGATCGTTGATCACGCAGTGGCGTACGGTGCCGGTGGGGTCGATCAGGAACAGGCCGCGCAGGGCAACACTGGCAGGGTGTTCGATGCCGTAGGACTTGGTAATTTCCTTGTTCAGATCAGCCACCATCGGGAACTGTACCTGGCCGATGCCGCCATCTTCGATCTTGGTGTTCTTCCAGGCCAGGTGGGTGAACTTGGAGTCGACTGAAACAGCAATCACCTCGCAGTTACGTTTTTTAAATTCATCAAGCTTCTTGTTGAAGGCCAGGATTTCGGATGGGCAGACAAAGGTGAAGTCCAACGGATAGAACAGCAGATAGACATATTTGCCCTTGTAGCTTGACAGGGTTACCTGGCCGAATGAGTTGTCGGCCATCACAGCATCAGCAGTAAAATCCGGGGCGCTCTTGGTTACGAGGGTGCAGGTAGACATTGCAGGATCTCCTTGGGTTTGGTGGTTTAGATGTACCTGTGTGCTAAATACCAGAGTGGCGTGCTGTATGTCAAGGGGATAAAAAGAGTCTTTTTGTCTTTTTAAAGATACGGGGAGAAAAGGCGGGCTGCGCCATCTCTCAGCTTGATCAGCAGAGGACGTGCATCCATCTCCTGCAGGGTGATCTGGCGGGATTTGTCGACTGTCTGATCAAAGTGTGTATTCAGCACTTCCGCAAGGGCCTGATCGTAAATGCTGAGGTTAAGCTCAAAGTTCAGTCTCAGGCTGCGGGTGTCCAGGTTGGCCGAACCGACCAGGCACCAGAGATCATCCACCAGCAGCAGCTTGGAATGGGCAAAGGGAGGCGGCTGTTCAAGGATGGCAATACCGTTCTTGATCAGCTCCCAATAAGAGGCGCGGGAGGCCCAGGCCACAAACGGCAGGTTGTTCTTCTGTGGCAGAATGATGGTGATCTCGATACCACGGAGCGCTGCGGTTATCAGGGAGGTGATCATGGTTCGATCCGGTATAAAGTAGGGGGTCATGATCCTGATCCGGCTGGCAGCGGTTGCAAGAGCCCCCTGAATAATCCATTCAAGCTTGCGGAACTCACGGTCCGGACCGTCGGCAATCACTCGTGCAAGCGCGTCACCACAGGGTGCCAGCACCGGAAAACATGAGGGATCATTGACCTGTTCGCCGGTAACAAACAGCCAGTCATCGAGAAAAGCACGTTGCAGATCAGCCACTACCGGCCCTGATACCTGAAAATGCAGATCACTGGTGGCGTTTGACAGATCAGCGGTTGTTACGCAGTGATTACTACGGATATTCATGCCGCCGGTAAAGGATGTTTTTCCGTCGCAGATCAGTAGTTTGCGGTGATTACGCAGGTTGATGAACGGCGCCTTGTAGAGCGGCAGGTAGTGGCGAACCTGAACGGCACTGCCCTGCAGGGCTTTGCGGGCTGTCAGTTTGCTGTAGCGCTCACCCATGGAATCTACCAGTACCCGCACTGCCACCCCTCGTTGTGCTGCGGCTGCCAATTCCTGAACAAAAGCAGCGCCGATCTGGTCGCCATCAAAAATGTAGCTGCAGAGATGCACCGAGCCGGTTGCCTGTCTGATGGCCTTCAGCATGGCCGGATAGGTTTGTTCTCCATTTACCAGCAACTCGACCCGGTTGCCGGCACAGGTACGGGTGCTGACCACCCGGTCTGTCAGTATTTCAAGCTTGACCAGGCTGTCACAACGGTCAGGCAACCGGGCTGAGGGCTGTTGTGGACTGCAGGAAGGTAAAGGAGACGAAGGCTGACGGGCAGAATGGAAACGGCGGTGCAGCTGATGGGCCTTGCGGCTGATCCGGTTGATGCCGAGCAACCAGTAGGAAATCGCACCAAAGACCGGAATCGTCAGGCTGATGCTGACCCACACCAGTGCAGAGCGGGGATCGCGTTTGTGCAGCAGGGCGTGACCGGCCGCCCAGAGGGCGGCAACGAGTGGCACGGTCACACCCAGCAGCGTCAGCAGGGGTAAGTCGTCAAACCGGGGATAGTTACGCCAGGTCAACAATGATGTCGCCGTTTTCTACCCGAACCGGCCAGGTGCGCAGTTTGAATTCCGGAAACTCCTTGCAGCTGCCATCCTTCAGTTCAAAGCGGTAACCGTGGCGGGGGCAGGAAAGGTAGGTGTCTTTAACCAGCGCGGCAGCAAGGGGTGCCCCCTGGTGTGGACACTCGTTCTCAACCGCGTAAATGGTTCCCTTCAGATTAACCAGCAGTACTTCCTGACCCTCAACCACCACCAGCTTCTTACCAAGACTCGGTACGTCACTCACTTTCGCTACAACGGGCATGATTCATCCTCCTTATAAAACAAGTCTGTTCATACAACCGTACCATAAAAACAGCAGGGGTCAAAAAAAGAGTTGCGCTGCCTCAGTTACGGGCGTCCGGCCAGAAAAGTTGCCTGATTTTTAGGCATAACAAAAGCTGTAAAGTCGAGCACAGGCTATTAAATATCTGTAATTGCATATTTTTACAAAGTGGCACGCACACTGCTAGGCAGGAGAGTGACAGGCGCCCTCAAGGCGCAGGCAACCAAAAGCCGCTGTCCTCCTTCGTCTACCGGGGGCGTCAGGCCCCCGGGCTTTTTCAAAAGATTTGCCAGTCATGCAGCAAACATACAACTCAGGTACCAAAGAAAGGAGGTAAGACCCATGAAACTGATAGAGGCGATCATCAAGCCGTTCAAGCTGGATGAGGTAAAGGATGCCCTGAACGAGATCGGTATTGAAGGGATTACCGTAAGCGAAGTGAAGGGGTTCGGCCGACAGAAAGGACATACTGAGCTGTATCGCGGCGCCGAGTATGTGGTCGACTTCATACCCAAGGTTAAGCTGGAGATTGCAGTAGAAGACGAGATGGTAGCCAAAGTGGTTGATACCATACAGAACACGGCCAAGACCGGGCGGATCGGGGACGGCAAGATTTTTGTAATTGCCCTGGAGGAAGCGGTCAGAATCAGGACCGGTGAAACCGGCGGCGATGCGATCTAAAGCAAAAGAAAAATCCTTTCATCATAGAATCAGGAGGTTTGTTATGAAACTGAAACACTCACTCACCATGGTCATGTTTGCACTCTGTACGATGATGACGCTGCCTGTATTTGCAGAAGAAAAAAAGGACGGGGCACCGGCAGCAACGGTAGCCGTCGAGGTATCTCAAGCTGCCGGAGCTGCCGCTGCTTCCGCAGCTGAGCCGGCCGCAGCTGCGGATCCTGCATCAGCTCCGGCTCCGGCTAACCCAGCGCCGGTTTTTAACGGAGCCGACACCGCCTGGATGCTGATGTCAGCAGCCCTGGTGCTGCTGATGATACCTGGTTTGGCTCTCTTTTATGGCGGCATGGTTCGATCGAAAAACGTTCTGTCAACCATGATGCATTCCTTTGTGGCCATGGGTATTGTGGGTGTCCAGTGGGTGGTGATCGGTTACACCCTGGCCTTTGGAGATGACATTGGCGGCGGATTGCTGGGTAAGCTGAACAAATTCATGCTGAATGGCATCACCCCTGATACCCTGTTTCAGTTTGTAGCCTCCTCGGCCAATGCAATACCGGAATACGTTTTTGTGATGTTCCAGGGCATGTTTGCCATGATTACTATTGCCCTGATTTCCGGTGCAGTTGCCGAGCGGATGAAGTTTTCTGCCTATTGTATTTTTGCCCTGGTCTGGACAACGCTGGTATACGATCCGATTGCTCACTGGGTATGGGGTCCTGGCGGATGGCTGCTGGGCATGGGCGCCCTTGACTTTGCCGGTGGTACTGTAGTGCATCTTTCCTCAGGTGTCTCGGCCCTGGCAGTACTGATGTTCCTTGGCAAACGTCATGGTTATCCCACTGAGCGGATGGCCCCCCACAATCTGCCGCTTACTCTGCTTGGTGTGGGACTGCTCTGGTTCGGCTGGTTCGGATTCAATGCCGGCAGTGCTGTAGCAGCTAACGGCACGGCAGCCCTCGCCTTCACCACCACCACCGTGGCTCCGGCAGCTGCAGGTCTGGCATGGATGATCGCCGAATGGATGCACTCCGGCAAACCATCGGCACTGGGTTTTGGATCAGGTGTAGTTGCCGGCCTGGTTGGCATCACCCCGGCTGCCGGTCTGGTCACACCCGGTGCTGCCATCATCATCGGTGTTGGTGCAGGTCTGGTCTGCTATGGTGCCATTATTGTCAAGGCCAAGCTGAAGTATGACGACTCCCTGGATGCCTTTGGCGTACACGGTGTGGGTGGAACCTTCGGCGCCATCGCCACCGGTGTGCTGGCAACTGTTGGTGCAACGGGCCTCATCGCCGGCGCACCGAAGCAGGTCATGATTCAGATCATCGGCATCGTTGCAGCTGGCGCATATGCCTTCATAGTCACCACGGTCATCGCCTTTATTCTGGACAAGACCATTGGCCTGCGGGTTGAGAAGGAAGACGAAATTATGGGTCTCGACCAGACACAGCACAGTGAATCAGGTTATAATATGTGAGAATGAACTGATCTTTCAAGCAGCCCTACGGACGGCTGTTTCTCTGGACCGCGCTGAATTTGCTTGGGAAATATCGTTGCAACCAGCTATGGCCGATACGATGATTTCCAACTAGTCCGGCTGGTAGTATCACAAATCCATCACGGCAAATCCCCCTCCTGTTTCAGGCAGAGAGGGGGATTTGCCGTTTGCTACGACGTGCTTTATATGTGCGGTAGCATGCTGCTGCTGATGTTACGGCTTTTTTTACACCAACGGGTAGAGCAGGAAGCAGCTAAAATGACCTGATATTTTTCATAATCCAGCCTTCAGCACATCCCGCAGCGGCAGAATACGCGGATAGGCGGAAAGTCTGCCGACATTCTCGACCGGCCTGTTTCTCGCGTCCGACTCGAACCGCTTTATTTCGTTCATCAATATCCTGCTGTCCCACGGCTGAGATGATGTGTCCGGATTCTCAGCCGTCTTGAACAGAGCATATATCTGCTCGTCGTCATCAGCCTGTGCAGCGGCCTGCCATGAAGCTACTCCTCTGCCTTTCGCATGACGCTCCAGTACGGCCCGCAATTCCGACCTCGTGTAAACCCTGAACCCCGGTTCGCGCAGCTTCAGCATCCCCGGTGCGAACACTGTCGCGTTGGCGTGCAGAATGACGGATCGCACCATTGCCAGATTTGGATGAATATGCAGCGCCCCCCGTCTGCTTCCGAGCCTGACATAGTAATAACCATCATCGTCACGGGCAAGGTCAAGCTGGGCATCATTACCGTACCAGGCGATCAGCACCATCTCCTCCGCCGGAGGCAGCGCCCGGAAATCGCTGCCGTAAATGTCCGACTCCGGCAATGCCAGTGCCCCGTAGCTGACCGGCTGCTCCATCGCGGTATATGCTTCAGACAGGTGGTAGGTGACCCGTTCTCTGGCAGTGGTGCGGTTGGCAAGATGGCTTATGACATCGTCGAGGAACTTCGAAATCGCCTCAATCCCGACCGCTTCTCCTTCGGCACCGGGACGGATGGCAAACGCTCCGAGGCCGGGAAGCACTTCATGGAATCCCTTCACCTTCACTTCAGGGAAGTTCAGGTTGCCCTTGATGGGATTGCCTGGATACAATACATAGGCGCCTGCTGTGCGGCGAATGGCATCACGATAGGCATGCATTTTCAGAAGATCTGAATATTCGGCGGCTGTCGCGGTTTCATTGTCCGGATCGCCCAACAGTTCGCTCACCTGTTCGACACGGTACTTCGCATCAAAGTGAATGTGCACCATCAATTCGTTCTGTTCGGCTTCCTCCGGTGTGTACGGCTCAGGCCAGATGCTGATGGTATAATCCGGCTGAACGTGACGTGTCCAGCTGCCGGCATCACCATGCTCCTTTCGGCGGCAGAACTTCCTGTTAAAGTGAAACTCAGCATTCAGACGGCGGCTTGATGCGTTTGACCAGGCGCCGGCAGCAGCCTTCAGCTCAATGCCTCGTCGCAGCATAAGACGCGGCGGCACACTATTCTTGTCAACGATGACGGAGTGGAGAGGAGTTTTGCAGATGAACTTATTGCGGAAGAGCTCTTCCAACTGGAAAAACAGCCAGTATTCGTAAAGAGTCGCCACGTTCCGGGCTCCCGCTTCGAATACATCGGCGGAACCCTCCCAGGCCAGTTGCGCCCCTGCATGGAACTGCAGCCAGAAATGCAGCAGCTCGCGATAGCCTGACTTGCGCTGCAGCGCGGGGCTGCCGAGCGGCACGACCGATGGCGGCGAGATGTCGGGCAGGAATCCACGCCCCAGCTGCGTTTCCAGCATGCCGCGCAGTCTGTTCGCATCCCCCAACAGCCGCCGTGTTTCAGGCTTGTCGATATCCGTCTTTTTGCGGGTAAGGTGAGAAGCCACATCGGCCAGAAAGTCGCGGAACTCTGACAAAACCATTTTGACGAAGCGGTTTTCGGCGGTATCGAGAAAATCGGTGCGTGACTGAACGGAAACCCTGGCGGGGAGAGAGCGGATGCCTGCGTTGCGGAGCGGGTGACCCTCCGGAACCTCCACACGGCGGGAGGCGACGGCGACCTGCCGGGCGAAGTCCCTGCCCGGTTTGAAAGGGCGCGATATGTCCCTCTCTTCCCGGTTGTCCTCAAGACGCCGGTGGGGATTGCGGAGCACTTCATCGACGGCCGAGCGGAACGGCGATGATTCCAGGGTATAACGCAGGAACTCAAGCTGCTGCTCAATGATACGTGGATTGTCACGCCAGAGCGTGTCCAGTTTCAGACGGGTAGGTGCGCGGCAGTCCATGAGCAGGCCGGCGCATATTTTCGAGATGCAGGTCAGCATCCCCCGGTAATGCTCACGGTAGCCGAGCTTGACTGAGCGGACTTCGACGCTGCCGCGTGCCAGTGGCTTGTCAGGATTGTTTCTGCTGATGACAGTCAGCGGGAGCAGGCCGCAATAATCCTGCGGCTCGATCAGACCGCGATCTCCATCAACCGGGCTAGGACGCACACTCCGATCCTCAAACAGGGAAAGGTCTGCAGGCGCTCCTTCCTCAGGCTTCAGGCGGTACTCATAACGGCCTCGTTCCCGCAGCTGCAGGCGCTCTTCGCTGTTCTGCCGCGCCTCGTCGGCGGAAAGCAATATCAGCGATCTCTGCTGAACGGCGGAAGGCTCCGACTTGGCTAGTGTCACAATGTCGACCGTAGCCAGCAGCCTGCCCTCGGGGGTTCTGCACTCGACCTGCCCGAGCTGACGCGCTTCGGCAGTCACATCAGGCCTCGGCGAACGTCACGAACTGATCGCGCACCAGCTTGCGCCACATGCGCATCACCTTGTCGAAACTCAACGGGTAACGGGCGGCAGCAGCGGGGTCATCGGGATTTGATTGTGACAGGGTATACCAGAGAGTTTCCGGGCCGTACAGCGCATCGTCCTGCGCCTGACTGGCTTCACGGATCTGAACGGCGAAACTCTTGCCGCCACGCTCTATGCGTTCGGCGCCGCAGGCCCAGGCCAGAGCCCACAGCAGCCCTTCCAGCTTCGACCGGGAACCGTGCAGTTTCGGCAGGAACTTCTGCACGACAACGGCGTCCATGGCGCTGTCGAACCAGTCGACGTTCCCCTCGGGGTATCCGCCGAGCTGATTGTAGAAATGAATGAAACGGGCGGACTCATAGCTGGTCCGATAGCCGAATTCGGCGTTATGCTCACGAAGCAGATTGAAAAACAGCAGCATCTCCTGCTCATAACTGCCTTTGACTGCGGAAGGCACCTCCCGTCCCTTGTCGGAGGCGGCTTCGACAAATCCGCTGCCGAAAGCGGCGCCTTTCCCGTCCAGCTCTTCAAGTCTGGGGGCCTTGGGCGAGCTGAGAAAAGACTGGAGGCTGTCCGGTTCCAGTCTGAACTCGATGACATTGGCGCGGTCCAGCACTTTGGGAGAGAACATGTAGGTGGTCTCATCGACATTCACCGTGCCGATAATGAACAGGTTCTCCGGCAGGCGCAGTCTGCGCGGCACGGCACCGCCGTCAACCCTGCGCTCGTCGCCCTCATACAGGGGGATCTCCTCGCCCGACTCGATGGCCGAAAGGATGTCGGCAAAATACCGCTCCACATGGGAAAGGTTCATCTCGTCCAGGATCAGAAAATGGGGTGTCGCCGCATGCGCAGGCTCAAGGGTATGGCGCACCAGTTCCAAAGCCGGTTTGGTTACATAGGTTGCATTGTCCAGGCCGTTCGGATAGCCGATGATATTCTCGTTGCCGGTCCAGTCGGCACCGACCGGAACAAGTGCGTAAAACGGGTTGGGATTTTTGCCTTTGGAATGGTCTGCATCATCAATCCAGCCTGCATCTGGCGTGATCCAGCGGGCAAAAGCCTGAGCAATTTTCGTTTTACCGGAACCGGCCAGGCCGGTAAGAATTAGAAAACGTTTTGAGAGTAGTGATGCCATCAACCGTTTAGCCGATTGTTCAGTTAAGACGAGATTAACGTTATCTGAAGAAATCTGCTCATGAAATGACCGGGACAATGAACTCCCGGTAGTTTCTTTTACTGAATTTATTTCATAACCTGGTGGTGATTTAAATTTATGAGGGTCCTCAAGGTATTTGTCGTATGTGTCGAGAACTATTTCCAAGTCATCAAGCAGTATGCTGTCCTCAGGAACTTTGCCGGCCTCATACAGCTTGTGTGCGATTGTAGATGGTTCGTAATCAGCTCCGAGACCTGGATCAGCTTTTAAATCAATCGAATTTTGAACAGAAAAACCTTTTGTAAGCAGTTCCTGGCATGACTCCCGAATTGATGCAGCTCGTTGCTGTAATGTCTTGTATGCTGTTGGCTTACCGTTCTCTTGAATGAGACGCGTCACGCCCTGATTATATGTAAGGTAGACACCGGACATATCTTGACGAAACAGATAGACACAGTAAACGCCGTGTTGCGTGGTGTCTGTTTCTCGCTCATCAAGAAAGGCAATCCAAGGTACTTTGGCCCAGTTACCCTGGCCCATACTCCACTTAACACGCAATTTATTTCTTTTGCGTAACGCCTCCGAAGCTGTCAACGATTGCTTGATATTTTCAAAAGTATCGCGAAGTCCATTTGCAGCAAACTGTTCGGTAGTACGAGCGTGGGCGTATCTTGAAAGTATTTCTTCGAACGCATTCTGAATTGTCAAATTAGCCATGACATCCCCTTTAATCAAGTTTCAAGTTACGAAAGCTAAGCAGTCCCGACCAGAACCCGTCCGCCATCCGGATCTTCAAGCAGAATCATGCGAAGATACTCATCACCGGGATCAACAGCTTTTTTGAACTTTACGATATCGCCTATTTTCATTTTTCATCCAGAGACGCATGCCATCCCGTACATGATACGCGATCATCTCCCCCATTCAGTGTCCTACTGATATGAAAAAAGCGCAGCACACTTTCTTTACAGCAAGTCGGGACGCTGCTCTTGAAGCCATGCTTCGACATCCCGCAGCAGATCCTTTGCTTCGGTGATGCACTGTTCCATGGAAACTTCATCAACCCAGCCGCCGGAGTAATCGGTCAGGTTCCTTTTGCGGCGCAACACATCAAGCACGGCCATGCGTGCTGTTGGCAGGCCGATGGTCTGCGGCAGCGACTGAATCACTGTCATGTGATGTCCCGGTTTTGCAGTATCAGGCCGAAATCCTTTCGCCATCATGGCGGCAAGGGCAAGCTGCATGATGGCCTTGTAGGCGCTGTCGAAGCGGGTCTCACAACTGATTACCTCCACCCCGGCATCGGCTAGATTGCGACGGGCAGCCTCAAGCAGCCGCTGCATCTCCTCCTTGCCGGTTACGTGGCTTTTCAGCTGTCCGATCTTTTCCAGGTTACGCAGATTTTCCAAGGTCATGCTCGTCACCTACCAGAAAGAGTTTCGGCTCATTCATAATACGGGTTGTAAATTGTTCGCCGGCTGCCAGCTTTGCCGCGAACTGGTTGTAGGGCATGACTACCGGATTGATTTCCCGGCCAATTCTCCGGTTCATATCCGCCAGTGCCACCACCACATCGGTAAAGGATGCCGTCCCGATAACACAGACATCCACATCGCTGGTCGCTTTCTCTTCCCCTTTGGCTACGGAACCGAAAATAAAAGCCGCTTTGATCGCCGGAGACAACGGCTGCAAAGCGGCTCGGATAATGTCTGACAGACCGCTTGTTTTGCGGAAGATCCCGGCCAGTTCATGGAAGATGGGACAATCCCTGTTGGCCTGATACCGGACCTGATTCCCCGCCGAATGTCGCGACAGCAGCCCGACATCGGCCAACAGCCTGAGCTCACGATGCAGCGACCCGGCCGGCACTCCGGTCAGACGGGAAATCTCGCGGACGTGGTAGTGCTCGTCGGGCCTGAGCAGCAGGAGTGCCAGAATGCGTCGCCGGTAATCGCTGAAGAGGGTTTCGGCAAGACCTGTCGGCTTGCCACATGTTTTTTCAGTATTTGTTCTCATATCAGCTTCGTTTGTAATGTATCTGAGAACAACTTTCAAGCATCATTACAGCGCGAATTGCTATTAAAGATACGGATAGAAGTTCTGATATGCCGAATCCCGTAATTGTCAGGATATGGATTTCAGTTCGATTACAGCTATCAGTCTGCAGTCCACGGTTTTTCTGCCTTTACATCGTCAATCTTGAAGCGAACCCCCTGATTGTCAGAGGGATTGAGCCACAACATCCGCTCAAATATCAGTTCCGCCTCCTTGAAGCGTTCGAGTCGCCAGAGGGCCAACCCGTATCCATGCATGCAGCGTAAAAAGGGGCGATTGTCAATCAGCCCCCATGGCAGAAGCCCGTCAAAGTTAGCTCCAAGCGAGAGCTCTCCGATACGGAACCCGGTTTCATAATGGAGAGCTGCCTTCTTCGGATTAGTATCAAAACTGAAGTTACCCAGATGCGCATGGGCATCCAGGCATCGCAGATCCTGTTGACAGAGTCCCATCAGGATAGCGGTGGCATCATCATCATTGCCGCTATGATGCAGATCAACAGCCTCATAGACAGGGTCTGTTTCAAAATCATCAGGATCGACCCCTGGCATTACCTGCTCCATTTCATGTGATTGACGGACACCCCGCGCTATGATCGGTTTTGCCCACGGTTCAATCGGCTCATCAGGTTCACCCCAATAATGGCTGGCAGGATCCCACGGGCCACAATGATTGATCGCCAGTGGCGTAAGGCCAAGGGCCGGGATATCAAGACGTGATGATATAATCTCACCGGAAATATAGGGATGTCCTGCATAGCTCCAGTGCTTGCTAGGGTTTATGGTAAGGGGGGTAGTCGGTTAGCTCC
>DIUB01000029.1 GCA_002422265.1 Geobacter sp. UBA6169
CAGAGGCACAGAGAACACAGAGAAATCAAAGGTTTAAAAACAAAGCAAGGCGTGTCTTTGGGGCGAGTCAAAAGAATAGTTCAGGCTTCTAACTCGTAGATGTTGCTCTGTGACCTCTGTTGCTCTGTGTTTCAAATGTGTTTTTTATTGGATAAAGCGTTGCGCCGTAGCGGCGTTGCGTGAGGAAAGCTTTTTTGAAGGAGAAACGTGTATGCTCGCAGACACTGTAACGATGAAAGAGCTGTTCCGCAGGAACATGCGCCAGTACACGATGATAGCGGCACTGGTGGTGATCTGGATCTTTTTTGCCGTTATGACGGACGGCACATTCATCTCACCCCGTAACCTGTCCAACCTGTTTCTGCAGACAGTGACGGTGGCCATTGTTGCCTGCGGCATGGTGCTGATTATTGTGACCGGCAACATAGATCTGTCGGTCGGTTCGGTGGCCGGTTTTTGCGGCGCAGTCGGGGCGGTACTGCAGGTCAAGTATGGCTGGGACACCCCCTCCACGATCCTGGCGGTGCTGATAACCGGTCTGATCATCGGGGCCTGGCACGGCTTCTGGGTGGCCTGGAAAAAGGTGCCGGCCTTTATCGTTACCCTGGCCAGTATGCTGGCGTTTCGCGGCGCCATACTGGGGGTAACCGGTGGTGCCACCATCAGCCCGATGCGTGACAGTTTCAAGGAGATAGGAACCGGTTACATCCCTGATCTGTTCACGGCCAGGGGCGGCTTCAACGATACCAGCGCCTTTTTAGCGGCTGTCGGTATCATCCTGTTTGTCTGGTTTGAGATCCGTCAGCGCAAGAAGAGGGCAGAGACCGGTTTTCAGCAGCATCCCCTCTGGATGGATGCCGGACGGATCGCGGTCATCTCCCTGGCCATTGCCGGTGCGTTCTCCATCATGATCTTCAATGAGGGGATTCCCTACGCAGTGCTGGTCCTGCTGGCAGTGGTGCTGTTGTTCAGATTCATTGGCGACCGGACCGTGTTCGGCAGACGCTTGTACGCAATTGGCGGTAATGCCGATGCTGCCATGCTGTCCGGCATCAGTATCCGGAAAAACATCATGGCCCTGTATATGCTCTTCGGCAGTCTGGTGGCCCTTGCCGGTATTGTCATGACCGCCCGTCTGAATGCCGCCACCACCTCGGCTGGTATGAACATGGAACTTGACGCCATTGCCGCTGCGGTCATCGGCGGTACCAGCCTGATGGGGGGTGAGGGGAAGATCACCGGTGCCGTAATCGGCGCCCTGATCATGTCCAGCCTGGATAACGGCATGAGCCTGATGAATATCGACATTACCTGGCAGTACATCATCAAGGGGCTGATCCTGCTCACGGCGGTCTGGGCTGATGTGGCCATGCGGCAGCGCAAGGGCTAGTCATCATCGATATCAGGAGGTTGATAGTGAGCCCGGATGAATCAAGGGTAAGCGAGCTTGATGTGCTGCGTGGTTTTGCCATGCTGGGGGTCTTTATCGTAAACTTTGTTGAGATGAACTCCCTGCCCCCCGGAGAATCAGGCGTCTATCCGATCTGGAACTCCGCACTGGATGAGTCCTTCAAATGGCTGTATCAAACGCTATTCAATGAAAAATTTTACCTGATTTTCGTCTTTCTTTTTGGCTACTCGTTGTCATTCATCGTGGTTTCGGCCCAGAAGAAGAACCTGAATGTTGACATCATCGTGCTGAGGCGGATGGGGTCACTGCTGCTGCTAGGGGTTGGCCTTGCCGGGCTCTTCTGGTGGGGGGTAATCCTGATACCGTATGCCCTGTTCGGTCTGATTATGTGGGGGCTTGTCCGGGCCTTTAATCAACAGATAAACTGCCTGTTGGCGGTGCTGCTGATACTGGTTGTTCCGCCACTGCTCAACCATATCAGGCTGGCCCATACCTACCAGTACATACTGGACACGCAGTCACTCTTAGTCCTTTATACCCACGGCGGTTTCTGGAACTGGATCCAGCTGATTCCGGTGCAGTTGCAGGGTGTGTACTGGGGGTTCTTTACTGATGGCCTGAATACCCCGTTTTACCCAGGGAATATTGCCTATATGTCGATGCTTTTGGGACTATTCATACTTGGCTGGTATGGAGCCATGCACAAGATCATCACCACGACCTCAACAGCATCCTACCTCAAGCTCATCCTCTTCGGGATACTCCTCTTTGTGATTACCAGGCTGCTGGATCCCAAGGATTATTTCTTCCTGCACCGTTTCTCGCAGACCCTGGCCATGTCTGCCGGTATCATCATACTGGCGCGGGTCAGGGAGTCGCCGCTTACCCGGCTGTTTGCGCTGATCGGACGCACTTCGTTTTCTGCCTACGCTTTCCATCTCATGGTCGGTGCACTGGTCTTTTACCTGTTTGGACTTTTCCAGAAATTTTCAATCAGCATGCTGTTTTTTATGGCGCTGGCGACCTATTTGATGGCTGCTGCAACCTGCTGGGCCATGCAGAGGCGGTTCGGTTCCGGTCTCTTTGAAATGCTGATGAAGCGGATGACCTATGGTAAAGACGGTTGATATGAGGTTTGTGGTGTCTTGATGAACTGTGTGGAGTGTCCAGTATGAGCCAGCCATCTGTCGATAGCGTGACGTCAGAGCAGCAGGCAGCCCAGCAGCAGGAAAAGGCGGTGCGCCTCAACCTGCTGCTGGACGTAAGCATGTTTGTGCCGGTACTGACGGTTGCGGTACTGGCAAACTCCATGTTGCTGATGACCGATTTCTTCGAGTACGCCAAGTGGATCGTGTCATCACTTATCTCCTGGCTGATCCTGCGGCGGATCCGGCAGGGGCGGACAGAGGCGTACGAGTATGGGCCGGAAAAGATCGAGGTGCTGGGGGGCACGTTCATCTCATGCCTGATGCTGGTGGGGATGGTGGTGATGACCGGCGTGATCATCGGTCGGATTATCAGGCCGGAAGAGGTGGTGCCCGGTTTTGGACTGGTGGGGATACTGGTGCATCTGGCCGGCACCGGCATGAACGGCTGGCTCTGGTTCCGCAACAAACGGATCGCCAGGGAGACCGGCGGCCCGATTCTGGAGGCAACCTGGCGTGCCCACCGTGCCGATACCTTCATGAACATCGGCGTGATCATCGCCCTGGGATTGACACTTTCCCTGCGGCAGTACCATTGGTCCGTCTATATCGACCCGATTTGCGCTCTGGCGGCCCTGCTCTACCCGGCCGGGGCCTTTGTTGCCATGCTGCGCCGCTCCCTTGATGAACTGACCGACAAGACCCTGGAAGAGGCGGTGCAGCTGCAGATCATGAAGCAACTGGCCGACTGTTTTGACGGCTATGAGAGTTTCCACGGCATCAAGACCCGCCGGGCCGGTCGGCGGACCTTTGTGGAGATCAGGCTGGGGTTCCACACCGACCGTTCGGTGGGGGAGATGATGGACACGGTGCATCATCTCAAGACCGGGCTTGAAACCGACATACCCGGGGTTGAGGTGACCGTGGTGCCGGTCCAGGCTGACCGGCTGTTTGAAGGGCATGCGGCCAAGACCCAGATCAGGATCGTGCCGCTTTCACCGGCAACCCTCAAGCCGGCATTGGCGCTGATCACCACCACCTTCAACCTGACACCTGACGAAGTGCCGGTGCTTGAGCTGGAAGAGTCTGTGGAACCTGGCAGGCATACTGCGATTCTGGCTCAAAAAGGGATCAGTGACCCCAGCTACTGGGTGGCCCTCTTCCATGGCCATGTGGCAGGGGTGACCGGCATCTACTTCACGCCGCTTGATCGCCACGAGGCGGTCTGGGGTGGCTGGACCGTCTACGATCCGACCCTGCGTGGCTCGGTTTCCCGCGCCAAGATGCTGATGCTGCAGAAAATGGTAATCGAGGCCCATGCCACCGGCCGCAAGCTGCTCAGGTTGTATACTTCTACCCTTCCGGCGGAGGCGGCGGCCAACCGGCTCTACGATCATGTCGGCCTCAAGGTGTACCGGACAGAACCGCTGCCTGACGGCACCGGCATGGTTCTGTACCGTCAGGCCGAACTGGCGTCATTGTACACTCAGGCCGGGTTGGACAGTTGAACGGCAGCTGGGGACGGAGGAATAGCAGAAAGCGTCGCTGATTGTTATGTCCCGGACCGCATACGACCATTTTAGTCCGAAATAGCGAAAAAAACGGCAGTGCTAAGGAAAGCTGCTGCCGGTTAGGATTGAAACCATTGAGATTATTGGCGTCAGCGGAGAGGGTAGCAGGAGCCATCTGTAGACGGCCGACCTTGCTACGGCAATAGCGAACCGTTGACCCGCGCTGCCTCAAGGTAGATGGCAGGCAGTTCAATGCCGCGTGCCTCCAGCAGAGAGCCTCGTATTCCTACCTTGAAGTGTGGTGAGCCGTTCATCGCCTCTGGCGGAGCAGTCCCTTTGGGGGAGCTGAGCCAGTGCAGGGCCATGGTCATCGCCTTTTCCCCAAAATCACCGGGTGCCGGTGTAATGGACAGGCCGCCGCCATCCTCGGTGTAGGTGGTATCAAGCCCTATTGGCAGCGGTTTGGCGTTCTTTTCAATCCAGGCCGCAATCTCGTTATGCGGTACTGTCTGCCTGTCCTGGCTGCTCCGTACCAGACCGTCATAACTTAAGACCAGCAGCAGATCAGCCTGGTCTGCCTGGTTCTGTATAAACTGCTGCCATTCATGGAAGCTGTTTGATGCCTTGGTTGCAACCAGGCGGTGCGGTCCCCAGTGATATGCGGTGACCTGTTCCAGTTCTGCCTGTCCGGTCAGGTCATCCATTGCCAGCACGGCAATACGGGCAGCTTTTCCCTTGCGGACCACCAGAATGGTTTCACGCACTGCATCCAGCGGTAACCGCTCCTGAATACCGGAGGCATTACCGGCAGTGTCGTAACCGTAGTAGTCCGGGGAAAGCAGGGTAGCAACATAGACGATCTTTGGCCGGTCTTTGCCGGCATAGTCCCGGACAACATGCTGATTGCTTTCATCATCAACCGAGATCACCAGATCAGGGCGCTGCAGGGCAATGGCACGATGGGCGTCGTTGACCGCATTTCTGACCCGGTTGGAGTCCTGGCTGGATTCAAGCCCCAGGTAGTGATACCTGACTGTCACCGGTGTGCGGTTTTTCTTGAGGATCTGCTGGATACCGCTGTTGACCCGCTGTGACCAGGGGGATTCGGCCCCGTAGGAATGCAGCACCAGGATGCGCGGCTTCATGGCGTTAAAGATTGCCAGAAAGACGATAAAGGCGGCGAGAAAGACCCCGATCAGGATTG
>DIUB01000048.1:0-12609 GCA_002422265.1 Geobacter sp. UBA6169
TGATTCTGACCCTGCGGCGGCACGGCGAAGTGCCGATGCTGCTGCGGGACGCCATCCGGCTGGCAGTCTATCTGATTGCAGCCATTGCCTCGCTGCGACTGGTGTTTCAGGTAGACCTCTCTGCAGTGATTACCACCACCACAGTGCTGACGGCAGCCATTGCCTTTGCCATGCAGACCACGCTTTCCAACGCCTTCTACGGGTTTACGGTGCAGATCGATCCGTTAATGGCCCATGGCAACTGGATCAGTATTCCGGAAAAGGGTCTGTTTGGCGAGATCGTGAATGTAGGGTTTCGGTACATCACCCTGCGCACCCTGGATAACAACCAGGTGCTGGTGCCCAATGCCGTGGTGGTACAGAGCATTGTCACCACTCACGGATCAGCCCAGGAGGCTGCCCAGGAACGGGCCGCCATGTCCCTGACCGTCGGACTGCCGTACGAACTGCCGCCTGAGCAGGCCAAAGCGATTCTTCGGCAGGTACTGCGTGAAGAACCACTGGTGCTGCAGGAACCTTCCCCGGTGGTCCGCCTGCAGACCCTGACCGACAGCAGTATCAATTATCTGATGAAATTCTGGCTTGCTGACCCGGCCCAGCGTAACCTGGCTCTTTCGGAGCTTCAGACCAAGGCCTGGTATGCTGTTCATCGAGCTGGCTGGAGTTTTCCCTTTCCGCATCGCCAGGTTATCACAACACCGGCTAAAGAACCGTTCCCCAACCAACGGGCAGCGATCATGGCCGGCCTGCGCCAGTCACACCTGTTTGATGCCTTATCCTCTGAAGAGGTGCTGCTGTTTGCCGAGAGTGCCCTGGTGCGTCCCTTTGCACCGGGTGAAACTGCTGTACAGCAGGGTGATCCGGGCAGTTCACTGTTCTTTGTATTGCAGGGTGAAATGGCGGTTGAAGTGGACGGTCGTGAGGTTGCCCGGATGGAGCAGGGCAGGATGTTTGGTGAGATGTCGCTCCTGACTGGTGAGCCACGCCGGGCAACGGTACGGGCCTGCACTGAGGTTTTGCTGGCCGAACTGCCCAAGGAAGCCATTGCCGAATTGATGGACAGAAATGAGAAGCTGATGGAGCGATTGAGCGAGGCCCTGACCAGGCACCGAACTGCCAGCCGTGAACAGCTGGATCGCCGGCCTGATGAGATTGCTGCTGAGCGCAGTCCGGTCGAATACCTGAAACGGTTGAAGGCCTTCTTTGGAAAGGGGTAAGCCATGCTTGCGGTAGAGAACCTGTTGCAGCGGTACTGCACTCCTCAAGCTGTAGACATTCTGATGATTCATGGCAAGATGGTGGCCGGTAAAGCGCTGTCTGCCTGTGCTGCGGTCAATGCTGACTCCGATACCCGCCGCTTGGTGATCGAGGCAGCCTATCTGCATGATATCGGTGTCTGTAAGGTGGCTGCGTCTGAGATCGGCTGCCATGGTCAGGAGCCGTATATTCGCCATGGCCTGTTGGGACGTGAGATTCTTGAGGCTGCAGGTCTGCCGCTGCATGCCCTGATCTGCGAGCGGCACACCGGCGTGGGGTTGACGATCCAGGACATCATGAGTCAGCATCTGCCGCTGCCGCAGCGGGATATGACACCGCAAACCCTGGCAGAGCGGATTATCTGCTACGCAGATCTGTTCTTTTCTAAAAATCCTGAACGGCTGGAAAAGGAAAAGACTGTGGATAAGGTCAGAAAAAGCCTGTCAAAATTCGGGCCGGACAAGGTTGCTATTTTTGATACCTGGCAGCGGGAGTTTGGTGGCGGTTAGCTCAGCGGGCCAGACCTACCTCGTACAGCATCCCGTTTTTTTCAAACCGTACTGCCTGTGGCCTGATCTCCACAATCTGGGCCCCGGCTATCACGGTACCTTCCCCTGCCAGTATCTCGTTCACCACCGCCCTGCGCATCTTTCTACTCTCCTGCCATGCAATACCGGTCAGTTTGATCCCTTCAGGCGTGCCGGTCTGAACCACTCTGCCCTGTTCTGCCGCAGCAGGGATGGCAGGAGGAGGGGGTGCAGCCGTTTTCTGCTGCCTGCGGCGGCTGACAGGTTGCTCATCATGATCTTCTTCCTGTACGGCCTGCGGTGAAGGCATAGCAGGCGCTGCCGGGGCAGTAACCGGTGCTGCAGCTGGCTGACGGGCATCAGCTACGGTCAGAGGTGGTGGAGCCGGTACTGCAGTCGGTTGTGCTGGCTGAGTCTGTGGCTGTGGTACGGATGAAAGCCCGGCCTGGGAACGGGGGGCAGGTTTTTGATACCACTGTACCACCAGGGCGGCAATCAGCAGACATGCAACAATGCCGCCCACCAGCAGAAAACGGCTGCTGCGCGTTTTTTTTGCAGTGAGGGCATCCAGCAAGACACCGCCGGTCATGGTTGTCTGTTTCAGCTTGGCAGCCTTTTCTTCCTGAACCTTCTGCAGTGCATCAAGAATATGGCTCATGGTTTGTCTTTCATTCTGGTCATTGATGGTGTTGGCAGCTCGTGTGACAAGCGGTACAGGTGCATCATGGTCAGCACACCGGCAATGCCGGTTGGTTCGATACCCTGTTGTTGCTGAAAACGTCGTACTGCAGCACGCAGGCTGCCATCAGAATAATCAGAATCTCCAGGGGGCCATGCGTTGGCGGCTATGAGCAGGCGGACCAGCGACTGCCGCTGAGCAACCGTGGCGTCAGAACGGAGCGGGACCGGAAGGGCGTACAGATTGCGCCAGGGGATCACCGCTTTGCCGGTCCAGATCTGCTCAAGGCGACTGATTGGCAGAGAAATGCGTTGGCCGCCGCTGACTGCAATGGCGGCCTGCTGCTGATCGGTGCCAACCAGCAGCAGATACCGTTTTGAAGTTGCATTGGGCAGGGAACAGTCAAGCAGGGCCGGATAGCCCAGCCGCATCAGGCCGCCCAGGTTGCCGGTATAGCGATACGATGCAAAGCCGGTCTGCTGCAGTGCCTGCTCCAGCGTGGCTGCCGTACTGCTGGCGGGAACCGGGACGCCCCAGACCGTGCCGAGCAGCACCATGACCGCCTGCAGATGATCTGACTCTGAGGCCGCTGCTACAGTGGCCAGATGCTGTTCGCCGACAGCCGATGGAGCCGCAGGGGGTGGCGGGGTAGCAGAACGGTTAAGTTGCCAACCGATCAGGAACAGCACCGTTACCGCAACAGCCAGCGCACAAGCGCGCATCATGGTTTTGTACCGGCCTGTATGCGCTTTGGCACTGCGGGTAAGATCAGTAATCGCCTTGCGGGCAATGGTGCCGTCAATCTCCCGGGTGCCTTGATTAAAGGCGATCAGCAGCGCCCGGTCAGCGGCTGCATTGATCAGGCGCGGCAACCCGCCTGAAAAACGGTGCAGCCGCTTGACAGCCGCAGCGGTAAAGACCGCAGCAGCTGCATTACCGGCCGCAGCGGTCCTGATCCGATGTTGCAGGTAGGCATCGGTATCGGTTTGCTCCATGGGGGTCAGATGAAAACGAACCGTTATCCGCTGATTCAGCTGGCGCAGCTCTGTCCGACTCATAACTGCTTCAAGCTCAGGTTGCCCCACCAGGATGATCTGAATCAGCTTGTCGGTTGTTGTTTCAAGATTCGAGATCAGACGCACCTGCTCAAGCACCGCAGGATCCATGTCCTGGGCCTCATCAATCACCAGCACCACCTTGCGCTCCGCTGCGATCTGCTGCAGCAGGAAACGGTTCAGGGCCTCCACCATATCCGCCGGTTCATTACAATCAACCGACTCAATGCCGAACTCCCGCAGAATGGCCCGCAGCAGGCCATCGGCAGAGACCATCGGATTCAGGATCAGGGCTGTGGCATGGGTTTCTGGCTTCAGTTCGGTCAGCAGGGTGCGGATTACCGTGGTCTTGCCGGCCCCCACCTCACCGGTCAGCATAATAAAGCCGCAACGGTTCTCAATACCGTAGATCAGGTGGGCAAACGCCTCCTGATGGGCGCGACTCAGGAAGATGAAGGCCGGGTTGGGGGTCAGGGTAAAGGGGCGTTCGGTAAATCCGAAATAGGAACAATACATGGCGATTGTTATAGCGTATTTTGCACGGCGGTACAATCAGAACAGGGATGTGCAGGCGTATCGTAAATGCCGCGAACAGTCATGGTTGTCATGGCACCTCTTTTCAAATGCAGATTTAGGGCAAGGCCACTAAAAAGCCGCCCCTAAGTGGAAGGGGGCGGCGGTGGTTTGATGCTTGGTGAGGCTGCAATAAATTTACTTAATGATGTTGATTCCCTGGATAAAGTAAATGGTTTCAAAGGTCTTGTTCAGGGTTTTGCTGGTAAAGTTTTTCATGGGTGGAACGTCAGACGGATATTCAATCTTGGCGTCCTTGGCCACACTGATCTTGGGCATGGCCATCCATACGGTCTTGCCGTCATCCCCTTTGGCCTCGATATAGGTGTAGATATCGGCATCTATGGTCTGAACTACGCTTGCCTTTTTGGTTGGTACCCCTTTGGGTACCGCAGTTGCTTTAAGGCCCGCATGGGGATCGGCCTTGGGATCGATTTTGGCATCGCCAATCGGTGGGTGGCCTTCCGGCAGCTTTGCAGTGGACTGCTGGGTGGTAACCGGTACTTCGGTTGTAGGTTTGTCCTGGCAGCCGGTTATACTTATTGATGCTAATGCCAAAAATAAAATAGTTCTCTTCATCAGGTTACTCCGATTGTTAAAAAATGCCGCCCCTGTGCAGGGGCGGCTAAACTGTACCGTTGCGGTACACTACGTTGCAGGAGATTTGAATTCCGGAGGCGCAAGACCTCCGGAATTTTTACGACAGCTACGGACGCTTGGTGCCAAGGTAGGTCTTGGCTGCAGTGGCTTCAGCTGCAGTAATGCGGCCTGCCGTTGCTTGTGCGTCAATTGCTGCTACCACGTCATCATCGAGTTTGCCATTGAAGATAAAGTCAAGGGAGTCCCAAAGCAGACGCTTGCTGTAGAACCTGTTGTGGGCCCAGCCTGCATCATGTCCCAAGGTGTAGAGGTTGTAGGCAACGCCCATAACATCTTTCCATGAAACTGCAGGTGAGTAAGTATCGGCAATTGCTTTCCAGTTAGTCAGTGCATTAGCTCTAGCACGTAGAACTGGATCACCATAGATGTAGGGATGCGCATGGGCGTCGTAATAAACCCCTTTGGATGCTAAGGCAGCGGCCAGAACATTCAAAACAGCATCATACTCTTCTTTTTCTTCTTCAAGCTTGGCTGCAGTCAAAGCATAATCACCAGTGTGGCAAGTAGCGCAGGATGTGCTGGTGATGGCGGTGATCTTGCCAGCGCTGTCCTTTGTTACATTGGTAAATTTATGCTGATTTGGGCTCGTCATATGACATCCTGCACATGGTCCACTGGTTGTGCCGGTGTTGGGTGCAGAGATGCCAATCTTATCATGAGCAAAATAAGATGGTGCTGCATAACTGCGACCGGTGTACTCATAACCGCCATTACCAAACACGATAAGTGACGATGACATATAGTGCGGATACATGAAGGAAGCGTTAGAGCCGTCACGAGTGTCGTTCTTAATGACCTGGGCCACTTCAGTACGACCTGAGTGACAGGTCATACAGGTGTTGGAGTTCTTTGCATCCGGGAAGGTAACCAGCACACCATTGGGGTTTGCATTGGTTTTATCGTTACCATACCAGAAGGAAAACGCTCCTGGATTGTGTAAGGTGCCTTTGCCTGCATTGCTATGGCAGCCCCAGCAGTACAGTACTTCATTTTGAGGAGATGTCTTCGTGGTTGTAGTCCAACCTGAGAGATGCGTAAAGGTATTGGTAGGAGTTACCGGGTTGTAGCCACTGGCAACAGTACCATTAGCATTGTATTTGGGTGGGTTCTTCATGTAGTTTTCTGCACCAGTGGCAGTGTGGCAGCGCTGACAGGTTGCACGGGTGGCTGTGTTATCCCAATCGTAGTGACTCCAGGTGCTGGATGCATCATCGGTGTAGGCGTTCATGACTGCATCAACCGTGGCAGTGCCACGCGCTTTCCAGGTGCCATCTGGATTTTTTGATGCCGCAATCTTGTTTTCTAGCAATTTGCCGCCATGTGCTGAATTAGCCCAATCGGTGTGAATGGTGGATGGGCGAGCTGGAGTTGCATCAGGCCTTGTGTTGGTTTTTGCCTCATGACCATGGCAGTCAAAGCACGGATTGGCTCCACCCATACGGATAACGTACCCTTCAATCGGGGTGTTGGTGCCACCAGGTCCGGTTGTAGCAGGGTTATCCCAGTGGGTGGTAGCAATAATGCGATACCAGGCAGTGTTGTGATAGTACGGAGCAGTGGCAGGTTTTGTGCCAGATGCGGCGGTACCTGATGCTACCAGTGTGCCATCGGGGTTTTGGTAGGTGTGGCAGCTGGTGCAGAGGTCAAACTGGTCAACTTTACGGTTGTTATTCGGATCCCATGCCACAACATTACCAGCGGCATTGCGGGTGTTTACCTTGCGCAGTGCACCGCCATGCTCATGGCAGGTAGAGCACTGGATGCCCTTGAATTTACTGAAATCGCGGTCTTGATTTAGCATGTAGGCGGTATTGTCAATGATAGTTTTGTCACCAGTGTATCCTGCAACATTGGACAGAATAGCACCTTCACCTGAGTGGCACCGGTAGCATTTTTCACCAGTGGCAATGCCTTCGTATCCACCGTTAGCGTGGTTAGAAGGGTTGGTAGGGTTTTTGTCAGAACCATCTTGCAAAAGTGCTGCTTGAAAAACAGTTGAGTTGGTTCCGGTGTGGCAGACTGCGCAGCGTGCTGCGTCAGGTATGGGGTACGGAATAGGTCCTTTGCCGTTATGCTGGGCACCACCACCGTGGCAGCTTTCACAGCCCTGGCCTGTGAGATAGTGAACAGATTTGTTATACTGGGCAACAATAGTTTCCCCGGTAACCGGGTCTTTTGCTGCACTGTGGCACTGCACACAAGCTGTGTCACCAACCGCTGCAACAGTACTCGGCGTGCCCGATCCTTCTTTGTTGGACGAGCCGCAGCCATACATCAGCGCTGCCATGGGCAGCATACAGAACAGCATGAGAGCTAATCTTCGCATCTGCATACTCTTTTCCTCCTTTTGGTTGTTTGATACTAATACGTGCCGGGAATGTGGCATTTCACACAGGTTTTACTGCCGCTTCGATCCTTGAAATTGCCGCTGATACCTTTCCAGCCGCGCGGATGCGGGCTTGTTTTACCGCTGGAATGGCACTGAATGCAGACATCGCCACTGGGGTGACAGCTTTGGCATGACTGCAGGTTTCTTCTGGCTTCACGGCTGTGGTCCATGGCCCAGTAGGCCTGACCGTTCTGTCCCAGCGGACGGTGTGATTTGATGGTCAGCGCACCTTTGGGATAGCGGCTGTGGCAATCAGTACAGTAGTTTTGGGAGTGGCAACGAAGACAGGACTGGGGATTGCCTTTTGAAAGCCTGCCGTGACGCTCAATAAAATTTCCACGATGGTCTTCCGGTTTGTAGTCGCGGCCAAAGTTGCCTTGCTTCAGGTTGCTGCCGGAACCGCCGCCTTGATGGCAATCAAGGCAGAAGGACTGCTGATGGCATTGTTGGCAGTTATTACCGGGATTGTTTGCCAGGGTGCGGTGGTTGCGTACAAAGTCGGCACCATGGTTGGGAGCGATCCCTTCGGCTTTGTGGCAGTCGCTACATTCAGTCAGCTTCATGCCGGCGAAATCAGCGTGGGATGTCTTCTTGTCAGCAAAGCTCAGCTTGTTCAAGAAGGCTATTCCCATGATGAGAACCGCACAGAGAATAAATAACTTTTTCACTGACATCCCCCCTTTCTAAAAGTCTATGTTGAAGGCGACGCGACCGCGCCAGTCTTCCTTGTAAAAGCTGTTAACGTTGTTCTCAATCCGGGCGTTCATCGACATGGTTTTATTCAGCTGGTATGTAGCGCCGCCCCAGTAGCTTCTGCCGATCACTTCGCCGGTCAGGGCATCGTACTTGTCAACGTTGTACTGGAAACCTGCAGCAACCTTCAGATCTTTCAATGCCTCATACTCTACATCAACATTGGCACCATTACGCTTGCCGTCATAACCGGAGATGTAGTCGTAATTCAAGTTCATCCGCAGCGTGTCAAGAGGTCTGATACCAACACCCACTTCAAATACGTCGCTGGCACCCTCTTCGTAATCCTGGCGGGTATAGCCGGCGTTAACCGAAAACATCTTGTTGATCCGGTAGTCGGCCTTGATTACCCCTTCCTGGTAACGATTAACGGCAAAAACTGAATAAATGGAGGTTGCGTCAAACATCGGATAGCTTTGATACCACTCTGCAGTGAAAATAAGGTTGTCCAGCGGAAAGTACGAGACACCGGCCAGAAGTTCGCCAAATACCTCGCTGGCCAAGTCATATCTGGTGTTTCCATACAGTTTCAGCTGATTGAAGAGATATTGCTTGAAGCTGGCACCCAGAATGTCCTGTGCAACATCATCTTTAACCAGTTTGTGATACCAGGAGATTTCCAGATCAGTGTCTTTCATGTTGTACAGGTAGGCAGACACACCAACCGCATAGTCTCCTGCGTGGGTGCTTTCGTTATACAGGTTATAGGTGATGTTACGGCCACCCATGACCGAGAGGGCAACAGGGCCAATGTTCTTTACATCAATCTTTGCCCCGTCAATCAGGGCCGACCCTGCCGAATAGTTGACGTACTGACGACCAAGACGGACATCAACCATGTTAAACAGATCACGGTAGTTGGCGTACAGATAGTAAACGCGTCCCTGGAATCCTTCGTCATTACGGATATCCTGGGTCATACGACCGTAGCCTTCGATAGTAAATTTTCCGGCATCATCAATCTTGGTTATCGATGCACTCAGGTACTGCCCGATTTCAACTTGCTTCTTGTTATCAAAATAATTGTTAAACCATTGCAGCTGGGTTGAGCTTCTGCCATGAAATTCTATGGACCATGCAGCTGTGGCAGAGAGGACAACAGTGCTGCAGACTAACGTTCGGAGTATTCCGTTCATACCCATTCAGTGGACCTCCTTTCCATGTAGTGTAAAACAACGATACCCACCTGCTCTTTATGCCTCCTTTCTGCTGGTTTCTGATCAGCGAGATACCGGACTGTTCCTTTCCTGTAGGGTGATTTACTCTGCAACATCCGACCTCAAAAGCGTCTGGCAGACAAAATTAATATAGTCATCAACGTTATTGGCAGGTTCCAGCGCCAGATCCTGCATGATCTGCCGGGTCATGAAAAAGTAGTTGATCATCCCCACCAGCGACAGGGTGATATGGCGCGGATTTCCTGCAGGCTCAATCACACCGGCCTTGATACCGGCATTAATCATGGCAACACATCGGTCTGAGGCATCTTTGATGCTGGGCTGGATGATCGACCGATACACTGATGAGGGATTGCCTAGTTCTCTGAAATACAGCGTCAGCCAGCATGGGTTTGATTGGTGGAATGTGGCAAGGGCCTGGCAGGCAGCACGGATTGTTTCACGCAGGTCGCCTTCTGTTGTGAAAGAGGAAACAACCTGTTCTTGGTAGGCTTTAAAGAGTGATGCTACCACTGTGGTGTACAGGTTTTCCTTGCTTTTGAAATGGTATGAGATAAGGGCGCTATTGACGTCTGCTGTAGCAGCGATATCGCGGATTGAGATGGAATGGAGGCAGCGGGTTTGTAACAGGTTCTGGGTAGCCGTAATAATCCGGTCGGCAGTGCACGCAGTGCTGTTTTCACTGCCTGCCTGAAGGTGGTGCTGACGACTGGTAGTTGCTTTGCTTCTGGTCATAATGCTCGTTTCAGTAAGAACTCAATTTATGTGGTTTTAGGTAATAATTATTTAATGAATAAAGCGCAGGTAGTCCCTGTTTTGATTAATCAAGTGAGCAATTTGTGTGCCTTATTGTGTAACTATTCGAATAAATATGATTAATAGCAGATGAGTCACTTGAGAGAACGTGCCGTGAACTCTTGAGTGTGGGCGAAACTTTCTAATCTGTTCAGTTTTCGACACTTAATGAGGGTGGTGGAGTGGCTGGGTGATTTTTGCTAATAAATTAAGCACGGTTGTGTTGCAGGCGATAGTGTTCAAAAATCGACATGAGATGGGTGAGTGGGGTTTATCGGTTATCACAACCGACTGGTAAACAGGGCTACAAGGGATGCAGGGGATGTATCCTTGATATGACCAGAAGCGGGAGCTCTGCCCCCATCGAAAGAAGTTGGTAAACAGAAAAAATAGAATATTCAGAGTCTTAAAACAAAATAAAGCGTCGGCTATTGGGGGAATCAAATAAACCTTAAAAAAGCAGTTGCACGCAACGGCGCAACGACACAACGTTTAAAAACAAAGACTTATGAAGATCAGATCTCTCACCCGAAAGGTGAAGCCACATTTTAAGTAAAGGTTTTGATTTTCTTTGCGTTCGTAGCGGCGTTGCGTGAGTAAATGCCGTTTTCAGGATAAACATTCTGTGGTTACGTCTCACAGAATTCACTCGGTGTCCCCTGTGTTTAAAATCCGCTTCAAAGGTTATGGCTGTTTTGCCAAGACTGTTCAATTTTCGGCAGGGTGCGGCAGGGGGAATCAGGTCGGTTTGGTAAGGTGGTACTTCTCCATTTTTCCGTAAAGGGTGCCGCGTGCGATGTCCAGAGTTTCTGCCGCTTTTTTCAGGTTCCAGTTTGTTTCTACAAGCACCTTTCTGATGAGAGCCTCTTCAACATCTGCCAGTGTTGATGAGGTGAGGTTGAGGGTGAGGCCTGATGCGTTGCGTTCAACCGGTCTGATCTGGGACGGCAGGCTGTCTTTATCAAGTACTTTGCTACGGCTGAAGATAACGGCATGTTCAATGATGTTGGCAAGTTCACGGCAGTTACCGGGCCAGTCATAGCTGCAGAGCAGGTGCATGGCATCGTGTGTAAAGCCTTGTATCTGCTTGTGGTTAATGGCGCAGTAACGTTCCAGAAAATGCTGTGCCAAAAGCGGAATGTCGGATTTACGATCACGCAGGGGCGGGGCCTGCAGTGAGACCACATTCAGGCGGTAGTACAGGTCTTCCCGAAACTGTTTTTCGCGGGCTGCTGTGGCCAGGTCGCGGTTGGTGGCGCAGATTAGCCGCACATCAGCGGTGATGGTTTCAGAGCCGCCAACCCGCTGAAAGGTGCCCAGTTCCAGGACGCGCAGCAGTGAGACCTGGGTGGTGGGGGAGATATCGCCGATTTCATCAAGGAACAATGTGCCGCCGGATGCCTGTTCAAAGAGCCCTTTTTTTCTGGCCACCGCACCGGTAAAAGCCCCTTTTTCATGGCCGAACAGTTCGCTGCTGATCAGTCCCTCGGTTAATGCAGCGCAGTTGATCTGAATAAACGGCTTGTCTTTGCGCCCGCTTTTGGCATGGATGGCAGAGGCAATCAGCTCTTTACCGGTGCCGCTTTCACCGGTAATCAGCACGGTGGCACTGGTCTGGGCTACCTGACTGATCATTTCGTAGATCTCGAACATCTTGCGGTCCTGACCGATCAGGTTTTCAAAACAGTACTGCTTGTCACCCAGACATTCGGAACAGAGCCCGGCCTGTACCGCAGCCTTGTGTGACAGGATGGTTGCTATGGAACGCTCCACCATTTCAAAATCAAAGGGCTTGAGCAGATAGTCGTAGGCCCC
The DNA here is from genome assembly GCA_002422265.1 of Geobacter sp. UBA6169. Taxonomy (GTDB): domain Bacteria; phylum Desulfobacterota; class Desulfuromonadia; order Geobacterales; family Pseudopelobacteraceae; genus Trichlorobacter. Next base: position 11,682 of record DIUB01000048.1, read on the forward strand.
GGCCTTCATTGCCTTGACGACTTGCGCGGTGCTGTCATCACTGGTCAGGATCAGGATAAAGATTTGGGGATAGCGTGACTTGATTTCAGTGAGGAGTTCGATGCCGTCCATCAGCGGCATACTCAGATCAGTAATGACAATATCAGCCGGAAAGCGCTGCAGGCGCTCCAGCGCTTCCGGGCCGCTTGAGGCGGTCTCTACCTGAAAGCGGGGATCAGCACTGATCCGTTTGCTGAAGATACGGCAGTAGGCTGGTTCGTCATCCACAAACAGGATACGGGTGGTTTGGCTCATAGCGAGGTTCTTTCGGAAACAGTTTCAGCCTGATACTGGTCGGCAGCAGACCGGATCAGGTTTTTCAGATCGGCGCGCTGCCAGGGCTTGGGCAGAAAGCCGAAGATCTCGCCTCGCTGCAGCGCCTGGGCCACCATCTCCGGCTCAATAAAGCCGGACAGCATGATCCTGACGATCTGCGGCCATTTGTTCCGGACATCATGTAAAAACTCAAGCCCGTTTTTCTCCGGCATCTGGTAGTCGGAGATGACGATCATGACCGGTTGATGTTCCAGTATGGACAAGGCTTCGTCAGCTGAACCGGCAGTGAGAAGGGTGATTCCCTCATTGTGGCAGAACCGCTCAAGTGTCTTGAGGATCTGTTCCTCGTCGTCAACACAGAGTAGTCGCAACGTTTCAGGCATCATGAACCTCGGGCCGTAACGGCAGCTTGATGGTAAAGGTGGTTCCTTGATCCGGCTGGCTCTGCACGGTGATCTCACCATGATGCAACTTGATGATATCGGCAACTATGCTGAGCCCCAGGCCGGTTCCTTTGCCGGCTTCCTTGGTGGTGTAAAACGGTTCAAATATCTTGGGCAGTTGCTGTTCGGGTATACCGCATCCGGTGTCGCTGATGGCGATGTAGACATAT
>DIUB01000048.1:12640-19194 GCA_002422265.1 Geobacter sp. UBA6169
CTGGAATATCACCATACCGACGATTGATCTGGACTTTATGTCGTAGTTCATGCTGGGTTATTTTGACAGCACTTTCCAGGCACTCAATGATATCAGCCGGTTTGAATGAAAAATCATCAACACGGGAGAAGCTGCGCAGGTTTTTTACTATGTCAGCCACCCGGGTCGTCCCATCCAGTGACTCAGCAATTATCGCACCAAAATCATCAAGGATGTACTCAATGCCCAGCTGATTCCAGTCTTCACGCAGTTTTTTCTGCTCATCAGGCGGTGCCCAGCTCTGGACGATGGCATCCTGATTGGTAATGTAATCCTGAAGGCGTGTCAGATAGATGCGGAGTTCCTCCAGGTTGTTGGTGACAAAGCCGATCGGGTTGTTGATATCGTGTGCCACGCCGGCAGCCAGCAGGCCGATGCTGGCCATTTTATCCTGATGCAAGATCATTGCCTGTCGTGACTTGAGCTCTGCATAGGCCTTTTCAAGGTCGCTGCGTCCCTGTTCCAGTTCTTGCGTTGTTGTTTCAAGGTGCCGGGTGCGTTCAGCTATGCGTTCTTCCAGGTGGCTGTTCAGATCAGACAGGGCAGATTCCGCCTTTTGACGTTCGGCTATTTCAATCTGAAACAGTCGGTTTGCCTCTGATACCTTGGCAACCTCAGCTGCCAGACTTTGCTGGGTTTGGGAGATGGTTTTCTCAATCTGACCGAGAATACGCCACGCAAAGGTGAAGAGTATGAGGCAGACCAGCAGGCTGGAGGACAGGACAATAGCAATGAACTGTTGGAATTTTCTGTTTTGCTGCGTGGTGTCGTACAGCAGAATGAAATCGCCGATTGTGCGTCCGTTGGTCTCTTTGAACGGGAATGATTTGAGGGCATACTGTGTGTTGCCAAGTGCCGCTGTTTTCCAGGTTCTGATGTTCAGAGAACTCTTTTGGGAATTTGCAATCAGTTGGTTCAGATCTGGTGGAAGCTGATCCATGGACTGTGCAACGATGATCTTGTCGGGAAACTGATCCCAGTCAATCTGTTTTCCTACCCAGCTGTAACCTGTGGCAAGGGCCTCTTTGCTCAGAAGCTCCTTCTTGACGGTAATTAAAAAATCGATGTTGTTCAGTATGGTAATGTCATCAATGATATCAGTTATTTCTGTGGCAAGCTCCAGATAGCCCAGCAGTCCGGCCCGGTCGCTCCAGGGAATAACCAGTCTCAGGGCAAGGGTACCGAACGGTCCCAGCTCCAGACCGTGGGCCGGCAGCCCGGTTTGCATGGCACGTTGCAGGGAATCACGGGTGATGAGGTCGTTGTATTTGGTTGGCTGGTGTACCCTCAGAAAGTTTTTGCCGCTGATGTCATGAAAGTACAAATGGGTAATGCCGTTGCTGGCCAGCTGCTTTGTGTAGAACCCCGCGCCGATGAGGAGGGCAGCGCGGTTCTGATGGCGCATGGCATGTTGCAGGTGCAGGTCGTTGGTGATCGTATGGCCAAACACAGCCATCAAATGAGTCTTTGATGACAGCATTTTTTTGAGAATTGAGAGCGTAGAGCCGTACTCACGATCAAGCCGGTGCGAAATCTCTGAACCGCGTATATGAAAGGCGCTGTACAGAAAACTGCCCAGCAGAACCAGAAAGGTCAGGGAGAGGGGAATCAGTATGCGGGAGCGAATGGTGGTGTGATTCATACAGTCGGTATAATCTTTGGGATAGCGTCAGGCAATAGACTTTTTAACATAGAGTAGACCCTTAACTGATGTTGTATCGTTTCATCCAGCGCCAGAGAGTTGTCCGGTCGATGCCAAGCGCATGGGCAATGTCGTTTTTGTTGCCGTTATGGCGAGCGAAAAGGTCATGCAGTTCTTGTTGCCCTATTTTTGCCTTTTTATGAGATATGCCGGAGTCTGTATGCATTTGGTGTGCGGTTTGGGTGAGCGCTGAGGGCAGGTTATCGAAGGTGATCTGATCACTGCGTGCCATGATGACAGACTGTTCAATGATGTTGAGCAGTTCACGAATGTTGCCGGGAAACGGATGATTCAGCAGCAGCTGCATGACCTGTGGGTCAATCGTGCGAATCTGTTTATGGTAGGTCAGATTGAAGCGTTTCAGGGCCATGTCGACAAGCAGCGGAATGTCGTCTCTGCGTTCTCTGAGCGGGGGAATATTGAGTGTTACAATATTTATTCGAAAGAAGAGATCACCTCTGAAGGTGCCTTTTTCAACCATTTCAGTCAGATTTCTGTTGGTGGCGGTGATAAAGCGGACATCAGCCCGAATCGGTTGCCGGGCACCCAGCGGTTGAAATTCGTGATTTTCGAGCACCCTGAGCAGTTTGACCTGCATCTGCAAAGGCAGATCGCCGATTTCATCAAGAAAAAAAGTGCCGCCTTCGCACATCTCCAGTCTGCCGGGCCGGCTTTCCGTGGCACCGGTATAGGCCCCTTTGCGTACGCCGAAAATTTCTGATTCAAGCAGTGTCTCGGGTAGTGCGCCGCAGTTGACGGTTACCAGCGGTTTGTTTCTGCGGTGGCTCAGGTCATGGATTGCGTGAGCAAAAAGCTCTTTGCCGGTTCCGCTTTCGCCATGCAGCAGGACGGTTGCATCACTGGCAGCGATGTCCTCCATCACATCAAAAACACGTCGCATGGCCACGTTGCGGCTCACGATACTGCGAAAGGTGTATTTTTCCTGAATCTGTTCCTTGATTGCGTAAAGCGGGGTCAGGTCCCGCATGGTTTCAACGCCGCCGATGGCTTTGCCGGTACAGTCATAGAGCGTTGCTGCCTTTACCGAGAGCTGTTTTTTTCTGCCGCTGCGGTCAATAATCTCGACATTGCGCTGAATGGGTTGCCGGGTGAGCATGGCCTCACGGATCGGGCAGTTGCCTTGACACAGATCGGTTCTGAATACTTCAGAGCAAAGTTTTCCAATGGCCTCATCATGGGTGAGGCCTGTCAGGTCTTCAGCAGCCTTGTTGAAGTGGGTGATGCGTAAGTGCTGGTCAACAGTAAAAAGACCATCGGCAACACTATCGATAATAGAGTAAATTCTACGCAGGTTGCGCAGTGATTCAACACCACCGATGACGTTCCCGTCCTGGTCGCGCAGAGCAGTGGCGGTGACCCAGACCGGAAACATTTCACCATCCTTATCGTGCATGATAATTTCGCGGCTGATTACCTCTGTGCCGCTGGCCATTGCTTCACGAACCGGGCAGGCGTTAAAGCAAACAGCTGTGCGAAATACCTGATGGCATTGCTTGCCAAGTGCCTTTTCACGAGGGATGCCGGTGAGCAGCTCGGCAGCCCGGTTGTAGGAGGTGATCTGCATTTGTGTGTTTACCATGAAAACACCATCTGCAATGGTATCAAGAATGTGATTGAAATCAGTGGATTGTTGCTCAGTCTGGTTTGTAGGCACAGCGTACCTCCTGACTTCATGCAGCATGCAGGGGAAGGTGATAGTGGACTGCATGAACTAAAAATTAATCAATTAATTAAAAAAAGTGTAGTTATACATATAGTAAAGGTTTGATGCTGTCAATTGCAGGTTCGGTTGTTTTATGGCAGTTATGACCGCGAGTATCAGTGTTTTGTTGCAGCTGGACATAGCCCCGCTGGTTCAGTATAAACAGTGGGTAACTACGAACTGGGAGGAGATGATGATCCGTAGCATGACCGGGTACGGCAAGGGGGAAGCAGCTGACGAACAGGGACGTTGCCTGGTTGAGGTGAAGACCGTTAACAACCGTTATGGTGAGGTTTCGGTCAAGATGCCGCGCGGTTTTCTGGGGTATGAGCATGAGGTGCGCAAGGCGGTTACCGCACGGGTCAGGCGTGGTAAGGCCGATCTGTTTGTGCAGTGGGAGCCGGCCCTGGCTGAGGTGGTTGTGCCGCCGGTGAATCATGCGGTGGCAAGGGGTTACAAGCAGGCTTTTGAGGCCTTGGCCCACGATCTGCACGTATCGGCAGAGATTCCGCTTGCCTTGATCGTCAGTCAGCGCAATGTGCTGCAGGAGTCGGTGTCTGAGGAACAGTCCGACCTGTTGCCGCTGCTGCTGCAGGCGGTACAGTATGCCCTTGACAGTCTTGACCGGATGCGTTTGCGGGAGGGGGAGGCATTAAAGCTTGATCTTGCGGAACGGCGTTGTGAGCTGGCCGGCCTGCTTGCGCAGGTACGTGCCCGCGCTCCCCTGGTGGTTGACGAGTATCACGCCAGGCTCCAGCAGCGGCTGGCCAAGTTGTTGGGCGGGACCGAGCTTGATCCGCAGCGGTTGGCGCAGGAGGTGGCACTGCTGGCGGATCGGTGTGATATTACCGAAGAACTGGTGCGGCTGGAGAGTCATTTCAGTCAGTTTGATGACACCCTTGGGCTGAAGGAGCCGGTGGGGCGTAAGCTTGACTTCCTGATGCAGGAGTTCAACCGTGAGGTGAATACAATCGGTTCCAAGGCCAATGACGGGACTGTCACCACCTTGGTGGTGCAGATGAAGGCCGTGCTTGAGAAGATGCGGGAACAGGTGCAGAACATTGAATAGGGGAGAAATGATTCTCATTTTTGATGTGTCAGTTTGAGGTGACTATGCCGACTGAAGGGCTTTTAATCGTAATTTCAGCGCCATCCGGCGCAGGCAAGACCACACTCTGTAATGGTCTGGTGCGCAGATTTCCTGCCTTGAAGGAGTCGATCAGCTATACCACCCGTGCCCCCAGGCCCGGTGAACAGGACGGTGTGGACTATCACTTTGTCTCGGTTGAACAGTTCCAGCAGATGATCGACCGGGAGGAGTTTGTTGAGTGGGCACAGGTACATGGCAATTACTATGGTACGGCCATTGCTACCCTTGATCAGGCCAGAACTGCCGGTATTGATATTCTGCTGGATATTGACTGTCAGGGCGCCAGAATTTTGAAGGAGCGCGGCATCAAGGCCCGGTTTGTCTTTGTGGTGCCGCCCAGTATGGCAGAGTTGCGACGGCGCCTTGAGGCGCGCTCTACGGATGAGCCCGAGGTGATTGAGCAACGTATAGCCCGGGCCACGGAAGAGATTCGTGAAGCACGCTGGTATGATTACATTCTGGTTAATGACCGCCTTGAGGATGCTCATGAGGCGCTGGCTGCCATTGTGACCTCAGCACGACACACCACAGCACGGCTCTGGGGGCAGGTTTCAAAAATGTTTGATATTTGAGCAGATATCGGTATAATCACCACCTTCATTCAGAGGTTCTGCGGTAAAGGAGATCACGAGTATGGCACGGGTTACTGTTGAAGATTGTCTTGATAAGGTTGATAACCGTTTTATGTTGGTCATGATGGCTGCCAAGCGGGTCAAGCAGCTGTACAAGGGGGCACATCCCCTGATTGACCCGAAGAATAACCGTCAGGTGGTTACTTCCCTGCGTGAAATTGCAGCGGGCAAGCTTTCTGCAGAGATGATCAATAAACGTTCTGCATGAAATGTACCTTCTCCGGGGCCGGCCGGCAGGACGGCCCTTTTTACAAACCTTGCACTGCCGCGGTCTGTTTGATCCGATAGCACCTGTTCCCGCATGATACGCCTCAATGATATCCTTGATACGGTTGTTTCCTATAACCCCGGCGCTGATCTGAACCTGATCAGAAAGGCGTATGTGTACTGCGCCAAAGTGCATCAGGGCCAGACTCGTCTCTCCGGTGAGCCGTATATCATTCATCCCCTTGAAGTTGCCGGTCTTTTGGCCACCCTGAAGCTCGATGTCCCCAGCATTGTCACCGGTTTTCTGCACGACACCATTGAGGACACCCTGACCACTTCCGAGGAACTGGCCGAGATGTTCGGCACCGAGGTGTCCGAGTTGGTGGACGGAGTGACCAAGATCAGCAAGATCCACTTCAAGACCAAGGAGGAGAATCAAGCCGAGAACTTTCGCAAGATGCTGCTGGCCATGGCCAATGATATCCGGGTGATACTGGTGAAGCTGGCTGACCGGTTGCATAATATGCGCACCCTGCAGTTTCAGCCCGATACCAAACAGCGGACCATATCTCGCGAGACCATGGATATCTACGCCCCGATTGCTCATCGGCTGGGGGTTTCCTGGATCAAGACCGAGCTTGAGGATCTTTCCTTTCGTTATCTGCAGCCCGAGGTCTATTTTGATCTTTCCACCAGAATACAGCGCAAGAAGCAGGAACGGGAGTCGTTCATCCAGGAGGTGCAGCAGATCATCCGGCAAAAACTGGATGACCATACAATCGTCGGCGAGGTGTCGGGCCGCAGCAAGCATCTCTATTCCATCTACCGCAAGATGGAAAAACGGAAGGTTGAGTTTGATGAAATCTACGATCTGACCGCACTTCGCGTGCTGGTGGATGATGTCAAGAGCTGCTATGAGGTGCTGGGAATCATCCATTCTTCATGGCGGCCTATTCCGGGGCGATTCAAGGATTACATCGCCATGCCCAAGGGGAATATGTACCAGTCGCTGCATACCACGGTGATTGGTCCCCATGGCGACCGGATGGAGGTGCAGATCCGGACCCATGAGATGCACCGGGTTGCCGAGGCCGGTATTGC
>DIUB01000200.1 GCA_002422265.1 Geobacter sp. UBA6169
CAGCCCTGTCGTTGCACAGAATTGATCGCAACCGAAATATCTTCACCTGCCTGAGGCAGGGCAGTCATAATCAGATCGTCATATTCACCGGCCAACAGCAACCGTTTCTTGTCCGTTCCCATCCGCAGACAACCATGCTCAAAAGCGTTCATGAGCGCCTCACCCAGAGCAAGGTCCAGCCGCTCCAGCCGCTCTCCAGCCAGACCCGCAGCTTCGAGATATTCCCGCACCTGCCGTTGCAGTCCGGCTACACCGGACACGGTTCCGGGAGCAGCGAAATTACGGAAGGACAGACCGGCAGTTCCTTCAGCCTTCATCAGGCGAATCAGGGTGACGTCGTCATCATCATCATCCGGGTCACAAAAACCCAGGAACAGATCAAAAAGATCCCTGGCCGTACCGCTACCGGCCAGATCGTCCGGCAGGCGGCCACAGTATGCGCCACCCCCCTTCATCGGGGCGTCTCCCAGGCCATCCGTTGCCAGCAGCAGATCAGTGACGCCCTGTAACGAAAGCTCCTGTATCCGAACCTGCTCCGTAAAAGCGGTCAGCGGCGGATTGTTACCGCGCACCCGCTCCGCCACACCATCCCGCACCAACAGTAGCGGCGGCATGCCGCAGGCCGCAATGCGCACCGTCTGTGCCTGTGGATCAAGTTGCAGAATCACGCAACTGAACACCTCATCCTCAAGCAGGTTGCGTCCCGCATACTGCACCGTATGCTGCACAAGCTCTGAAAAAGCAAGCGGTGCGCAGGCACAACCATCCACAGAATGATTGAAAAAGGAAGTGGCCAGCATTGAGGTAACGGAAGCCGAAAGCCCGTGTCCCATGGCATCTGCCAGAAACACCAGCAGCGTATCATGCTCAGCCCGGCGGATGGAAAAGCTGTCACCGGACATGATATCCTTGGGCCGGTGCGCCATATCCACTGCCCAGCCGCCCCCCTCCGGTACAGGAATAAACAGCTCCTCCAGCATGTTGCGGACAATATGCTGTTCCTTGCGACGGGCCAGTTCCTCCTGCAGGGAGTGATACCGGTCGCGGTATCTCAGCAGCTCCAGCTCCTTGCGGCGAGCTTCACGGGCCATCCTTTCCAGGGAGATTTCCCGTGCAACTGCCAGCAAAGCACGGTGCACCGAATCGCGGTCCAGCGGTTTGGCCAGAAACTTCGACGCCCCCAGGTTGATCGCCTCCACCAGATGCACATGCTCCAGAGAGGCAGTCATCAGCAACACCGGGGTTTTCTGATCGCTTTCGCGAATTTTGCGCAACATCGTTATACCGTCCATGAACGGCATCATCAGGTCAGTCACCACAATGGATGGTTTATGTTCCTGAAAGAGCCGCAGCCCCTCGACACCGTTGGATGCACCGTAGCGCACGCTGAAGAGCGGCTCCAGCATCTTCTCAATAATGGCGCTGCCAATGGGATCATCCTCCACAAACAGCACCGAAAGCCCTTCGGTATATTCCAGAAAGCCGGTATCAGCCATGGATCAGCACCTAAACCGCCCCAGCGTATCCCGCAGATTTTCCGATTTCTTGGCCATGGAGGCTGACACCTCCTCCACCTCAATGGCCACCGAACGGTTCTGATCGGCAATCCTGGTCATCTTCTCCATCTGCTCCATCAACTGCTTGGTGCGGGTGGCAATGAAGGTGCTTTTCTTCACCAGGTCAGAGGATATGTTCACCGCCCCGGACAGACGGTTGCCCGACTCATCGGCGGCAACCACCAGTCCTCTGGTGGACTCTGAAATTCCCAGCATCCGCCGCGAACTCTGCTCACTCTCGCCGTACAGTTCCTCAACCCCGTTCACCACACTGGTCACGCTCTGGTTGATCTGGGAAAGGGAACTCTGGGTCTTGGCAGCCAGCTGCCGCACCTCGTCTGCCACAACGGCAAAGCCGCGCCCCATCTCACCGGCACGGGCAGCTTCAATGGAGGCGTTCAGAGCCAGCAGGTTGGTCTGGTCGGCAATATCGCTGATGGTTGAGAGAATGGCACCGATCTGATCCGAGGTGGAGCCCAGATTTTTGACAGCCGAAGTGGTCTCCGTCATGACTCCTTCAATGCTGCCCATAACCACCGACATACCGGAGATGACCCGCTCTCCCTCCTGGGACACCTGCTCGGCCTCGGTTGCCATGGCTGACATGGTCTCGCAGCTGGCTGAAATCTCGGCACTGACACCGGCCATCAGGTCGGCAGACTGACTGACGGCTGACGATTGGCTGACCGCGCTGCCGGTTCCTTCAGCAATGGATTCAGCCGTCTGGCGCAGCTGGCCCGCAGATGAGGCGACGCTGTCCGATGTCTGACGGATACCCGAAATCATGGTCTGCATGGCGGCCTGGAGGGTGTCTATGGAGCGGATAATGGCACTGATTTCATTATTGCGTTTGGCCGAGATATTCTGCCGCAGGTTGCCCTCGGTCATCTCCTTCAGGTATCCCAGGATCCGTTGCAGGGCATCATTGACCGACCAGAACAGCAGGCCGCAGAAAAAAGCGCCGGCAACAACAAAGAGTGCGGTGGTGCCGATGGAGTATTCAAGCGGCAGTGATCTGCCGGCCCCTACAGCCAGGACGATACAGAGGCTATAGCAGGCCCCCAGCAGATAGATGCGGGTTTTGATCTTCAGGCGTAAGTAGCGATCAAGAATAAACTTCATGTTGCACTCCAGGGAGATAATTTAGCACAGCAGGCAGGATACTAGCCTACTTCCCACGAAATTTTCCAGTTTTTTTAGGTCTGTTTTGCGCGTACAGTACACGTGCTGCGGTATCCTGCAATCGCATTTGCATTTGACAGGCGCCGGCAGTTCGGCAATCATCCACCAAGATTTTGAACGGAGGTAGCGTACTATGATAATCGTGACTGGCGGAGCCGGGCTGATCGGCAGTGCCGTGGTGCACAGCCTGAATCAGCGGGGGATCAGCAGTATTCTGGTGGTTGATCATTTGGGGTTGACCGAGAAGTGGCGCAACCTGGCACCGCTCAACTTCCGTGACTATATGGAAAAGGATGCCTTTGAACAGTTGCTTGATCAAGGAGGCGTCACCACGCGCCTTTCAGCTCCTCTGCAGGCCGTTATCCATCTGGGAGCCTGCTCATCCACCACCGAGCGGGATGCCAGCTACCTGATCAAAAACAACTTTGAGTACAGCCGCAAGCTGGCCCTGTATGCCCGCGAGCAGGGCGCCCGTTTCATCTATGCCTCCAGCGCCGCCACCTACGGCAACGGTGAGCTGGGCTTCTCCGATGACGAGACGCTGCTGCCCCGCCTGCGACCGATGAATATGTATGGCTATTCAAAGCAGCTGTTTGACCTTTGGGCACAAAAGCACGGGCTGCTGGGTGAAATAGTGGGGCTTAAGTATTACAACGTCTTTGGCCCCAATGAACAGCACAAGGGGGAGATGCGCTCGCTGGTACAGAAGGCGTTTGAACAGATCTCCGCCACCGGCCGACTCAAGCTGTTCAAATCGCACCGTCCTGACTATGCCGATGGTGAACAGGTACGAGATTTTGTCTATGTCAAGGACGCAGCGGCCATGACCCTGCACTTTCTTGATCACCATGATGCAGCCGGCATCTTCAACGTGGGCGGCGGCAGCACAGCCAGCTGGAACCGGCTGGCGGCAGCGGTCTTCAATGCCATGGAACTGCCGGTGGCGTTTGACTACATCGACATGCCGGAATCAATCCGTAACACCTACCAGTACCGCACCTGCGCCGAGACGGAGAAGATTCGCAAGACCGGATACACGGCGCCCACCATGACACTGGAGGATGCGGTCAGTGACTATATCCGTAACTATCTGATGACCGGCAAACATCTGGGGGATGAGTCGTGACCACCTGCCATGAGCAACTACATGCCACTCTCACTTCCATCGTTCCCCTTGATCAGGAGCTGCTGCAACAGACCCAGGCCCGCCTTGACAACAAGACCAAGCCACCGGGCTCTCTTGGCAGGCTGGAGGAGTTTGCCTGCCGTATCGTAGCCAGTACCGGGTCTGACGCACCCGATCTCTCAAAAAAGGTCATTTTCACCTTTGCCGGTGATCACGGGGTGGTTGCGGAAGGGGTCTCGGCCTTTCCCAAAGAGGTGACACCCCAGATGGTGCTGAACATCCTGCAGGGGGGGGCCGGGGTGAATGTACTGGCCCGTCATGCCGGGGCCGAGGTGCGGGTTGTGGATGTGGGGGTGGATTATGACTTTGGCGACTGCCCCGGACTGATCCGGCGCAAGGTTGCCCGCGGTACCCGCAACCTGGCCACAGGCCCTGCCATGACCCGTGAAGAGACGCTTGCTGCCCTAGCGGTCGGCATTGAACTGGCGCATCAATGCAAGACAGAAGGGATTGGGCTGATCGGGACCGGTGAGATGGGGATCGGTAACACCACACCCTCTTCGGCCATTATTGCCGCCATTGGCGGTTTTTCGCCGGAACAGGTCACCCACCGCGGCACCGGCATTAACGATCAGGCCCTGCAGGTCAAGGTCAGCGTTATTCAACGCGGGCTAGAGAACAACCGCCCTGACCCTGCCGATCCTCTTGATGTCCTTACCAAGGTGGGCGGCCTTGAGATAGCTGCCATTACCGGCCTGGTGCTGGGCTGTGCTGCCAACCGGATTCCGGTGGTGGTGGACGGGTTTATCTCCACTGCCGGAGCGCTGATCGCCTGTGAGTTGCATCCGCACGTTCGTGACCACCTGTTTGCCGCCCATGAATCAGTGGAGGTGGGCCATCGTTTCATGCTGAAACGAATCGGTGTACGCCCGATCCTCAACCTTGCTATGCGTTTGGGCGAGGGCACCGGCGCAGCCCTGGCCATGCCGCTGTTGGAAGCAGGGGTCAAGATACTGGCCGAGATGGCCACCTTTGACCAGGCCAGTGTTTCCCAACAACTGGTTTGATCTCCCATGCGCGGCTTTTTGATTGCGCTGCAGTTTTTGACCATTCTGCCGCTTCCATCGCCCCGTCAGTACCATCCTGACGATCTGGGACGCGCCACGGTCTGGTTTCCGGTAGCTGGTCTTTGCATCGGTGGCCTGCTGTACCTGGCCGACCTGCTGCTGTCCCCGCTTTTCCCTCGGCACCTGACCGATGCCTTGTTGATCACCCTGCTGGCCCTGATCACCGGGGCACTCCACCTGGATGGTCTGGCTGACGTCTTTGACGGGTTCGCCGCACGGGGTAATCGAGAACGATTTCTGGCAGTTATGAAGGATTCACGGGTAGGTGCAGTGGGGGTGGTGGGCCTGATGCTGGTACTGCTGCTGAAATATGCTGCCCTGCTGGCACTACCGATCTACCTGAAGCGACCGGCATTGCTGCTGTTTCCACTCCTGGCACGTCTGACCCAGGTGCTGATCATGACCGGAGCCAAATCCGCCAGAACTGATGGCCTGGGGGCTGCCTTTCTGAGCGGCATGGGTAGCCACCAGCTTTCACTGGCCCTGGCTAGCACCATCCCGCTGGCCTGGCTGCTGGGCCACTGGGCCGGGCTGGTTGCACTGGGGATCTGTTTGGTATGGGGCTGGGCGATCCGCCACTCTTTTACACGCCGCCTGGGCGGCATTACCGGCGATATCATAGGATTTGCCAGCGAAACCGCAGAATTACTGACTTTGCTAACACTCACCGCTGTTACGGTAATGCTCAGTTGAAGTACACATACTTCTCTCAACAAAAGTTGTCAGGCATGCAAGTCACCTTTTGCTTTGATTTTTGACTGATTTTTACCCCGCAGTTCACCCCTATTCCAACCTTTACTGCATCAGGAGATTGCCAAGCTGTACCGATACGGTCTATGGTAAAGGCCATGTCTGCCCGACTTCAAGTTACACCTGACTACAGTTCCCCGCGACTGGCTGCGTT
>DIUB01000217.1:0-1011 GCA_002422265.1 Geobacter sp. UBA6169
GAGACCCTGGCAAAAATGGACCGGACTCAGCAACGGCGCAAGACAGCCGGAGCCGTGACCGTGGCGGTGGCACTTATGGCCGCCCTGCTTTTCCACCTGCTGGGCAAGACGTTTAAGGATGAAAAGGACAAGTAAGGCATGGCGAGCATCCGGAGCAGATTCCCTCCGGATGCTCGCTGCAGCTCCATATCTTAAGCAGTTCCAAGGAAACCTTCGATGCGTTATCCAGGCTATCTTCTGGCGGCATGCTGCCTGCTGCTGCTGCCCCCGACAACATCTGTTATAGCTATTGAAAAACCTGCCAATCATCAGCACCATGCTGTAACGCCCCAACAGGAGCCAAGCGGTGAGGTCGGCCTGGATGAGCGCCTCGGCTCCAGAATCGATTTGGATGCGCTCTTCCGTGACGAAAATGGCAAAACAGTGCGTCTGGGCGACCTGATCAGCGGCCCCACCATCATCCTGCCGGTCTATTACAGCTGCACCAATGTCTGCAACTACATGCAGGGCGGTCTGGCCAGGATACTGCCGGCCCTGAAGAACAAACCCGGTACGGATTATCGGGTTATCTCCATCAGCTTTGATCCCGCCGAGACCCCGGAGCAGGCCGCCCGCACCAGAAAGATGTATTACACCGCCATGAACGCCCCGTTTCCTGTAGATGGCTGGCGTTTTCTGACCGGCACCCCTGAAAATATCCGTCGTTTTACCAGCTCAATCGGCTACCGTTACAAGCAGCAGGAACACGATTTTATTCATCCGGTTGCCAGCCTGATCGTTGCCGGTGACGGCACCATTGTGCGCTATCTGTACGGCACCACCTTTCTGGCCAAGGATTTGAGCCTGGCTCTGCTGGAAGCAGGGGAAGGCAAGGTGGGCACCACAATCCGCAAGGTTGTGGATTTTTGCTTCACCTTTGATCCCAACGGAAAGACCTACGTGTTCAACATTCTGAGAGTCAGCGCCACGGTGGTGATTCTGAGCGCCGGAGGATTCCTGCTGTTTCTTGTG
>DIUB01000217.1:1030-3004 GCA_002422265.1 Geobacter sp. UBA6169
TGGAGCGATACCGGTAAAACCGGCATCGGCGCCTGGATTTTCTCCACCGACCACAAACGGATCGGGCTTCTGTATTTCTACTCTGTGCTGAGCTTCTTCCTGGTGGGTGTTGTGTTGGGGCTGCTGCTGCGGATAGAATTGATGGCGCCAGGACGGGATATCATGTCGGCCCAGACCTATAATGCCCTCTTTACGGTCCACGGTGTAGTGATGATCTTCCTCTTCATCATCCCCGGCATACCGGGCGCCTTCGGCAACATGGTCATGCCGATCCAGATCGGTGCGGCGGATGTCTCCTTTCCCCGCTTGAACCTCTTTTCCTGGTGGCTTTATGTCATCGGCACCGTGCTGGTGTTGCTTTCGCTCTTCACCGGCGGTGGTGCGCCGGACACCGGCTGGACCTTTTACGTCCCCTTCAGTGCCCGCACCGGCACCAACGTCTCCCTGGCCCTCTTCGGCGTATTCATCCTCGGTTTTTCTTCCATCCTCACCGGACTCAACTTTGTTACCACCATCCACCGTCTGCGGGCAGAGGGGATGACCTGGAGCCGCATCCCGCTCTTCACCTGGTCGCTGTATGCCACGGCCTGGGTACAGATCCTGGCAACGCCGATCCTGGGTATCACCCTGGTGCTGGTCATCGCCGAACGGATGCTGGGCACCGGCCTGTTCGACGCCGCCCGCGGCGGGGATCCGATCATGTTCCAGCATCTCTTCTGGATATACTCCCACCCGGCGGTCTACATCATGATCCTGCCTGCCATGGGGATCATCTCCGAGATCATCCCGGTCTTCTCCCGCAAGCCGATTTTCGGCTACAAGATGATCGCCTTTTCCAGCCTGGCCATTGCCGCAGCCGGTTCGCTGGTCTGGGGCCACCATATGTTCACCAGCGGCATGAGCGACACCGCCGTGCTGGTCTTCTCCTTCCTGACCTTCATTGTGGCCATACCGTCGGCCATCAAGGTCTTTAACTGGGTCTCCACCCTCTATCGCGGCTCCATCAGCCTCGATCCGCCGATGCTCTTTGCCCTGACCTTCATCCTGCTCTTTTCCATCGGTGGACTGACCGGACTGATCCTCGGCGCCGCCGCCACCGACGTGCATGTGCATGACACCCATTTTGTGGTGGGACATTTCCATTACGTCATGTTTGGCGGCACCGGCTTCGCCTTCTTTGCCGCCATGCACTACTGGCTGCCCAAGTTCTACGGACGTACCTGCAAAACGCGACCGGCGGTGATCGCCTGGGGGCTGATGTTCGTCGGCTTCAACATGCTCTATTTTTCGATGAAGGTGCTGGGGATGCAGGGGATGCCGCGCCGTTACTACGACTACCTGCCGGAGTTCGCCAACCTGAATCTGGTGGCTACCGTGGGTAGCTGGATTCTGGCCGCCGGACTGATACTGATGCTGGTCAACCTGTTTAAGGGGCTGTTAAAAGGCGATCCCTTCATCGGCAACCCTTGGGGCGGCGCCACCCTGGAATGGAGCACCCCTACACCACCGCCCACCTCAAACTTTGTCAAAGAACCGGTCGTAACCCATGGACCTTACGATTACACGGCTCTCAAACTTGACGCCCAGGAAGAAGATTCCGGAGTAACACCATGACCCACGCACCCCACAAGGATTACAGCGGGGCCAAGCTCGGCATGTGGCTGTTTCTGTTCACCGAACTGCTGCTTTTCGGCGGACTGTTCGTGCTGTACGCCGTCTATCTGACCCGCTACCCTCAGGAATTTTCCTCAGGCGGCCATCAGCTCAACGTGGTGCTGGGCTGCATCAATACGCTGATACTGCTGACCAGCAGTCTGTGCGCAGCCATGGCTGTGACAGCGATCCAGCAGGACAACCGGCAGTTGACCCTGCGCCTGCTGGGCGGCACCATCCTCTGCGCCGCCGGATTCATGGTGATCAAGTATGTTGAATGGAGCGCCAAGATTCACCACGGTATCTATCCCGGTTCCGCCA
>DIUB01000147.1:0-20587 GCA_002422265.1 Geobacter sp. UBA6169
TTTCAGCCCCCAGCTCCGTGGCCCTGGTCAGCAGCCGTGCCGCCACTGTGGCGCTGTTGCCGTTTTTCCTGGGTGATCCCAGCAGACAGACGATCTTCATAACGCCCCCTTCTCGATTGGTCCGGCAAGTGTACCTGATACGCAATGGTTTGTGAAGCACACCCCGTAATTGACTTTTACGGCATGGCAGGGTAAGCAGTACGGCTCATTCCCGTCAGGAGCAAAGCGATGTCTCAAGCTACCGCAACAAGCCGCGTATTCGGCCTGATAATCCGTCACCCCTGGCCCGTGCTGGTAACGGCTCTGGCCCTGGCTCTACTGTCAGCTGTCTACACTACCAGCAGCCTGTCCTTTCTGACCGGCCGCGACGACCTGATGCCACGGCATGCACAGTTTCAGAAGGATTACCAGGCCTACCGTGCCAGCTTCGGCGATCAGGAAGAGATTGCTGTGGTGGTGGAGGCCGATGATCCATCCCTGGCCACCCGCTTCAGTGACACCCTGTATGCCCGCCTGAGCCAGGAGTCTACACTGTTTCTGGAAGTACTCTATCCGGGCGGCATGCCCTATTTCCGCCAAAACGGCCTGTTGTTCATGCCGCTTGCACAACTGCAGGGGATGGCCCGCACCCTCGAACTCTCTGCACCGGTCTTGCAGGACCTGGCTGCCGAACCATCGATCCAGAGCCTGTTCAGCTCCCTCACCAGCCAGATTGATGACTATCTGAAGGCGCCGGCACCGGACAAACTGCAGCGTCTGACCTTCCTGCTGGGCACCCTTGACAAAGGCTTTGCCGGTTTTGACGGCACACAGAGCGCCCTCTCCATGGACTCGTTCCTGTCTGGCAGCAGCGATGGCAAACCTTCAGTATTTGAAAATGCCGGCAAACAGCAGGTCATTGCCATCCGCCCCCTCAAGGAGCAGGGCAGTTTCATACCGGCTGAAAAGGCGATTAAAAAGGTGCGTGAAGAGCTACAGATCCTGCGGCAGAAGCCCGAGTTCAAAGGGGTTACCGCCGGGATCACTGGTGTGCCGGTACTTGAGTATGAAGAGATGGCCACCAGTATGACAGACATGAAGAAAGCCTCGGTCCTGTCGCTGGTCCTCACCGTACTGCTGCTGCTGTTCTCTTTCAGGGGGGTCAAAAACACGGTAGCCGCCATGACCACCCTGCTGATCGCCATCAGCATGGCCTTTGGCATGGCCACCCTGCTGGTGGGGCATCTGAACATCCTTTCCATGGCCTTTGCCGTGATGCTGCTGGGACTGGGTGTTGAGTACGGCATCCAGGTGGTACTGCGTCACCAGGAGCTGCTGACAACCGAGTCGTTTGATCAGGCTTTGCAGCAGAGCCTGTCCTCCAATCTGCGTCCGGTCTTTTTGGCCTGCATTACCACTGCACTGGCCTTTCTGACCTTTCTCCTGACCGATTTCCGCGGCATTGCCGAGTTGGGAGTCATTGCCGCGGCCGGTGTGGTGGTCTGCTTTGCAGCCACTTTTACGGTGCTGCCGGCCATGCTGGTGGTTTTGAAAAAGGGGCAAGGGGCAGGGGGCAAGGGGCAAACACAGGGTGCAGGTCAAGGGATTGCCCGGTTGTTTGCCCGGCCGGGACTGATTGTGGGCTGCATCACCCTGCTGGCGCTGGGCGGTGCAGCAGCACTGCAGCATGTGCCGTTTGATTTCAACATGCTCAACCTGCAGGCCAAAGGACTGGAGTCGGTAACCTACGCCTACAAGCTGATGAAAAGCAAGGAAAACTCCGGCTATTTTGGTGTTTCCATGGCAAAGGACCGTGACGAAGCACTGCGCTTGACCAAGCAGTTTGAGGCCCTGCCCAGTGTTGACCACGTGGTCAGTCTGCCGGCACTGGTGCCGGATCAGCAGTCGGAAAAACTGGCTGAACTGGAACGGATCAAACAGATCATGGCAAAGGTACAGCCGGTACCCTACGAGGAAAACCTGCGAGTGATGGAGCTGCCAGCCACCTTTGAAGGATTCCGTGAGCAGGTGGAAAAGCTGAAGATCCATCTGGAGGCACACAAACAGCCCGAAGCACAGCCCATAGCCGCCTTCCTGCAGACCCTGGACCGATTCTTTGCCGGACTGGAAAAAGAAAAAGACGGTAACGCCCTGACCATGCTACGCGAGATGCAGGAGGCCATGTTTGCCCCGCTGCCGGAGAAGCTGCATCTGCTGAAGCAAAGTCTGCAGGCCCGCGCCGTGACCGAGGCCGATGTCCCCCAGGCATTGAAGCAACGTTTTGTGGGCAAGGACGGCCGCCTTTTACTGCAGATTGCTCCCAAACATGAGATCTTCAACGAGCAGCCCCTGGCCCAGTTTGTCACTCAGATAAAGTCCGTTGATCCCCACGCCACCGGAGAACCGGTCAGCGTCTATGAATCGTTCAGGATTCTGAAACAGTCCTACCTGAACGCCTTTCTGTACGCCATTGGCGGTGTGGTGGTGATCCTCTTGATCTCGTTCCGCAGCATTGCAGCAACCCTGCTGGGTATTGCGCCGCTTGCAGCCGGGCTGCTCTTGATGGTGGGGGGGATGTGGTTGTTCGGCCTGAAGTTCAACGTGGCCAACATCATTGTGATGCCGCTGTTACTGGGGGTGGGAATCGACTCGGCCATCTATATCATCAGCAGGCACCTGAAGGGTGAGGAATCACCAGCCCAGGTGGTTTTCAGCAGCGCAGGAAAGGGGGTATTTCTCAACGCCCTGACCATCCTGTTCAGTTTTGGCGCCCTGATGGTGGCCCACCACCAGGGAGTTTTCAGTATCGGGGCCACCATGTCGCTTGGCATGACCACCATTGTGCTGGCGTTTCTGTTGTTTCTGCCGGCGCTGCTACTGTTGCTTGACCGTCATGGCAAGCCAGATGCCGGCTAGCACAAAGACAACATTAGCCCCCCAGGCAGCTACAAAGGGGGGCAGAACCTCACTGCGTCCGTAGGACTGGATCGCAGCATTGATAATGAAGTAGGCAAAACCGATCGCCACACCGGCACCGATTCCCATGGCCACGCCGCTGGCCCTGCCGGTCTTGAGGGCAAACGGTATCCCCAGCACCACCATTACAAAGGCTCCGAACGGCAGAGCCAGTTTGGCATGCATCATGGTGCGGTAACGTCCGGCAGCATAGCCGCCTTGTTCCAGGCTGACCGCATACTCCCGCAACTTACGGAAGCTGAAGTTATCGGCATTATTATCGAGAATCCGCAGATCATCCACCTTGAGCGTCAACGGAACCGGCAGACGGGCAGTGCTGGTAACGCCGCCCCTGCCGCTGAACCTGCGTTCCCTGACCGTAACCAGCTCCCAGCCCTGCTCACCATAGACCGCCTTTTCCGCATCCAGCCGCCGCAACGGTTGCATATCTGCAGAAAGATCCCAGACTGTTACGCCTTTAAGCGTACGGGTTGCCGGTTCAAACAGGGCTGCCTGCAGGATCAGATTGTTGGAGCGGAACCAGATGTTGTTCAGCCTGAAAAAGGTGTTAATCCCCTGCTTCCTGATCACCACCTTCTCAACATGCTCCATCTGCTGGTAGCTCTTCGGCACCACAAATTCTGCATTAACCAGTAACAACAGGCTGCAGAACAGCCCCAGCACCAACAAGGGCGCAACAATCCGGGGAATGCTGAGGCCACAGCTGCGAAGTGCCGTCAGCTCACTGCTGCGTGAAAGCATCCCCAGGGCCAGCAGGGTAGCCATCAGTACAGAAAAAGGCATGGTCTGGCCGATCATCTCCGGCAGTTTATAGAGGAAAAACTGCAGGATGTCGGCAAATGAGCCGCCGGCTTTGCTGAATCTGCCGAACTTTTCAATAAAATCGAGCACCAGATAGATCGACAGAAAGCCGCCCTGGCATAGCAGAAACAGACGCAGCCAGGTGGCAGCCAGATAGCGGTCAACAACGCCGAACATCAGACCGACCTCCCCGCCCCGATCAGGCGGCCCAACACGATTTTGAGGGGCAGCTCACGGGATGCGAGCCGGAGCAGGAATAATCCCAGCAACAGCAGCAGCAGGTTGGGCGACCAGACCGCCAGCACCGGCGATATCCCCCCCTTTTCAGCCAGGGTACGCAGCAGGGAAAGTATGATGTAGTAGCTGAGCAGGATCAGGATACTGACCGTGAAACCGGCACCTTTGCCGGAGCGGCGGTTGGAAAGCCCCAGCGGCAGAGCCAGGATTGCAAAGACAAAGGCGGCTGCCGGAAAGGCAAAACGGATATGCAGCTCAACCAGCGTCTTAAGCCGTACCTGCTGCGATTGGTGAGCTGAGGCCGCCTGCTGCCGCAGCTCACCAATCGTAAAATCAAGCTCGGTCCGGGCTGGCGGCATGCCGCGACCCGATTCAGCCGTTAACAGATATTCGGCAAAGGAGATCAGGCGGTAATCGTTTTTCTGCTGGGTATGGATGCTGCCCTGTTTCAGCAGGATCCGCAGCGTCCCCTCATCTTCATCCGAGGATATCACACCGCTTTTGGCAAAGATGGTCAGTGGTTTTTCAGGATTACGGCTGTCCTGGATCATCACATGCTGCATGGTGCGCCGCATCTCGTCAAAGTCATCAACGTACAGCACAATCCCAGGCAGGTCATCCCGGAAGATCCGCTCGCGGATGGCAGAGGCGGCATACTTGCGTGCCACCTCCATGGTCAGCTGCTTGAAACCGCTGTTGCCCCAGGGTACCGCCACCACGCTGATAAACAGGGTAACCAGAAAGGCACCGGCAGCCACCAGCAGTATGGGCGGCAGTAACGATCCAATACTGAGACCACTGGCCTTGATAATGGTAATCTCATTGTCTGCGGAGAGTCTACCGATGGCCAGCAGCACTGCCAGCAGCAGTGCCATCGGAATGGTCAGCACCAGGAAGGAGGGCAGCAGCAACCCGATCAGGTGGAGCACTTCGGCCAGGGGCACCCCGTTTGCCACCACCATCTCCATCAGTTTGATCATCCTGCCCATCAGCAGAACCAGGGTGAAGATGGCCAAGCTTAAGCCGAAGATACCGACTATTTCACGGATCAGATAGCGCTGGAGAATGCCGAATTTCATGGTGCGGCATGATACATGATCTGCAGAAGGGTGTAAAGCAAACGGGGCGCCCTGCATGGGCGCCCCCTCGTACAAGCGGCAGCTGGTTTGTTATGCCTCTGTCTTCCACTGACCGTGCAGGTTACAGTACTCACGGGCGGTGACCTTGTCGGCGGTGACACAGAAGGTGGCCTCAGGGGCCTGGCCCGGCTCCAGGAACCGGGTGTAGACGGTGCCGTCCGCAATCAGTTCAATCCACTGGATGTAATGCTTCTCATCCATCGGATGGGTTACGGAACCAACCTTGACCGTGATGGTGCCGTCTCCTTTTTCGATAACCGGCAGATGCTTCTCTACTGCTGCATCAACCGTGTTTTCTGCCTGCAGCTGCATCGGCTCGCCACAGCAGACGATGTTGGCGCCGCCGCCGAACATAACCTCAATGATGTTACCGCAGTGCTGACACTTGTACAGTTCAAGACGCTTGGGCATGTGCTATTCCTCCTTGGTGGTAGTCAGGCTGTTAATAGGCCTAGGTTGTTGTATGGCAACGATAGTAACGCATTTTTTATTGATTGCAAGTCAAAAGACAAATCTGGTCTTTTATGCTGTTACAAAAATGGGGGACACCACCGCCCCCCATGACTATTTACACATTGAAACGGAAGTGCATCACATCGCCATCCTTGACCACATATTCCTTGCCTTCCAGCCGCATCAGCCCTTTTTCCTTGGCCCCTGATTCGCCACTGCAGGCAATGTAATCATCAAACCCGATCACCTCGGCCCGGATAAAGCCTTTCTCAAAGTCGGAGTGAATCACACCGGCTGCCTGGGGTGCCTTGGTGCCTCGGGTGATGGTCCAGGCCCGCACCTCTTTGACACCGGCGGTAAAATAGGTGATCAGCCCCAACAGGTCATACCCTGCCCGGATCAGGCGATCGAGCCCTGATTCAGGCAGCCCCATTTCCTGCAGAAAGGCCAGCTTCTCATCCCCGTCCAGCTCGGCGATCTCGGCCTCGATGCTGCCGCAGATCACCACCACGCCTGAGCCTTCAGCTGCGGCAATCTGCCGGACCTGCTCCACAAAGGGGTGTTTCCCTTCCAGATCATCTTCCGCCACGTTGGCCACATAGAGTACCGGCTTGGCTGACAGCAGATGCAGGTCCCGCAGCCAAATCCGCTCATCCTCGTTCTCGGCACAGTCCCGCACCTTCCTGGCCTGTTCCAGCAGCACCCTGATCCGCTCATAGAGCGCAACCTCGTCCTTGGCTTTTTTATCACCGCTGCGGGCCAGTTTTTCAGCCCGCTGTATCTTCTTTTCCAAGGTATCCAGGTCGGCCAGGGCCAGCTCGGTATTGATCACTTCGATATCATCGGCAGGTGAAATCTTGCCGGCTACATGCACCACGTTCTCATCATCAAAACAGCGCACCACATGCACAATGGCATCCACTGAACGGATATGTCCCAGAAACTGGTTGCCCAGCCCCTCGCCTGCGCTGGCCCCTTTTACCAGACCGGCTATATCAACGAACTCAATGGTGGTATGCTGACACTTTTGGGGATTAACGATGACAGCCAGCTGGTCAATACGCGGGTCAGGAACCTGAACAATACCGACGTTGGGATCGATGGTGCAGAACGGATAATTGGCCGACTCGGCACCGGCACTGGTGATGGCGTTGAAGATGGTGGACTTGCCTACGTTGGGCAGGCCGACAATACCGCAGTTGAATCCCATAACTTATCCTTCCAGGTAATTCTTGTTGTTGTACAGACTCATCGCCTTGGGCACCCCCTCGTCCAACGCGGTTTCCAGCATTTCGAGGGCCCCATCCAGTACACGGGCAAAAATATCCATCTCAGGCGGGGTGAAGGTACCCAGCACATAGTTGGTGACATCGCCATGCAGGGGGCGCCCTATGCCTAAGCGCAGGCGGGTAAAATCTCCCCTGCCCAGCTGCTCCATGATGGAACGCAGACCGTTCTGACCGCCGTGACCGCCCCCTTGCTTCAGCCGGGCAACCCCTAACGGCAGGTCAATCTCATCGTGGACCACAATCAACTGTTCCGGGGCGGCCTTGTAAAACTGCAAGGCAGGCATGATTGAACGACCGGAAAGATTCATGAAGGTCTGGGGTTTCAGCAGGATCAGACGGGTACCGTTGCGTTCCCACTCCGCAGTAAGGCCACCGAACTGTTTTCTGGTGATGGACAGGCCTTCCAGCCGGGCAATCCGCTCAAGAAACAGAAAACCCGCGTTGTGGCGGGTCCATTGGTACTTGGGGCCGGGATTACCCAACCCTGCAACGATAACAGTTTTCATAAAACGGGGATAGAATCAGGCCGCAGCATCTTTGTGCCACGACCTGATATCCGTTCCTGTTACGCCTCGGCAGGCGCCTCATCTCTGGCCTTACCCAGCACACCAACGACCGAAGCCTTGGGGTTTTCAAGGCACTTCACACCAGCCGGAAACGTAATCTCTTCAACATGAATCGCGTGACCGATCTTCAAGTCAACAATGTTGATCTCGATATGCTCAGGGATTTCACCCGGCAGACACTCGATATGCAGGCTATGGTGGGCAAAATCCAGCAAGCCGCCTTCCTTGACACCTGTGGCGGTGCCCACCAGGCTAACCGGCACATTGACCCGTACTTTCTCATTCATGTTGACCCGGTGCAGGTCGACGTGTTCAGGGGTACGCTTGATTGAATCGCGCTGAATGTCGGCAACGATCACCACCACGTTATCCAGGTCACCGCCCCCCTGCAGGGTGATCAGGTTGTTGATGCCGCCTTCTCCGGCAATTGCTGTCTGAAGCTGCTTCGGTTCAACACTGACCGGAACCGGCTCCATGCCACGGCCATACACAATACCGGGAATGCGTCCGGCAGCGCGCAATTTACGGCTGATCCCCTTACCGGTACTGGTGCGGGTTTCGATCTTCATCTGAGTCTGTTGCATGGTATTCCTCCCACTTCAAACGGCCTGTCTGGCCGAAAATGACTGCTAACGTATTTTTATACAAACAATGAACTGACTGATTCATCCTCATGAATACGACGGATCGCCTCTGCCAAAAGTGGTGCCACCGAAAGCACCTTTACCCGAGAGGTACGCTCCGCCTTTTCACCCAGCGGAATGGAGTCGGTCAGCAGCACCTCTTCAATGACCGAACCGTTCAGGCGGTCAATGGCAGGGCCGGACAGCACCCCATGGGTTGCCGCAGCATAGATGGCGGCGGCACCATTTTGCTTCAGAGCACCGGCAGCCTGGGTCAAGGTACCGGCGGTGTCGATCATATCATCCAGAATAATGGCAATCTTGTCCTTGACATCACCGATCAGGTGCATGACCTCGGCCACGTTGGGGGCGGTACGGCGCTTATCGATCATGGCCATCGGACAGGCCAGACGCTTGGCAAAGGCCCGCGCACGCTCGGCTCCACCTGCATCGGGAGAGACCATCACCACATCCTGACCGGCAAAGCGCTCCTTCAGATATCCCAGGATAACCGGAACGGCATACAGGTTATCAACCGGTATATCAAAGAAACCCTGAATCTGTCCTGCGTGCAGATCAACCGTTACCACCCGGTCAATACCGGCGGTGGTAATCAGGTCAGCCACCAGCTTGGCGGAGATCGGGGTGCGAGGGGCAGCCTTCCGATCCTGACGGGCATAACCGTAATAGGGCATTACCGCAGTAATTGTGGCAGCCGAGGCCCGTTTGAGGGCATCAGTTATCACCAGTAGCTCCATCAGGTTGTCATTGGTCGGGGCACAGGTTGACTGTACAACGTAGACATCACGTCCACGGACGTTTTCGCAGATTTCTACCTGCACCTCACCATCGGAAAAGGTCTTGACCCGTGCATTACCGAGGGGAACCCCCAGGTTGTCGCAAATCTTGCCGGCCAGCGCAGGATTGGAATTGCCTGAAAAAATCCTGATCTTGTCATACATAGCGGGCCAGCCACCTTTCTTTCGTAAGGTTTGAACACAGATGCATCATGCTTGTTATCAGACAGTTTCCACCACCGCAACAAACCAGCCCCGGGAGTTTCTTAACTCTTTACCGGCTGCCTGTGCTGTTGCTTCATCACTGAAGAGCCCGAAAACCGTGGGACCACTGCCGGACATTAATGAACCGTGAGCGCCCAGACTGACCAGTTGTTCCTTGATGGCGGCAATAACCGGAAATGCCGGTATGGTAACGGTTTCCAGATCGTTGGACAGGATGCTGCAGAGCGATGCTACGTCCGCAAACGAGTTGGGAATTGTAGACAGACCATCTCGTTGTGTCAACCGTAAATTTTGATACACCCAGGCCGTGGAAACCGGCAGATTGGGGTTCACCAACACCACCCAGGCTGCGGGCAGGCCGCTCAACGGTGAGAGCTTCTCACCGATCCCTTCTGCCAGCGCCGTCTGCTGGAACACAAAAAATGGCACATCGGCACCCAACGTAACACCGATTTCCATTAACTGTTCACGAGAAAGGCCCAGCCCCAGCAGTTCGTTCAAACCAAGCAACACGGCAGCGCAGTCGCTGCTGCCCCCCCCCAGGCCGGCTGCTACCGGGATGTTTTTCTCAATCGTAATGGCAACACCGCCGCTGAAACCGGACCGGTCCAGCAATATCCGGGCCGCCTTCCAGGCAATGTTCCCCTCACCGTCCGGCACCCCATCAGCATCGCAGGCAACCGATATGCCGGGGGTGTCCTGCAATGATATACGTATCTGGTCGCACAGATTGACACGCTGCATGATCATCCGCAGCTCATGGTAGCCGTCCGGTCGGCGAGCGAGTACATCGAGGCGATAGTTGACCTTGGCCGGGGCCTGCAGCAGGAGAGAGGTGAGCATGATGGTTGATAATCTCCGGATTTCTTGTTGTTGATACACGGTTCAGTTCTAGTAAACCAAAGCCGCGGTCAAGGCAAGACCAAAGAGGCTTGCAGCGCCGCCTGTTCACCGTTATACTCGCCATGCTACCACTTCCAGCCCCACCACCGCTGTTGACGAAAGGTTCTACCCATGAACATCAGACTGCCAGCCGAATGGGAACCCCAGGATGGTGTCCTGCTGGCCTGGCCCCACACCGATACCGACTGGAGCACATGCCTGCCGCTGATACAGGAACTCTACTGCAACCTGATTCGCCAGATCATCCGTTTTGAACAGGTTGTACTGGTCACGCCGGAGCCGGAACAGACCACCGAAAGTCTGGCAGCTGCCGGTATTGCAACGGAGCGGATCACCCTCTGCCGGGCAGCAACCAACGACACCTGGACCAGGGACTACGGACCGATCACCGTACAGGTAAACGGGCAACCGGTGCTGCTTGATTTCGGCTTTAACGGCTGGGGACTCAAATTTGCCGCCAACCATGACAATCTGGTAACCCGCACACTGAAGCAGCAGGGAATCCTCCGCCCGGTACTCAACACCATCGGTCTGATTCTGGAAGGGGGCAGCATCGAAAGCGACGGCAACGGCACCTTGCTGACCACCAGTCAGTGCCTGCTTTCCCCCAACCGCAACCCGCAGCTGTCCCGCAATGAACTTGAAGGGGCCATGCAGAACCTGTTTGGCGCACAGCACGTACTGTGGCTGGAGCATGGCCACCTTGAAGGTGACGATACCGACGCCCACATCGACACCCTGGCACGGCTCTGCCCCAACAACACCATCGTCTATGTCGCCTGCGACGATCCCGATGACAGCCATTATCCGGCACTGCAGCAAATGGAACAGGAACTGAAGACGCTCACCGCACCGGACGGCTCCCCCTACCGGCTGCTGGGACTGCCCTGGCCCTCCCCCATATATGATGCCGACGGCAACCGGTTGCCGGCCAGCTATGCCAACTATCTGGTGGTTAACAATGCTGTACTGGTGCCAACCTATCGCGACCCGGTGGATAACGGTGCCCTGGCCATGGTTGCCCTGGCCTATCCTGGTCGTGAGATCATCGGCATTGACTGCCTGCCGCTGCTTGAACAGCATGGATCATTGCACTGTATCACCATGCAGTTGCCACAGGGGGTTCTGGCATGAAGACACTCAAGACGGCTCTGATCCAACAGTTCTGCAGTGATGATCACACTGCCACCTGTGCCAGAAGCGAGACCATGGTACGTCAGGCTGCCGATGCAGGGGCGCGGCTGGTAGTACTGCAGGAACTGCACACCGGCAGCTATTTCTGTCAGACCGAAGAAACCCGCCAGTTTGACCGGGCCGAGCCGATCCCCGGCCCTTCCTGTGAGCGATTCGGCACCCTGGCCGCAGAGCTGGGTATCGTGCTGGTCACCTCTTTATTCGAGCGCCGCGCCCCCGGCCTCTACCATAACACCGCCGTGGTCTTTGAACGGGACGGCACCATAGCCGGTACCTATCGCAAGATGCACATCCCCGACGATCCNNTGGTCTGCTGGGACCAGTGGTATCCGGAGGCTGCCAGGTTGATGGCCCTGGCCGGTGCCGATCTGCTGATCTACCCGACCGCCATCGGTTGGGATCCCGCCGATACGCCAGAAGAACAGGAACGCCAGCGTACGGCCTGGGAAACGGTCCAGCGCGGGCATGCCGTGGCCAACGGCCTGCCGGTGCTGTCGGTCAACCGGGTAGGATTCGAGGCATCACCGGATACCCGGGCTGCAGGCATCCTTTTCTGGGGTTCCAGCTTTATTGCCGGGCCACAAGGCGAACTGCTGGCGCGGGGAAGCAGTGATCAGGAAGAGGTTATCACCTGTGAGCTTGATCTTGACAGGAGTGAAGCAGTACGCCGGATCTGGCCGTTCCTGCGTGACCGCCGCATAGACGCGTACCAGGATCTTACCCGTCGTTTCAGGGATTAAGCCATGA
Organism: Geobacter sp. UBA6169; assembly: GCA_002422265.1. Lineage (GTDB taxonomy): Bacteria > Desulfobacterota > Desulfuromonadia > Geobacterales > Pseudopelobacteraceae > Trichlorobacter. The sequence goes on from DIUB01000147.1 coordinate 11,930, forward strand.
ATCAGCCAGACCCCACACAGCTGCTGGACCAGGAGTACCTGCGTAACAACTTTCATGATGTCGGGTTCAGCTACCTGCTGCCCGAGCTGCTGGAGTTGTTCAGCAAACAGACCAGTGAGGGGATGCAGTCACTGGGACAGCACTGCGCAAAGCAGGACTATCCGTCCCTGGCGATAGAAGCACACACCCTGAAAGGGACTGCCGGCTCAGTCGGAGCAGGGACATTGTCTCTCGTAGCAGCTGACCTTGAGCGTGCGGCAGAGGAGGGCGACTCTGGCCGTATAGCGCAAACGTACTGCCGCCTGCAGGAGGTGGCAGCTCAAACCCTGCAGGCTGTCACACACGAGCTTGAACAACTTGCCAAGGACCACCAACTTGATGTTTTGTAGTCCCTGAAACAGCCAGGTCCGCACGGTATGCCGTGCGGACCTGGCTGTTTTGTTCATGACATCAGCCGGATATCATGCTCGCCCTTTCATCAGACCTACCTCTTCAGCCAGCTGCCGCCAAGCCGGCAGACTGCGCTCAATAACCCCCTGATCCACACAGTAGGCGATCCTGAAATAGCCGGGTGCACCAAATCCCGAACCGGGTACCAGCAGAATCCGCTGTTGTTGTGCCAGCTTGACAAAGGCCACATCATCCTCTAACGGTGATTTCGGAAACAGGTAAAAGGCGCCATCCGGTTTTACCATAGTGAAGCCGAAGCTGGTCAGACTGCCGCACAGCAGGTCACGCTTGGCCTGGTATTCGGCCACATCCACAGAGCAATCCTGCAGGCCTGCCACCAGCCGCTGCATCAGGGCCGGCGCATTGACAAACCCCAGGGTCCGGTTACAGAAGACCGCCCCTTCCATAAACTGGGCAACGGTTGCCATACGGGGATTAGCCGCCAGATAGCCGATCCGCTCGCCAGGCAAGGCCAGATCCTTACTATGGGAGGTGACCATAATACTTGACTCTATCAGGGGGAAGACATTCGGTACCTCCCTGCCATCGTAGGCAATCCGGGCGTAGGGCTCATCAGAAATAACATAGATCTGATGACCGGTCCGCTTACCGGCTCTTGCTGTCAGCTCGCCCAAGGCAGCCAGCTCCTCTGCCGAATAGATTACCCCGGTGGGATTATTGGGTGAGTTGATGATGATGGCACGGGTCTTTGAGGTGATGGCCGCTTCAATGGCAGCCAGATCCAGACGAAAGCTGTTACGGTCAGTCCAGACCTCCACCGGCACACCGCCGTGGTTATCAATGTAGAACTTGTACTCGACAAAGTACGGAGCCAGTATGATGACCTCCTCCCCCGGGTTGAGGATGGTCTTCAGCACCACGTTCAAGGCACCACCGGCACCGCAGGTCATGATCACCTGTTCTGCATCAACCGTTACTCCCGAAAGGGCGGTCAGCTTTGCCGCCACTGCAGCACGGGTTTCCGGATAACCGGCGTTGTTCATGTAGCGGTGCATACCGGGAATCGGATGATCCACCAGCTCCCGCAGTGCAACACGGAAGGCAGCCGGAGGTTCTACATCCGGATTTCCCAGGGTAAAATCATAGACCTTGTCGGCACCATATTCCTGACGCAACCGCTCTCCTTCTTCAAACATCTTGCGGATCCATGATGAGCGGGATATGTAGCCCGCGATTTTGTTGGCAATGGCCATCTGGGCAGATTCTCCTGTGATATTGATATTATTTCAGCTGATCTACAATAGCCGGCACTGCCCGTTTGAAGGCCGAGGCAAAGGCTTTCTGCAACACATCCTGGTGCAGCTTTTCCCTATCTTTCAGCGCAAAATCAGAGTAGCGGGATTCAAAGCTCAGCGTGTTGGTCTTCACTCCTTTACGCCAGATTTCAACCGCAAAGCTCACCTTGCACTCAGCCTCCACCTTCACCAGAGAGCGTGTCTCATCCAGCATCAGCTTGCCAGCACTCAGCACCACAGCACGTTCAACATTCTGAGGCAGTGCCTTGTCGATCTGCACGGCATAACCTGCCCGCAGCAACTCCTGCTGCAAGGCATCACGTACCAGTGCGGTCGGCGCCGTGACGCTGGTGACGTTACCCTTTATCTTGCCATCGGTGTCTTTAACCTCACCCAGGATCCACTGAATCCGCTCACCAACACCGGGCACTGTCCCTTCAAGTGACGAGGCCAGCACCAGCGTACCGCCGTTTCCTCTGGTATCGCCAACCGGCTGGTAGTTCGGTTTCAGCTGCAGGTCAGACGTGGCGCAACCACCGGCAAGCACCACCAGTACCAGCAGCGTAACAGCTTGAACGGTACGCACTGCCTTTGCAAAGGTCATGAGTTCCTCCTTTTTTGAATCTGGAATCAGGCGGACATTATACCGAGTGGTGGCGTTAACGCAAGGAAAGAGCTGCATATGCAGGTTATTCCAGAGGAGTATCCTCACGGCTGCTGATGGCCAGAGCGTGTTGTTTCACCAGAGCTTCCGCAACCTTGCGACGAGCCGAGGCCACCAGGCGCTGCACCGTACCGCGAGATACACCCATACAGTCACCGGCCTCTGCCTGGGTCTTGTCCAGACCATCGCAGAGGTAGAGCGCCTCAAGTTCATCGTGAAAGAGGGGGATACACGCGAGCTCGCCCATCGGGATGCCCACCGGCTTGAAGACCGCCTTCAGCGCAAGGCGGTCCGGACAACTGCAGGTGCATGGTTTACGTGGTCTTGGCATGGCAGATGCTAGTCTTCCACGCAGATTTCGCCATTGCTAATGGCCTGAATTGTCTTCACGGTCAGCACAATAATGATCAGAGTCAGAAAAGTCAGCTCAAACCAGGTGATGAACCGGATAAAAGGATCAGGTACCAGACTGAGCATCAGAAATGAGGCCAGGGTCTTGGCAGCCATCGGAAAGGAGTAAGCCCACCAGGACAGGTAGAATCTGATCTTGATCAGACGCGGCAACTGGTACAGCACCAGAAAAAACATAAAGAGCGAGAAATAGTAAAGTACCCGCCCGAAGGAATCGATCGTGCCGCCGGTCAGACGGATGTATGCAATAAAACCGATGGCAGGCGGGGCGAACAGAATGAAGAGTGTCGGCATCAGCCGCTCGGCAATCGGAGCATGGAAAAACATCCGGTACAGCACGATCACCAGCAGGATCAGCCAGTAGATGATCCCGACACTGAAAAAGAACCAGGACAACTCGACAAAGCCGTGTTTGACACCGGCAATCGGAATAATCACGGAACCGACAATCGGAATGAACCAGCCGGGGGTCATCTGCTCAATCTTAAACTTGTCGTTCTGAATCCAGGCAGAAATGATGTAAATCGAAGCCGCAAACTGTAACACGGTACCCACAGCCCAGCTGTAGAAGGAGGCGGTCATATTCCGCTCAAGCAGCACCACGCTCAAGACCAGCAGGATTTTGGCCACCAGTGGAAAGAAGTTGATCTTGATCGGGTGACGCAACTCTTTCTGTACCGCACCGGGACAGGTTATCCCTTTATAAAGGTAAATCAGCCCCACCAGCGCAAACAGGCAAACGGTCAGGTACAGCAGCACCGTGCTGATCGGATGCAGACTATGGATCAGCCCGCCGGCCTTTTGAACCGAAAGGGTGAAACCGGCCATACCCAGGACAATGGCAAAAAAGGTGATATGGAAATTACAGAGCCTGCCGGCCCCATGCTCAGTATGTTCTGCGGACATGGTTCACTCCTGATCTGACACCGCGTTACAGCGATTCCGTAATAGCCTGCTCAATCTCGTCATAGGTAGCACCCACTGACACGGCAAACTCGGCGTCATTAACCAGCGTATCAATCATCTCGGAGGTGTAACGCAGAAACCGTACCTGGGTGGAGCCGTTGGCCGTAAAGACCGTCACAAACTTGGGCATCAACGCAGCACGCTCCGGATTTTTCTGCAGGCTGCCGGCTGCTTTTTCCGGTTTGCAGATCTGGATCATATGCAGGTCAAACCCTTCGGCCACCTGCACCCCATGGGACCCGAAGGTATGCGCCATTTCCATATGGTCTTCATTGTGGATCAGAAGCCCGTACCGCAGACCTGCCTCTTTAAGGTCAGCAACAAACTGCCAGACCGGCTTGCTGCTTTCACCTCGATACAATGTTGCCCAGTTGTTCATTACGTGTTTCCTCCTTCGTTCACGGGGACTCTGCCCGTCAGGTCAACTTCAAAATCCACCGGAGGCGCCTCTCCGGTGATGGTGCTGATATACTGGGAAATCGAGGCATGTACTGCCGAAGCGATCAGGTTCGAGCAGTGTTCCTTGTCATCCGGCAACCCTCCCAGCGCCTCGGTAACCGTCCGGTCGGTCACCAGCAGCGCCTCGTTCAGGGTTTTACCTTTGACCAACTCGGTTCCCATGGAGGCGGTGGCAATGGCGGCCCCGCAACCCTTGATCAGAAACTTGACGTCAGCAATGATCCCGTCCTCAATTCTGGAAAAAAGCAGCAGGGTATCGCCGCAGTCGGGATCACCCACCTGCACCACCACATTGGCATCATCCATCCCCCCTACGTTACGGGGGTTACGGGCATGGTCAAGCACCGTTTCCGTATATTGGTTGTACCCGTCACTCAATGGCAGCATCCTCCTCCATCCGTAGCGTGGCTATGTCCACCGCAGACACTGCCCGGTGCGAACTCTCGAAGCCCTTCCCCCTGCAGTACCGCCAGATTGTCACGCACCGAGGCGCCCTGAGCCTGGAAGACCCGGAAACCGGCACGATTCAGTGACAGCAACGCACCACGTCCGATACCGCCCACCACAATGCCGTCAATCTGCAGACCTGCCACGGACCGGGCCGGATTACAGGCGCCGTGTACATGGGCCCTGTCGCTGTTATCGACCTGGCTGGTCTCACCGGTAGCAGAATCCACTATCAAAAAATGCGGTGCAGAGCCAAAATGACCGTAAACAGCACTTTCAAGTCCCTGATCATGCTCAACAGGAAAACAGAGTTTCATGATCCAACCCTCCCTTTATAATTTGTATATGCACATAAATACGCTCCTCAGCTGACCTGTCAAGTATTTTTGTTCATATACACAAAAACATATTCTGCTTGTCATAAGATGGCAAGTGTAGTAAACACTACATCCTTTGAGGCGGGACAACCCGCAGCTCCTTGCTCCGGGCAGGACCGGGGCTACATTATCCAAGAGGAGGATTTACACATGAGGAAGTACGAAACCATCTTCATCCTCCAGCCCGACCTTGCCGAGGACGACATCAAGATCGTCACCGACAAGGTGCAGGACGTGGTGGCATCCTACAAAGGTGCCTTCCACAAGCTGGACGACTGGGGAACCCGCAAGCTGGCCTATCCGATCCGCAAGCATCCCCGGGGGCGCTACTATTATCTGCGCTTCGACGGCGGCGCTCAGCTGGTGGCCGAACTGGAACGTCGACTCCGTCTGGACGAAAGGGTGCTGCGCTTTTTGAGCGTCAACATCACTGACCAGCCTGAGAAGAAGGCACCCGAACGCAAGCCGGTTGCCGAAGCCCCTGAAGCTGCTGCAGAAGCGGCGGCTGAATAACGTTCCGGAGGATCATCGATATGAGCGAAGAAACCACGACACAATCCACACACGCCCCCCGTCCAGGCGGTCGCCCCAGCGGCCCCCGCCCTGATCGTGGCCCCGGCGGTCCCCGCAAGAAGCGCCCGTTCCAGCGCCGCAAGGTCTGCCGGTTCTGTGCTGAAAAAGACACCTTCATCGACTATAAGGATCCCCGCACCCTGCGTTTCTTCATCACCGAGCGGGGCAAGATAGTACCTCGCCGGATTTCTGGCAACTGCTCAAAGCATCAGCGCGAGATCACTGAAGCGATCAAGCGGGCCCGCAACCTGGCACTGTTGCCGCTGGCTGCAGGCCATGCACTGCCGTAACCACGGTAGTTGATGGAAGATAGACAACCACACCGAAGCGGCGGCCGTATATTGGTCGCCGTTCTCATCGGCACCATCGGTTCCGGCCTGTTGTTCAGCGCCGGTCTGGCGGTACCGATCATCGGTTTTGCCAGCGCCTTTATCGCCCCAGTCCCCCTGGGGTTTACCCGCATCAGGGGGGGCAGTGCGGCAGCCGGATTCAGTGCCATCCTGACCACTCTTCTTCTTGCGGTACTTTTTTCACCGGTGATCGGAGCATGGTATGCGGTACAGTGTGGCTTGATCGGCCTGATCATACCTGAGCTGGCACTCAGAAATTTTGGACTCTTCCGCAGTATGCTCTGGACAACTGCTGCGGCCGCCGGACTGACGCTTGTGCTGTTTGGCGTCATGACGATTGCCGGCAACATCAACCCACAGCTCTTTATACAAAAAGAGATCAGTACCAGTATCAGTCAGGCAGCCAAACTGTATGAACAGCAATCGGGCCTGACACCACAGGATCTGGAAGTGCTCCAAGAGGGGATGCAGACGGTGAGTCGTCTGTTGCTACAGCTGTATCCGGCTCTGATAACCATCAATCTGGGCCTGATCAGTGCTGTAACCATGCTGCTGTTCAGAAGATTGGCCGCCAAGGCAGGTACCGAACTGCAGACCTCCCCGTTTGCTAGTTTCCGGGCTCCAGCACTGCTGATCTGGCCGTTGATAGCAGCCGGTTTTTCCATGCTGGTCCCCACGACGCTGATCAGTACACCAGCCTTTAACCTGGTGGTACTGCTGGCAATGATCTACTTTCTGCAAGGTCTGGCAGTGGTGTTCGCTTTTTGTGAACGGACCACTTTCGCCAGCACCTTGAAGATGATGCTGGCGATTGTATTACTAACCCAGCCATATCTGGCTGGGGTTGCGGTCATTATCGGCATTTTTGATTTTTGGGGCGACTTCCGTACCCCACGTAGCAAGCAGGATGAAAACCTGTAACCTCAGGCTTGAAAGGAGAAGAAGCAGATGAAAGTGATTCTGAAAGAAAACCTGGAAAATTTGGGACAGATTGGCGACATCGTCAAGGTTGCTCCCGGCTATGCCCGCAACTACCTGCTACCCAAAGGCTTTGCCATTGAGGCCACGGAAAAGAACGCCAAGGCTCTTGAGCATGCCAAACGTCAACTGGCCTACAAGAAGAACAAGGCCCTTGAGGCAGCCAAACTGCTGGTTGCAAAACTGGAGGCACTGACCATCAACCTGACCCACCAGGCAGGAGAAGAAGGCAAGCTGTTCGGCTCAGTCACCAATATGGAGATCGCTGCATTTCTGAAGACGAACGGCCTTGAGATCGACCGTAAAAAAATCGTGCTGGCAGAGCCGATCAAGCAGCTGGGCGACTACAGCGTACCGGTCAAGATCCACCCTGAAGTTGCCGCAACCCTGAAAGTTACGGTCTCGGCAGCGTAATCCTCCCTGATCCCGCTACCTGCTTGAGCAGGCACGAGAAAGCCGAGGCCGACAGTCATGTCTGGCCTCGGCTTTTTATTCATGGTAGTCAGCAGCATGATATGAGCTGCGTACATAAGGGCCGCTTTCCACATGGGTGAACCCGAGCGCACGCGCCTCTTCACCTAGCCTATCAAACACCTGCGGTTCCAGATAGGCCACCACCGGCTGATGGTGTCTGCTTGGGGAAAGATACTGGCCAAGACTTAAGAAACTGCAGCCCACCCTGCGTAGATCCTGCATCACCGCCCGTACCTCATCCAGCTCCTCTCCCAGTCCCAGCATGATACCTGATTTGGTGGGAATAGTCGGTGCAGAGCCTGCTGTTTCCTGCAGCAGGTCAAGAGAACGCCGGTAATCAGCCCCGTTGCGTACCGCATAGAGACGGGGCACGGTTTCCAGATTATGGGCCAGAATGGCCGGCTGCGCAGCCAGCACCGTTGCCAGACTTGCATGATCACCACCAAAATCCGGCACCAGCAGCTCAATCGTGGTCTCCGGGCAAACGCTACGAATTGCCGAAACCGTAGCCGCATAGTTCCCTGCCCCGCCATCGGTCAGGTCATCGCGGGTAGGGCTGGTAACAACCACATGAGAAAGTTTCAGACGAAGCACCGCCTCTGCCACCCGACGCGGCTCTTCGGTATCTGGAGGCTGGGGCGCCTGCGCCTTATCCACATTACAGAAGCTGCACTGACGGGTGCAGTCTTTGCCCAGAATCAGAAAGGTAGCCTGACCACAGCCGAAACACTCCGATATATTGGGGCAGCGTGCCTGCTGACAGACTGTGTTCAGACGCAGCTCCGAGAGCAGCCCACGCATGGCGGCCTGGTCTCCGGCCGGAACCTTTTTACGCAGCCACTCTGGTTTGCGTTGGATGTTCATGGTTCTTCACCTTCCAGGTTCCAGCAATCAACAACGTATTTTTCATGCTTCAACCGCTCAGACAGGACCTGCTCCTGGACTGTCAATCTGTCAGGCTGCACTACTGTTCCCAACTGCCTTGCAAACTGCTGCAACAACGTCTGTTTCAGCTGATCGCAATCAACCGCAATCCCCTCATCAGCCAGACAGGTGGCAGTCTGTTCAACCCCTTGCGGCCTGATCTTCAGGTACTGCACGCCCTGCCCTACCCGATTCTGCAGCGGAATTGACCCGTGCTGAAAGATCACCTGACGTGAGCGACGCTGGGCATTACCGCCGATTTTACGACCACTCAGCACGATATCGTAGTTTTCCCGTCCGGCAAAACAGAGCGGTGTGCGCGCCCCCAG
>DIUB01000147.1:20629-21703 GCA_002422265.1 Geobacter sp. UBA6169
GCAGTCGGGATCTGTTGCGGCGCACAGACCAGGCTGTAGGTCAGTTCATCGGCATGGAAGATCGCCCCGCCACCGGTAATTCTCCGTACGACGGTCAGCCCGTCAGCCTCACAGTGCTGCAGGTCCAGGTCATCTGCTGCCTTCTGAAACCTCCCCAGCGACAGGGCCGCCGGTTGCCAGCCGTACAGCCGCAACACCGGCGCTGAACAGGAGGGATCAAAACAACGAAAAAGCGCCTCATCGATGGCCATATTTTCCACGCCGGAGCATGGGCCGGTATCAATGAGGCGCCACCCGTTCTTCATCTGAAAACTAGCCGATACAACAGACCGTCTGACTACGCGCGGCTCTGGTCTCATCCAGACGGGTCACCGGCATGGAAACCGGCATGGCGGCAAAGGATGCCGGATCCATCTCGGCCTGCTTGGCTGCCTCGATCATCACCGCAATAAACGCGTCCATGGTTTGCTTGCTCTCGGTCTCGGTCGGCTCGATCATGATCGCTTCCTTGACAATCAGCGGGAAGTAGACCGTGGGCGGATGGTACCCCTTGTCGATCAGGAACTTGGCAATATCAATGGCGTGTACGCCGTTGGCCACCTGTTTTGATGCCGAGAAGACCGCCTCATGCATGCAGGTCTGATCAAAGGGCAGGTCATAGTAGGCCTTCAGCTTTTCCTTGATGTAGTTGGCGTTCAGCACTGCCTGCTCAGAGACCTCAATCAGCCCTTCTCGGCCCAGCATGATCATGTAGCTGTAGGCCTTGACCATCACCCCGAAGTTGCCGAAGAAATTGGCCGTGCGGCCGATGGAAGCCGGATTTCCAGTCTGCAGATGCAGCTGACCGGTCTGCTCGTCATGGATGATGCGCGGCATTGGCAGGAACGGGATCAGCTGCTTCTTGACCCCCACCGGACCTGAGCCGGGGCCGCCACCGCCGTGGGGGGTGCCAAAGGTCTTGTGCAGGTTGACATGCACCACGTCAAAACCCAGATCACCGGGCCGTACCTTGCCCATGATGGCGTTCAGGTTGGCGCCGTCGTAGTACATCAGGGCATCAAAACTGTGGGCGAT
>DIUB01000147.1:21743-34490 GCA_002422265.1 Geobacter sp. UBA6169
GCGATCAGCAGCATGCCGGTCATCTCGCCGTGGGCACCGGCCAGCGGCTGGGTGGTCACCTCATCCATGCCGGTGATGTCAGCCAGCATCTGTCCCAGATCATACAACAGGCCCAGGCTGCCCTGACAGAGTTCCGCACCACCCGGCAACAGCGCGGTCAGCGGGTGCAGCGGCGCAAACAGGTTGGCAGCGTTCTCCAGCACCTTGGCGTTATACTTCATGGTGCAGGAGCCCAGCGGGTAGAAGTTGGTATCCACCGAGAAGTTACGACGTGAGAGGTTGGTAAAGTGCCGTACCAGATCCAGCTCCGACAGTTCCGGCAGCCCAGCGGTTTCTGCTCTCAACAGCTGCTCCGGCAGCCCGGCAGCAGGCGGTACGTCCGACTTGGGCAGCATCACCCCACGGCGACCGGCCACCGATTTTTCATAGATCAGTTGCATAGACTAAGACTCCTTCTCCAAAGGTTACACATCTGCGGAAACCTGTTCCCACTCGTGCCGTAATCCATACTGTTCAATTTTTTCATTCAGCAGCAAAAAATCAATCAGATCGGCAGATGCGGCAAGCATGCCGGCAATGTCACTCAGATGCTTGGCTGATTTACCTTCCCGGTAAAACTCCAGTTTTTTGACGATCACATACTCTGGTGGCGCAACCTGCAGGGTCAGGCCGACAAGATCAAATCTGCGGGCGTTTCTGATGGCCCAGGCCAGCAACGCATCATTGCCGACAGGATAGATATCTGCCTTGAATCCGGTGTCGTGATGAATGATGTTGAAATGCCCGCGCGTAGATCGCGCTGCCTCGGTGGTTATCACCTCAACCGGGGGGCAGTAAAACTGATCTTGAGGAAAAGCGTGTATCAAAGCAGCAATGTGTGATCGATGCAGCTCAACAACCAGGTCAATGTCGTGGGTCATACGTGGATCGCCATAGACAATAACCGCCACAGAACCGGTCACCACATACGGTATGCCTGCCTGTTCCAGCCTCTGTATAAAGACCATGAAAAGATCAGGAGCGAGCATACAAAAACGCTTCCTTCACCTTTTGCCGGACTTCTGCTTCAGAAAGCTCGGGATGGAACTGACGGATGGCAGCGTATTTGAGCTGCCAGGCCGAATGGAACAGCGCCATGGAAACCTTCAGTTTGTCAGCCACAGACATGCGGCTTATGATCTCCCGTTGCGTGGTCATCACTTAGAACCGTATATCCTCAAGTTCTGATTTCAGCGCATCAACAAGGCGATCAATCTCCTTCTTGCTCCGCTTTTCAGTTACCGTCACCACCAGCAGGTTTTCAGAACCTTCATAGAGCGGCCCCAGCGGCAAGCCGGCGGCTATTCCTTTCTCCAGCAGGGCTGCCACCACAGCTTCCGCCGGTTTCGGCAGGCTGATAGTAAATTCATTGAAGGTTGGTGCTGTCTGCAGCAGGGTCACACCGGGCAGATTAGCCAGGCAGGACTTGGCATATTCTGCCTTGTCGTAGTTCATACGGGCCAGATCAGCCAGCCCCTGCCTGCCGATGGCTGACAGGAAGATCAGGCCGCGCAGGGCGCAGAGTGACTGGTTGCTGCAGATATTTGAGGTGGCCTTGTGGCGCTTGATATGCTGCTCGCGGGCCTGCAGGGTCAGCACAAAACCGCGCTTACCGTTTTTGTCGATCGTCTCCCCCACGATCCGGCCCGGCATGTTGCGGATATGGGCCTTGCTTGCAGCGATAAAGCCGAAAGAGGGGCCGCCAAAGGAGAGCGGATTGCCCAGTGACTGCCCGTCACCCACGGCAATATCAGCACCCAGTTCGCCCGGTGATTTGAGAATGCCCAAAGCGACCGGATAGACGGCGGTCACCAGCAGGGCTCCTTTGGCATGTGCCTGATCCGCCAGGCTTGGGCTGAGCGAAGTCGAAGCGCCGGAGAAATCCTCAACACAGCCGAATACGTTGGGGTACTGCACCAGCAGGGCTGCGGTCCGGTCATCCAGTTGAGCTGCCAGCTCGGCCCGGTTCAGCAGACCATCCAGCGGCGGCAATTCCACCAGCTCGGCATCATGGTAGGAGAGGTAGGTTGCCAGCACCTGCCGGGCGATGGGAGAGACGCAGCCATCCACCAGGATTCTATTACGGTTGGTAGAACGCATTGCCATCAGGGCTGCCTCAGCCAGGGCCGTGGCGCCGTCGTACAGCGAGGCATTACTGACATCCAGACCGGTCAGACGGCAGATGGCGGTCTGATACTCAAACAGGGCCTGCAACGTCCCCTGGGAGCACTCCGGCTGATAGGGGGTGTAGGCGGTGTAAAATTCGGCCCGACCGGAGAGGTGATCCACTGCTGCCGGAATGATGTGGTCATAGAAACCGCCGCCGATGAACAGCGACAGATCATGGCGGTTATCAGCGGCCAGCTCCTGCAGCCTGGCATAGGTCTCAAACTCGGACATGCCGGGAGGCAGGTTGAAGGTAGTACAGCGCAGTTCGGCAGGGATCGGGGCAAACAGCTCCTCAACGCTCTGCACCCCGATAACCTCCAGCATTTCCCGGATCTCTTCGGGGGTGTGCGGACAGTAATGACTTTGCATAACGATACATTCTCCTGAAAGACAAAACAAAAAGGTCAAAGTAATGGCACGCGGATCAAATCTGATCAGGGCGGATTTTCACGGATATAACAACGTAATGTTAAAATCTGCGCATATCCGCTTAATCCGCGTCATCTGCGTGCTATTATCATGGCTCCTATAAAGTACGTTTATTACAGACTCTTCAGGTATTCGTCGTACTGATCCTTGGTCATCAGCGCAGAAAGTTCAGCGGCATCTGCCAGCTCAAGCTCCACCATCCAGGCTGCATCCTCAGCAGACTCGTTGACCTTCTCAGGTGCATCTTCCAGCTCGCTGTTGACCTTGACCACTTTGCCGGATACCGGTGCATAGATATCACTGGCAGCCTTGACTGATTCAATGGCAGCCAGTACCTCGTTCTGTTTCACCTGTTTGCCGACAGCCGGTAGCTCCACAAAGGTGACATCCCCCAGTTCGTGGGCGGCATGGTCGCTGATGCCGCAGACTGCTGTGCTGGCGTTAACCTTGACCCACTCATGTTCTTTGGTGAAATAGATCGTCGACATTCGTACACTCCTTGCTGGTTGGAATTATTTTTTCTTCGGGCACTCGCCAATCCGTTTGCCCTTCACCTTCACCGTCATGGTGTGGCCCTGGGCATTCATCTTCATGGTTGAATGATAGGCATCTGCGCTAAAGACCGTCTCTCCGGAAAAGGTACCGGCACTCTCTCCGGTACACTTCATAGTCCAGGTCACCTTGTTGCCCGACACCTTGTAGTCAGTCAGAGTGCAGTTCTTATCGCGGTTGATGACCGACTTGTGATCCTTGACATCCTCTTTGGTGTAACAATGCTTGATCGTGCTGGCCGGCAGTTTCATCGGCATGCCCGGCATCTCGGTCTGTGATGTTACCTCCCAGTACCCTTCACGAATCGGGTCCGATGCTGACACATACCCGGCTGACAACAACAAAATTCCGGCAACAACGATGGCAGTACGCTTCATGAGCGACTCCTTTCTGAGTTCTGCTGATTACCTCCGAACTGAACCTTCGGTATAAAACGGGGTGGAGCAGACCGCCGCTTCCATGACGGACCGGTCCTGCCTGATAGTCAGCGCCGTACCAGGGGCGGCATAGGCCGGTTCAACATACCCCAGACCGATGCCGCAGCCCAGCATGGGTGAGAATACACCGCTGGTTACCTCACCGATCTGCTGTTCGTTGTCAAAGATAGCGAAACCGTGGCGTGGGGTGCGGCGGGAGCTGACCTTGAAGGCAACCCTGACTTTTTTGAGCTGCTGACCCTGTTGCTGCAGCAGCGCCTGCTTGCCCACAAACTGCTTATCCATGTGAACAAACATGCCCAGGTCTGCTTCAAGCGGAGTAGTAGTCGCATCAATGTCGCTGCCGTAGAGCGAGTAGCCTACCTCCAGCCGCAGCACGTCGCGGGCACCCAGGCCGGCAGGTTTGACCCGCGGGTCGACCAGCAGTGTGTTCCACAGTTCAACTACCTTTTCAGCAGGCAAGAAAATTTCGTAGCCCAACTCGCCGGTGTAGCCGGTACGGCTGACCATGGCCGGAGCCCCCAGTACGGTCTGCTGCACAAACCTGAAGTAAGGGATCTCGGCCACCCAGCCACCCAGCAGATCCACCAGCACCTCGCGGGATTTGGGACCCTGCAGGTCCAGCTTGGCGGTCTGAGCCGTGATATCGGTAAACGTGCCGCCGGACAGGCGGGACTGGATAACATTGAAATCATTGGGGGCGGTTGCGGCATTGACCACAATCATCACCTGATCGTCAGCCATGCGGAACACAATCAGGTCGTCAATGATCCCCCCCTGCTCATTCAGCAGAAACCCGTACTTGGAGCGGCCCACCGGGATGGCAGTCACTGAAAAGGTAAACAGATTTTCCAGGCCGGCAGCCACCAGATCCCCTTTGAACAGGAACTCCCCCATATGGCAGATGTCAAACAGAGCAGCCTGCTGGCGGCACCAACGGTGTTCAGCAATGATCCCCTCGTACTGGATCGGCATATCCCAGCCGCCAAAGGGGGCCATCAGCGCACCCAGGGCGCGGTGTTGTTCGTTCAGAGGGGTAACCTGCAGATTATGTTCCGACATGGACAAGCTCCTGTCGACGTTATTTTTTCTTTTTTGTCTTGCCGGTCATCCCGGCCAGGGATTTGATATCAGCCAGACGCACCTTCCAACGCCCTTCCTGGTGATCAAGGGTAAACTCTTTGCTGTGACTGCTCTCCGAGCCGGAACTGCCTTCAAGGCCGACCCGGGCATACACCGTTGCCGTGGTTTGCTTTTCAATGATCAACCTGAAGTCGTTCAGCTTGTGGTGGCAACAGGCTGGTCTGATCACAGACTCACGCATCAGGGCACTGAATCGCTCACGGGAGATCCTGTTCCGGTGAGAAAGTCCATCGTAGAGCTGGTCAAATCGCCCTTCACGCCAAAGATCAAGGGTATCGGACAAAGCCTGTTCACGGGGGTCAGTGCGGTAATCAGCCGCAGCGAAGGTGGTGCAGAAGCAGAGCAGGGTGATGACAATGGAGAGCAACAGGCGGGGCATGGCGCAGCATCCTCCAGACAAGGTGGTGCCATCGTAGAGCATCCAGCCGGTGCGGGCAACAAAATTTATTACCAGACGGCTTGTCAACTGCTATGCTTCAGCTACAATAGAGCCATCTCGGTTACGCGTGGTGACACGGAGGGGTCCATGAAAACATATAGCGATACATTACAGCAACTTCTGAACTTTGGTCTGGATATATCCCAGATCAAGGACATTGATGTGCTCCTGGAAAAGATCCTGACCGAGGCGCGACGGTTCACCAATTGCGATGCCGGCACCATCTACATCAAGGATGGTACCGTGCTGTCCGCCCGCTACTCGCAGAATGACACCATCAACGCACAGCTGGCGCCCCACCGCAAATCGGTCTACAGCAGTATCATCATCAAGGTTGACAATACCTCCATTGCCGGCTACGTAGCCGCCACCGGCAATCAGCTCAACATCCCCGATGTGTATGATCTTGATCCCAATCTGCCCTATTCCTTCAACCAGTCCTTTGACCAGCTGACCGGCTACCGTACGGTATCGCAGCTGGTGCTGCCACTTACCAGCATGCGCGGTGACACCGTAGGAGTATTGCAACTGATCAATGCCAAGGATGGAAACGGCAACGTCTCCTCCTTTGACAGCCACGACGAAAGCGGTATCAGTTATTTCGCGGTTACCGCTGCCAACGCGGTTGAACGGGCCAAGATGACCCGCGAGATCATCCTGCGGATGAACCGGATGGCGGAGTTGCGTGATCCCAAAGAAACCGGCCCCCACGTCAATCGCGTCGCAGCCTATTCAGTGGCACTCTATGAAGCCTGGGCCTCGCGCAGGGGCACGCTCCAGCAGGAAGTTGACCGGACACGCGATATCCTGCGGATGGCAGCCATGCTGCATGATGTGGGCAAGGTAGCCATATCCGACAACATTCTTAAAAAACCTGGGCGCTTTACCCCGGAAGAGTTTGCAGTCATGAAGATGCACACCGTCTACGGCGCCAAGCTGTTCCCTGATCTCTACTCAGAATTGGACGAGGCGGCAGCAGCCGTAGCACTGAACCACCACGAACGCTGGGACGGTAACGGCTATCCTGGGCATATCAGTCTGGCCACCCTCAAACCGCTGCCCGGTTATGAAAAAGAGGATGGCACGGCACGGGGCAAAAAGGGGGAGGAAATCCCCCTCTTTGGCCGGATCGTTGCCATAGCTGATGTATACGACGCCCTCTCAAACCGCCGTTGTTATAAAGAAGCCTGGGACGCATCAGAAGTGCTTGATGAGCTTAAAAAGGATGCCGGTACCGTCTTCGACCCGGAGCTGATAGAGGTTTTCCTGGATAACCTGGACACGATCCGCCAGATCGGCAAACAGTTTCCGGACGATCCGGATGCACACGGCTAACTCCACCTCTTCGTCTGCTACAACATACGTCCGTCCGCCTGGGCAAACAGCCGTAATTTTTCCATCATCACCGCAAACTTCTTTGGTTTCAGGGATTGCGGCCCATCGCTTGAGGCCCGTTCCGGATCGGGATGCACCTCAACAATCAGACCATCTGCACCGGCAGCCACAGAGGCATAACACATCGGCGCTACGTAGTGGTAATTGCCGGTCCCGTGGGACGGATCAATCACCACCGGCAGGTGGGTCTTCTGCTTCAATACCGGAATGGCGGAAAGGTCCAACGTGTTGCGGGTTGCGGTTTCAAAGGTACGGATACCCCGCTCGCAGAGCACGACGCCATGATTACCTTCACTCATGATGTATTCCGCACTCATCAGAAACTCCTGGATCGTCATGGCCATACCACGCTTCAGTAACACCGGTTTGCCGCACTGACCCACCTTTTTCAACAGGGCAAAATTCTGTGAGTTGCGAGCACCGATCTGCAGCATGTCGGCATACTCAGCCACCAGATCCACGGTCTCGGGGTTGATCACCTCGGTTACAAATGGCAGTCCGGTCTCTGCGCGGGCCTTGGCCAGCAGCTTCAGCCCTTCTTCTTCCATGCCCTGGAAAGAATACGGGGAGGTTCGCGGTTTGAATGCTCCACCCCGCAGCATAACCGCCCCCGCAGACTTGACGATCCGTGCCGTTTCGATCAGTTGCGCCTCCCCTTCAACCGCACAGGGTCCGGCCATCACCACCACCTGGCTACCGCCGATCACAACCGTATCGCCAACCTTAACCTGGCTGGGCTCCGGTTTCACCTCACTGGAAGCCAGTTTATACGGTTGCAGGATCGGCACCACGTTCTCAACCCCGTGCATGTTCTCCAGCGATTGCAGCACCAGCTTGCCGCGCTCATCGCCGATCGCACCAATCACATCCCGGGTGGTGCCATGAATCACATGGGGCTTGTAGCCCAGCTCTTTAATCCGTTTCACCACTTCATCCCTGTCTTTCTTGCCAGCCCCTGCCTTCATTACGATGATCATTGTTCGCTCCTTTTTCCAAAAGCAAAAAGGCCGAGTGGAGTCTCCCGGCCTTGTGTCGTCTTCTTTGGATGCTCAAACGAAAAAAGCCGGGCGACTCGTTCCGTCTGCCCCGGCTTTTGGTTGTGTAATCGGTTTTTTGCTCCTAAACCGCGTACACCCTTGCCCGGGCAGACGGCTGAAAATAAAAGCCGTACCAGAAAAACCCGAAAAAAGATGCAAAGCGATAAAAGGAGTTCATGGGTCAAGATAAAAGCACAGGTAACGATCTGCTGTCAAGGCTGTTTGAGCAGCAATGCCGTTACAATGGCAACACTGCCTGGGTAATCAATTCACGGGCATGGCCCCTGGCAGCCTCGGTAATCTGCTCGCCAGCCAGCATGCGGGCAATCTCCAGCACTCGTTCTTCCTGGTCAAGCGCTTGAACGGAGGTAATGGTCCGGCCATTCTCAACCCGTTTTTCAACCCGCAGATGCTGCGCTGCCCAGGCAGCCACCTGAGGCAGATGGGTCACACAAAACACCTGTTGTTTTTCTGCCACATTCCGTAATTTACGTCCGATTACACCGGCTACGGCACCGCCCACACCGGTATCTACCTCATCAAAAACCAGTGTTGGCGCCTCCCCTTCCGGCAAGACCTGCTTGAAGGCCAGCATCAGGCGGGACAGTTCGCCGCCTGATGCCACCTTACCCAGCGACCGGGGAGGCTCACCCGGGTTGGGTGAAAACAGAAATTCAACCTTCTCGAATCCGTTTGATCTGGGCTCTTCAAGGAGGTCGAAGGCAATCTGCACCACGGCATGCTGCATGGCCAACTGCTGAATTTCAGAGGCCAGCCGTTGTTCAAGTACAGCAGCTGCCGCCTTCCGTTTAGCACGTAGTGCCGCACCAAGACGTTCCAGCCTGTTCTTCTGTTCTGCCAGCTCATGTTCAAGCTCAAGTCGTGAATGGCTGCGGCTGCGCAGATCGCTCAGCTCCTGTTCAAGCTCTGCACCCAGGGTGATGACCTCGGCAACCGTGGGCGCATACTTACGTTTCAGCCGCACCAGCAGATCCAACCGGTCGGCAACCACCTGCAGCCGCTCCGGGTCCGCTTCAATCCGTGAAGCATAATCACGCAGCTGCAGGGCTGCATCTTCAAGCTGCAGATACCCCTCATCAAGTGTTGCCTGTACCGGGCCAAGCAGCGGATCAACGATTACCGCCTCACGCAGGGCAGTAACAACCCTCTTCAGTTCTCCAAGCAGGGCCTGGTCTCCGCCATAAAGCGCCTCATACGCACCGCCGGTAAGGGATGCCAGACGTTCGGCATTGGCCAGCAGGCGGTGCTGTTCTTCCAGCTCTTCTTCCTCTTCGGGCTTCAGACCGGCCGCTGTAATCTCATCAACCTGGTAAGCCAGCAGATCAATCCGCTGGGCCGTATCCCGCTCCTGATCATCAAAATGGGCCAGCCGTTCCCCCAGCAGCCGCCATTGTTCATAGGCAGCGCTGAACTGTCGGCGCTCCCCCGCAGCATCGGCAAAGGCATCCAGCAGGATCAGGTGGTAATCGGGGCGCAGCAATGCCTGTGATGCATGCTGACCATGTATGGTCACCAGTTGTCGCCCAAGCTCCGAAAGCTGGGACAGGCTTGCCAGCGAACCATTGATAAAGACCCGGTTGCGGCCTGAACGGCTAAGACATCGCTTGATCAACAGTTCATCAACGGCATCAACACCGGCCTCACGCAGAGCATCCAGCATGCCGGGCAGGCGGGTCAGATCAAACAGCGCTTCAACGGTTGCCTCTTCCTCACCGGTCCGGATCAGCTCGGTTGATGCCCTGCCGCCGCAAACCAGGGTCAGCGCATCGATAATGATTGATTTACCGGCGCCGGTTTCGCCGGTCAGCAGGTTCAGTCCCGGCCCAAAGGAGAGGTGCAGCTGATCAATAATGGCAACATTACGGATGGAAAGTTCGGTCAGCATGGCAGGTCAGCGTTCATTCCATTTTAACTTGGTACGCAGGATTGCAAAATAATCCTTCTCGGGAGAAGTGACCAGCACTGTGGTCGTTTCGGCACGGCGGACCTCGATGCAATCCCCTTCCTGCAGTTCAACCCCTACCTGGCCATCAAGGGTCAGATAGACCATCTCATCAAAGGATGATTTGACCACAAGCCTGATGATAGATTCATCTGAAATAACGATCGGGCGGTTGGTCAGGGTGTGGGGACAGATCGGAGTAATCAACACACAATGCATCAGCGGTTGGACAATCGGGCCACCGGCAGAAAGCGAATAGCCGGTGGCACCGGTAGGGGTAGAAATGATCAGGCCGTCGGCCTTGTAGGTAGTGAGAAAATTGTCATTTACCCTGGCTTCCAGCTCAATGATCCGGGCAATGGCCCCCTTGTTGATCACTGCGTCATTCAGGACTTCGCAGCGGGCGATTTCGGTCTCACCACGGGTGACGGTCACATCCAGCATCATCCGCTCGGTAAAGCAGTGGTTTCCGGCCAGACACTGCTCAAGAACCGGGTAGAGTCCTTCAACCGTAATTTCGGTTAAAAACCCCAGGCTGCCCAGGTTGACACCCACAATCGGCACTTGCCGACCGCTGAACAGACGGGCCACCGAGATCAGGGTGCCGTCCCCGCCCAGCACCACCACCAGCGTGGCCAGCTCACGCATCTGCTGCTCTGATACGCCGAGTCCGCTGCCGATGTGCCGGGCCAGATGGGCCTCCACCAACGGTTTAAATCCGCGTTGTTCAAGCCAGTTGATCAGTTCAGTGGCAACCCCCTGGCAACGGGGATCATGTACCTTGGCAAAAATGGCTATCTGTTCCATAGCGCTCCTCTACCACAGCTTCCGCAGCTTGTCCACAGAAGCCCTCGTTTCACCCGGCAACGGCAAAAACGGTGGTAATCAGGTAGGTCGTATATCCTATATAGACGACCAACAATGTCGCCCCTTCAAGCCGGTTGATCCGTCCCGGACCGCGAAAACCATAGCAGAACAGAAACAGCAACAACGTCAGACCCCCCATCAACAGCATATCCCGCGAAAACACCACCTGATCAAAAGGCAGCGGATGGATAGTGCCGGCAATGCCCACCACTGCCAGGGTATTGAACAGGTTGGAGCCGATCACGTTACCCAGGGCGATATCATGCTCGTTCTTGCGCACCGCAATCAGCGACGAGGCCAGTTCCGGTAACGAAGTGCCCACCGCCACAATAGTCAGACCGATGATCAGATCACTGACCCCCAACTGCTGGGCTATGGCAACCGCGCCCCAGACCAGCAGCCGCGAACTGGCAATCAGCAGCACCAGCCCTGCCAGCAGCCAGAACAACGCCCGATTGAGCGGCATCGGATGTACCGCCAACTCCTCCTCAACCTCGTCACCCAGGGAATCATGTCGCTGTCGCATACCCTGGACGATCGTCCAGCCCATTAAACCGGTAAAGACCGCCAGATGCAACCAGCCGTCAAGCTGGGTCAACTCCCGGTCATACATCAGCGCCAGCGCAAAGCAGGTCACCAGGACCAGAATCGGCAGTTCCTTACGCAGCACCTGCGAATGCACTGCAATCGGGCTGATCAGGGCAGTCAGCCCCAGGATCAGCGCGATATTGGTGATGTTGGAACCATATGCGTTACCTAAGGCAAGCCCAGGATTGCCCTGATATGAGGAGATCGCCGACACCACCATCTCCGGCGCAGAGGTGCCGAACCCTACAATCACCATACCAATCAAAAGCGAGGGCATGCCAAAGTGCCTTGCCGTGGCAGCCGCCCCATCCACAAAACGGTCTGCGCTCCAGACCAGCAACGCCAGACCAATTACTATTGCCACCAATGGCATAACCATATTTTCAGCTCCCGTTTCCCTTCGTGGTTTACCTGACCAGGTGGTTCCCCTCTGACCTCCCTGCTCTCACATCAAGCCAAAGAGAACGTGCTCATCTTGTCGAGTGAGGTTGAAGCCCTATCCTGTCCCGTTTTGTAATGACGGCTACTATAGCAAGCAGCGCCAGTAGTGCAAAGCGAAAGCGGCCAAGCTCTTTCAGATTGCCGCTCTGCAGCACTCTGAGTACGCTCCCTTCGACTCCGCCGGTTTCGACTCCGCTCAACCTGCAGCTCAGGGGTGTCGAATAACTGTCCCAGTTTCCTGAAGTACCTTGAAGGCAAGGCGTAGCAACCTGATTCAGCTTGCCAGAAATAAACATATTGTTTACAGTGTACCCATGATCAAGGGCTTTGCCGATAAAGCGACTGAGAAGTTTTTTGAAACAGGCAAATCAAAGCGTCTGTCGCCTGCAATTATAAACCGGGCTGCCATGCGTTTGAATCAGCTTGATAGCGCAACAGTTGTTGAGGATTTACGCTTGCCGCCATCAAATCACCTTGAGGCGCTTTCTGGCGACCGTAAAGGACAATGGAGCATCAAGATCAATGACCAGTGGCGAATCTGCTTCATCTTTGAGAACAGCCATGCCTATGACGTTGAGATCGTAGATTATCACTGAAGAACTGGAGAACACCATGGCAACCAAGAACGGGCTTCCGGCCATACATCCGGGGGAATACCTGAAAGAGCTACTGGAAGAACTGCATCTTTCTCAGAACACCTTTGCGCTATCAATCGGCGTATCAGCTATGCGTATTTCCCATGTTGTGCATGGCAAGCGTCCTGTCACTGCTGAACTTGCCATACTCTTTGCCAGGGCATTCAGCCAGACCCCGCAATACTGGATGAACCTGCAGGCCAGCTATGACCTGAAGGTAACTGAAAAGACAATGGCCCGCAGAATCAGGCAGGTACAGCCGATTGCTCTGGCTGCCTGATCTTCATGTCTTACCCAGCCAGTAAATACACCTACCGGATTGAATGGTCTGAAGAAGATCAGACACACCTTGCCTTGCCGCACTGAATTTCCTTCGCTTATCACCCACGGCAACACACCAAAAAAGGCTCTGAAAGAAATTGAGCTGGCGGTTGCTGAATCAATCAAATGGATTGAGAGGAAAAGCAATGATCCCGGAATTGTTGGGAGCCAGATATCGCTGAAAAAGCAGAGATGTCCGTTTGACTGGGGCTTGTCAGCAGCATTAAACCGGCAACAGGCAAACAAAAAGGCAACCTCAAGATACTGAGAGGTTGCCTTTTAAAATTGGTGG
>DIUB01000052.1:0-3767 GCA_002422265.1 Geobacter sp. UBA6169
TGCGCCTGCCCAGGGAACGGGAGGTAATCATCACCGATACGGTCGGTTTCATTCGTTCTTTGCCGGTGTCGTTGATGGGAGCCTTCAAGGCCACCCTGGAAGAGCTGCAGGATGCCGACCTGCTGCTGCACCTGGTGGATGCTTCCAACCCCCGTTTTGAGGACCAGATCAGCCAGGNNGTCGTTATAACGCCATCAGTGTTTCAGCCCTCGACCGAAAAACCCTCACGCCTTTACTTGAAGAACTCAAGTGTCGATTCTGGCCTGACGCCGGTTGACACTCGGTGATAGCGCTGATCACTTCCTTGCCCTGTTTACTCAAGTGTCGATTCTGGCCTGACGCCGGTTGACACCCTCCCCTCCCTTGCCGTATAGTCTGCCGATGCGTGATCTGAAGTATCTCACCAGACCGAAAAAGAACCTGCTGCAACGGCACTGGAGAACCGTTCTGATCGGCATCGCGCTGGTCTTGCTGGTGCCCTTTATCGTATTGCTGGTGCGTAAGGGGGCCCAGGCCGTCTCCTCCTGGCAATCCGCCCGCCACCAAACCGCACCCAAAGCCCGCCCGGTACCGTTGGGAGATGAGCTGTTCCGCGTTGCCGACAGCCTGTTGCCGGCCCAGATTCCGGCAGGTGAACCGGTTTTTACCGCTGCTGCCGCTGACGGCACCCTCTTGAGCTACACCATTGATGTTGAGCTGCAGCGGCGTGTTCAGAACTTCCTGGAGATGACCCGTCCTCCCTATGCGGTCTTTGTGGCCATGGAACCGGCCACCGGCCGGGTGCTGGCCTTGACCGGCTATTCCTCCGTTGACCCCTCGTGGCAGCAGAATGCCGCCTATCAGGTGTATCCAATGGCCTCCCTGTTCAAGATGGTGACTGCCGCTGCTGCCCTTGAGAGCCGCCAGATAACACCTGACTCTGTGATGGAGTACCGTGGCAGGGTGGTTTCCGAGAGCCCGAAAAACTGGGATCCCCACCCCAAAGGACGTAATCATCGCATGGACCTGACCGATGCCATGGGCAAATCGGTCAACCCGATTTACGGTCTGATCGCCAGTGACCTGCTGGGCAAGGAGCAGCTGCAGCAGGCCTGCAGCCGCTTTGGTTTCAACCGCAGTCTCCTGTTGCCCGGTGTACCGGCAGTGCCCAGTCCGGCGCCAGTCGTGGAAACCGCTGAAGAACTGCGATTGCAAGGCTGCGGGCTGGACCATGACCTGCAGGTGTCACCGATCCATGCCGCTGCCATTACCGCTGCCCTGGCAAATCGCGGCACACTGATGGCACCGCTCCTGGTTGACCGTGCGGTACGGGACGGTCAGGCTCTGCAGGTCCCCTCCCCCCGGAAGCTGCAGCAGGTGGTAAGCCCCGAGACCGCAGAGGACCTGGGCCGCATGCTGCTGACCACCGTTACCAGCGGTACCTCACGCAGGGCGTTTAACAATCCGCAGGGCAGACAGCTGCTTGGCACGATGCGGATTGCCGCCAAGACCGGCTCCATCGAAGGCGACAACCCCAAGGGCTATTATACATGGTTTGCGGCCTACGCCCCGGCAGATCAGCCCCGTATTGCACTGGTAGCTCTGGTGATCAACGGCGAGAAGTGGCGCATCAAGGCATCACAGGTGGGAGAGCTGGCTCTGACCAGCTACTTCAAGGCTGGTAGGTAAGCAGGCGTAGCTGGCCCTCCGATAGTTCAGCATAGGAAAACTGGCTGATCCAGTCCCCCAGCGAGACCAGGACAAACTGATCCTGACATTCTATGAACGGCAGGTGAAAATGTCCCAGCAGCAGTGCATCGTGTCCCTGACTGCGAACAGATGCCGCGTAGCTGCGGATGATGGCCCGATAATCCCAACGACTGCGGTCATGCCGGTAGCGTCCTTTGCTCTTGTGCTGCAGTTTATGCCGTAATTGTTCTATGCTGGATTGGGGCAGCATCCCGGCCAGCCGGTAGACCATCGGATGCCGCAGCACCCGATGCAGCAGCCGATAACGCCAGTCAGCCCGGTTGATCAGATCACCATGGCAGAGCAGTATTCGCAGCCCGTGCAGTTCAAGGGTTACCGGCCCAGGATAGACCTCGGCCCCCAGCCGTCTGGTTAACTCTTCCTGCAGATGGAAATCATGATTGCCTTCAAGATAGATCAGCCGGGTGCCGTTTTTGCCCAGTTCGTGCAGAACCTGCAGCAGCGGTTCGTGCTCAGGAAAACAGAGGCCGGGCAGCCCTACCCGGAAGTCGAACAGGTCGCCCAGGATGCAGAGGGTGTCAACGGTGCCGCGCAGTGAGTTGAGAAAATCAAGCAGCAGGCGATAGTTGCTATCGTCAGGCTGCTGCAGATGGGCGTCTGAGAGAAATATGGCACGCATGGTGCGCGGATTGTGCCGTGGTGCGTGCGGCCTGTCAACACAAAGACAAGGAGCGTCTACCTTTTATGCTGAAAACCATAGCCATTCCCTGGGATGTCCTGTTACGCGCCTTTTCCAATATGGAATCAGATCGGGTCTACTACTTTGACCGGCTGACCGGTGAGATTTTTTTTGTCAGTGCCGAGATGGAAGAAAACTTCTGGAACCAGATGGAACAGCATCAGGAGCGTTTTCTGGAGATACCCGGCCTTGATCCCTCCACTGAACGATCGTTACTGAACAATTTTCTTCAGAACCAGCCGGACCAGGAGCTGCGGCGATTGCTTGACCACGCCCTTTCCGGTCGTCCGCCCTATGCAAATTCTTCTGATATTCTTTCCTTTTTTCCGGAAGCGGAACAGCAGCTGGATGAGTTGCGCGACAGTTTTGTCAGTAACCGGGTAAAGACCTGGCTTGAAGAACATGAGCTTTTTACCCTGAGTACCTCGCTGACCGCTGTCAATTAACGAGAATCGGGTAGTGGCATAGCCTGTGAAAGAAGAAACATGACCACGCTCTCACTCCAGATTACCGGTATGTCCTGTGCCAACTGCGCCGCCCGCATCGAGCGGGAGGTGGCGGCCCTGCCCGGTGTTGAGACCAGTGTCGTCAACTTTGCCATTGCGCAGCTCAGCGCCAGTTTCGACGAACAGATCACCTCCCCTGAAACCATCATCGAAAAAGTACAATCCCTGGGCTTCGGCGTGATCCGCCCCGAGCCGCCTGGAGAGCTGACCTTCGGGGTCAGCGGTCTGCACTGCGCCTCCTGCGTGGCCCGGCTGGAAAAGGCGTTGCTGGAGCACAGCGCCATTACCACCGCCGTGGTCAACCTGGCTGCCGCAACGGGATTCGTCCGATTCGATCCGCAGCAGATCGATAAGGGACAGATCTTCGCCCTCGTGCATGGGGCCGGTTACACTCCACTTGAGCTTTCAGCGTCAGAAGAGGCCTCCGACCAGGAACTGCTCAAGCAGCGTAACTGGTTCCTGTTTGCCCTGATACTCTCCCTGCCGATCATGGCCACCATGACCCTGCACCACCACCACGGCATCGGCTGGCTCAATCTGATCCTGGCCACCATCGTCCAGTTCAGTGCAGGTTTGGCCTTCTACAGTGGCGCCTGGTCAGCCTTAAAGAGCAAGAGCAGCAACATGGACCTGCTGGTGGCCCTGGGCACCACAGCGGCCTGGGGTTACTCGATGCTGGCCTTCTTCGGCCTGTTTGGAGAATTTCGGGATGTCTTCTTTGAGACCTCGGCCTGGCTGATCACCTTTATCCGGCTTGGCAAGTACCTGGAGGCACGGGCACGGGGCAAGGCTGGCGAAGCACTCAAAAAGCTGCTGCACCTGCAGGCTGACAA
>DIUB01000052.1:3834-5268 GCA_002422265.1 Geobacter sp. UBA6169
CGCATCGGCGAAGAGACGCTGCTGGCCCAGATCGTGCGGATGGTGCGGGATGCCCAGGGGGACAAGGCGCCGATCCAGCGCTTTGCCGACGCAGTCTCGGCCTGGTTTGTACCGATCGTAGTGCTGCTGGCCCTGGCCACCTTCGTCATCTGGTACCTGTTGTTGGCAGCACCCTTCATCATCGCCTTCAAGTTCGGCGTGGCCGTGGTGGTGATCGCCTGCCCCTGCGCCATGGGCCTGGCCACACCCACCGCCATCATGGTCGGCAGCGGCGTTGCCCTGGCACGGGGTATCCTGGTCAAAAAGGGCTCGGCACTGGAGACCATCGCCAAGCTGCAGGTGCTGCTGCTGGACAAGACCGGCACCCTCACCAGCGGCCAACTGTCCCTGACCGATCTGGCCACTGCTCCAGGCTTGGACGACCAGCGTCTACTGGAATATCTGGCCGCTGCCGAACGTTCCTCCAACCATCCCCTGGCCCAGGCTGCCTTGGCAGGAGCTGCGTCCAAAGGCATCACCGCTGATGAAGCGACCGACTTCCACGAACAGGAAGGACACGGCGTCACCTGCAGCTACCACGGCCTGCAACTGGCAGCCGGTAACCAGCGACTGATGCAGGCCCACGGCATTGCGACTGATGTGCTGGATAACGCGGCGTCCCGACTGGCGGCTGAAGGCAAGTCATTAATCTACGTGGCAGCCGACAAGGCCTTGATCGGCATTGCCGCCTTCAGCGACACCCTGAAAGACAGCTCGACGCAAGCCGTGGCTGCACTGAAGCAACTGGGTATCCGCACCGTGATGATCACCGGCGACCACCAGGCAGTGGCTGACACCGTAGCGAAACAAGTGGGGGTAGACAGCTTTGAGGCCCAGGTACTGCCGGGCCGTAAGCAGGAGGTCGTTAAGGAGTATCAGGCACAGGGGCTGGTGGTAGGGATGGTGGGTGACGGCATCAACGATGCCCCTGCCCTGGCTGCGGCCGATGTGGGGATCGCCATCGGTGGCGGAACCGACGTGGCCAAGGAGACCGGCGACATCGTGCTGATCCGTGATGATCTTCAGGATGCAGTGCGGGCCATTACCGTGGGGCGGGCCACCCTGAGCAAGGTGAAACAGAACCTGTTCTGGGCCCTGTTCTACAACGTGGTTGGCATTCCGATCGCGGCCGGACTATTAAGCCACTGGGGCATCACTCTCAAGGCCGAGTACGCCGGCCTGGCCATGGCCTTTTCATCGGTCTCGGTTGTACTGAACTCGCTGCTCTTGAAGCGGATTGCACAAAAGCTTTAACACAAAGTTTGAAAGCAAGACACAAAGACGCAAAGAACTGAATCGTGTTTGATTACGGCATGTTACCGTTTTACCTGCACTATTATCCTTGTTTTTAGCTACCCACACGATTTTTCCGCGAGCTTCGCGGCTCCGCGTGAG
>DIUB01000175.1:0-5929 GCA_002422265.1 Geobacter sp. UBA6169
TTGGGCCGGGCCATCAGGGCTCGACCTATGGCCAGCATCTGCTGTTCGCCGCCGGACATGGTACCGGCGGCCTGCTTACGCCGTTCTTCAAGACGGGGGAAGAGTTGAAATATCTCTTCCTTATCCTTTTGAATTTCTGTTTTCGGATCTCGTGAGCAATAGCGCAGATAGGCGCCCAGCTCCAGATTGTCCTCAACCGTCATCGGTTTGAACACCTGCCGTCCTTCCGGAACCTGGGATAGACCCAGTTTGACAATCCGGTCTGGGGCCAATTCACGGATCGATTCCTTCTGGAATGAAAGCTCTCCGGCAGCAGCCGGAGTTACTCCGGAAATGGTGTTAAGGATCGTGGTCTTGCCGGCACCGTTAGCACCGATCAGGGTAACGATCTCTCTTTCAGCCAGATGCAGGGAGACATTCTTCAGGGCATGCACCTTGCCGTAGTAGGTATTGATATTCTTCAGTCGCAGCATCAGTCATCATCCCCCAGGTAAGCTGCAATCACTTCAGGGTTATCCTGGATCTCGCGGGGGGTGCCTTCCGTCAGTTTTTGCCCGAGGTTCAGCACCACAATCCGGTCACAGATATCCATCACCAGCTCCATGTCATGCTCCACCAGCACCACGGTGATACCCCGGTCACGGATGCGGCGGATCAGTTCAGCCAGTCCAAGGGTCTCCTGCGAGTTCAAGCCGGCAGCCGGCTCATCCATCAGGATCATCCGGGGATTACAGGCCATGGCCCGGGCAATCTCCAACAGGCGCCCTCTGCCAAAGGGAAGATTGTTGGCCTCCAGCTGTGCCAGGTCGTCAATTCCCACAAACTGCAGCCATTGATGGGCCTCATCACGGATCCGCTGTTCTTCCCTGACTGCCCAGGGCATCTTGAAGGAGCAGGCAAACAGGCCGCTGCTGCTGCGACTATGCAGACCAACCATTACATTTTCCAGCACAGTCATCTTACCAAACAGCTCAATATTCTGGAAGGTGCGCACCATACCGAGACGGGCCAGCCGTTCTGCAGGCAGTCCGCTGATATCCCTGCCTTCAAAGATCACCTGGCCGCTGGTCTGGCTGTAGATGCCGGTGGCAATGTTAAACAGGGTGGTCTTGCCGGCACCGTTGGGTCCGATCACGCCGGTGATCTCTCCCTGGTTGACGCTGAACGATACATCTTTCAGGGCGGTTACTCCGCCAAAGATCTGGGTGATCCCCTTCAGCTCAAGCATGGGCATCCCCCTTCCCTTTTTTCAGACCGGCAAGTTTACGGAACAGCTCCGGTATTCCCCGCACCAGGCCACCCGGCATAAAGATGGTCATCACCATCAAAAGGCCGCCATAGAAGACAATGTCATAATCATGCATGAAACGCAGGAATTCCGGCAGCATGGTCAACAGCAATGCCCCCAGGAACGAGCCGTAAATACTGCCCAGACCACCGATCACCACCATGGTCAGCAGTTCTACCGAGATATTGAAACCAAAGGATGGCGGAGCAATAAAGGTCATGACATGGGCATAGAGGGAACCGGCAATGGCGCAGATCATGGCGGACAGGGCAAAGACCTGTACCTTGAGCAGTCGGGCATTGACCCCCATCACCCGTGCTGCTGTCTCGGCATCATGAATGGCACGGAAGGCGCGACCGATACGGGAGTTGGCCAGGTTGACCGACAACAGTACGCAACCCAGTACAAAACTCCAGACCAGGTAATAGTTCTTCAGGTCGCTGTCAAACACCAGCGTCCCCAGTTCAAGATTGGGGATACCGGGAAAACCGGAAGGCCCGCCGGTTACATCAACCCACTCGTTGAACACGATAAAGATGATGATCCCCAGCCCCAGGGTGGCCATGGCCAGATAATGGCCTTTCAGCTTCAGGATCGGAAAACCGATGGCAAAGGCCATGGTTGCAACAATCACTGCTACCGTCACCATAGCCAGCCACGGATTCCAGCTGAACGTTGTGGTCAGGATACCGGAACCGTAAGCGCCCAGCCCGAAAAAAGCAGCATGTCCCAGCGATATCTGCCCCGCATACCCCAAGAGCAGATTCAGGGCCACGGCCAGCAGGGTATGGATTCCCACAAAGACCAGCACATTCATCAGGTAGCTGCCGGAAAAAAACAGCGGCGCAACCAGCACGCACAGTGCAAACAACATGAATTTGATCAGTTCACGTTTCATGGTGCTAGACCCGTTCACTCTCAGGCTTGCCGAACAGCCCCTGCGGTCTGATGAACAGGATCAGCAACAGAATGATAAAGGCAATGGCGTCTTTGTAGCCGGATGATATCAGGCCGGCCCCCATTGATTCGAGTACACCGAGGATCAATCCGCCGATGACCGTTGACAGACCGCTGGACATACCGCCAATGATGGCGGCACAAAACCCTTTCAGCCCCAGCATGATGCCGACATCGTATGCCGTCATGGTCAACGGTGCCACAATGATACCGGCCAGCGATCCCATGGCCGCGCTGATCATGAACGAGAGCAGCACCATACGGCGCACATCAACCCCCACCAGCCCGGCAGCCCGAGGATTATAGGAACAGGCCCGCATGGCCTTACCGCTGATGGTGTGGTTGAAAAACCACTTGTTAAGACTGATCAGCACCACCGTAATTCCGAGGATCCAGAGGTGTTGGGGAAGCAGGGTTGCACCGGCCAGCATGATCGGTTCATCACCGGAAAACGGCGGAATGGCATGGGTATCCTTGTCCCAGATCAGCATGGCCAGGCCACGGATCAGAATTGCGCCGCCAATGGTGATGATCACCAGCGAAATGGGAGACGCATTGCGCAGCGGACGGATTGCCAGACGTTCAAACCCGAGACCGACCAGCGTGACTATACAGACAGCCAGCGGGACAGCAGCCCAGAGCGGCAGATGCAGTGCCTCAAGCAGGAACAGGGTCATCATGCCACCCAGCATGACAAATTCGCCTTGCGCAAAGTTGATGATACCGGTGGCATTATAGATAATCGAAAAACCGATGCCGATCAAAGCATAGATTGCTCCGGTGGAAAGACCTGACAAGAGGTATTGCAATAACTGATGGCTTAGTTCCATGAAACGATTACCGCCCTTTACAGACGTAAAGACAGGCGTATTTCAACGCCTGTCTTTACCGTTTAAAATACTTGACGCAAAAAGGTTGAATCTATTTCGCAATCACCCAGTCTTTGTTCCTGATCTCAACCATGATAAAGGCATCCTTGGTAAGACCGGCATGATCATTGGCCGAGAAGTTGAACGTACCACCGATACCGTGAAAATCCTTGATACCTTCAAGGGCGTTACGAATACCCTCCGGCGTAGCTCCGCCCTTTTCAATGGCAGTCTTGACCAGCATCACGCCATCCCAGGCATGGCCGCCAAAATGATCGCCCTCAACCTTATAATGGCTCTGGTAGTCCTTTACGTATGTCAGCAGGGCAGACTTCTGGGGATCATTTTTGGGCAGCACATCAGAGACAATCACCTTGCCTGACGGCAGCTTAATCCCTTCAGCCGCATCACCGGCCAGGGAAATGAACTTCTTGGAGGAAACGCCATGACTCATGAACAGCGGCATTTTAAGACCCAGTTGCTTGGCATTCTTGGCGATCACGGCCGGTCCCGGGTTAGTGCCCCAGACAATCAGGGCCTGGGCCTGTGAACCGCGAATCTTGGTCAGCTGCGAAGTCATGTCCGTATCTTTAGGGCCGTAGGTGTCGTCCACCACGATCTGCATTCCGTGTTTACCGGCCAGGGCCTTCAACTGCTCACGACCAGAAGCGCCAAAACCGTCAGATACGGTCAGGATAGCCACTTTGTTTTGTTTGTGCTGTTGCAGGTATTCATAAATTTTCGTCACGGCCAGACTATCATTCTGTGCCGTTTTGAATACATAGGGCTTAACCGGATCGGTGATCTTGCTGCCGGCAGCACAGGAGATCAGCGGAATTTTTTCCTTTTCCACCACCGGTATCACGGCCATGGTCTCGCCGGTGGTGCTGGGGCCGATAATGGCTACCACCTTGTCATCCTTGATCAGTTTGGTGGCCATTTGAACCGCCTTGGTGGCGTCACCGGCAGTATCGTACACCACCAGCTCAACCTTCTGGCCCTTGATACCGCCGGCCTTGTTGATGTTATCCACTACCATTTTGGCGGTATTGCGCTCAGGCTCACCCAGAAAGGCAGGGGGGCCGGTAACGGCAAACAGACCGCCGATCTTGATCGTACCTGCAGCAAAGGAGGTTGAAACCGTTGCAAGCAACAATGCTGCGGCAGATGCTAAGGTCTTAAATCGAAATTTCATAATAGTCCTTCCTCCTTTATTTCAGCAGGGCCCAATCACCCTTGGTAATTCTGACCATCTCAAAGGCCGACAGATCCAGGCCGTTGTGATCAGTGGCTGACATATTAAAAATGCCTGATACGCTGACCAGTTTCTGGGTCTGCTCCAGACCGTCACGAATCTGTGCCGGTGTTGCTCCCTTGGTCTTGATGGCATTGGTGACCAGCAGGAAGGCATCATAGGCATAGCCGCCAAAGGTAGATGCCTCAACACCATGTGCCTTGCGATAGGCAGCATCGTACTCCTTCAGCAGTTTATACTGCGGATCGTTCTTGGGCAGTACCTCATAGATAGCCAGTTTACCGGTAGGCAGCATAATCCCCTCGGCTGCAGCCGGCGAGGCCAGTTCAATGTATTTTTTGGAGGCAACGCCATGGCTCATATAGACCGGCAGCTTGATGCCCAGCTGTTTGATGTTCTTGGTGATGATGGCCGGTCCTGGATTGGTGCCCCAAACTATCAGGGCCTGGGCCTGGGAACCGCGGATTTTGGTCAGCTGCGGGGTCATGTCGGTATCTTTGGGACCGTAGGTCTCATCAGCCACTATGGTAAAGCCTTTTTGTGCTGCCACCGCCTTCAGCTGTTCACGTCCGGAAGAGCCAAAACCATCGGTAACGGTCATAATGGCCAGATTCTTCTGCTTCTGTTTTTCAGCGTACTGCAGAATCTTCTCCACTGCTACATGGTCATTGGCCGGAGTTTTGAAGGTCCACTTGCGATCCTTGACCGGTTCAGTAATTTTGATACCGGCTGCACAGGAGATCAGCGGAATCTTTTCCTTCTCGGTCAGGGCAAGTACTGCCATGGATTCACCAGTGGTGCTGGGGCCGATGATGGCAACCACCTTATCGTTCCTGATCAGTTTGGTGGCCAACTGCACCGCCTTGGTGGCGTCACCGGCAGTGTCATAGATTACGGCCTCAAGCTTCTGACCATTGATACCCCCCTTGGCATTCAGATCAGCCACCAGCATTTCCAGTGTCTTCTTTTCAGGTTCTCCCAGAAATGATGCCGGACCTGTCACACTGAACAGACCGCCAATCTTGATGGTACCGGATGCCAGGGCCATTGTTGCACTGCAGAGTAACAGTGCTGCCATACTGCAGACCATCACCAGCTTTTTCATACACACCCCCTCTGTAATTTGTTTACATCGAATAGAGTCGTTCACCAGCCAGTATCGTAAAGTTGTTGGCAGAAAGCGCAGCAATTGCCTTGTCGGTCTCGTCAAAACGGAAGATAATCACCGCATTACCTCCGCAGCGTTCAACAAAGGCATACATGTACTCCACATTGATGCAGTCCCTGTCAAGTGCCTGCAGAATGGTTGAAAGCCCGCCCGGCTGATCCGGCACCTCAACCGCAACCACCTCGGTCTTGGAGACGGTAAAGCCCTTCTCTTTCAGAACAGCCTTGGCCTTTTCCACCTCATTGACGATCAGGCGCAGGATACCGAAATCAGAGGTGTCAGCCAGGGACAGGGCACGGATATTGATACCGGCTTCCCCCAGAATCCGGGTAATCTCGGCCAGACGACCGGACTTGTTTTCTATGAAGATGGAGATCTGCTCAACTTTCATG
>DIUB01000175.1:5979-21174 GCA_002422265.1 Geobacter sp. UBA6169
GCCTTGCCTTCGCTGCGCTGGATCGTCTTGGGCTCCACCAGTTTGACGGTACAGGTGACCCCCAGCATATCCTTGATCTCCTTCTCGATCCTGCGGGACAGGGATTGCAGCACCTTGATCTCGTCTGAGAAGATCCGCTCATCCACCTCAACCTGCACCTCAAGGGTATCCAGGTTGTCCTTGCGGTCCACGATCAGCAGATAGTGAGGCTCAACCCCTTCAATCCGCACCAGGATCGATTCAATCTGTGACGGGAATACGTTGACCCCGCGGATGATCAGCATGTCGTCAGAACGGCCGCTCATCCGGGCGATCCTGCCGTGGGTTCTGCCACAGGAGCAGGGGGCGTAACTGATGCTGGTGATATCGCGGGTGCGGTAACGGATCAGCGGTATGCCCTGCTTGGTAATGGTGGTAATGACCAGCTCACCCTTTTCGCCTTCAGCAACCGGTTCGCCGGTCTCAGGATTGATGATCTCGGGAATGAAGTGGTCTTCCCAGATATGCAGACCATGCTTTTCCTGAATGCACTCAATGGCCACACCGGGCCCCATGATCTCGGACAAGCCGTAGATATCAATGGCATCCAACCCCAGATTGGCTTCAATCTCAGCCCGCATCGCTTCAGACCAGGGCTCGGCGCCAAAGATGCCGACCCGCAGTCTGGATGATTTGATGTCCACCCCTTCGGCAGAGGCCTCCTCAGCCAGATAGAGCGAATAGGACGGGGTGCAGGTCAGCACGGTGGAACCAAAGTCCTGCATGATCATGATCTGACGCTTGGTGTTGCCGCCCGAAATGGGAATCACTGAAGCTCCCAGCTTTTCTGCGCCGTAATGGGCGCCCAGACCACCGGTAAACAGGCCGTAGCCATAGGCGTTATGGATAATATCCCCTTTGTGGGCACCGGCAGCCACAAAAGAGCGGGCCATCAGCTCAGACCAGGTCTCGATATCTTTCTGGGTATACCCCACCACCGTCGGCTTGCCGGTGGTTCCGGATGAGGCGTGGATCCGGACGATCTCTTCCATTGGTGCGGCAAACAGGCCGTAGGGATAGGAATCCCGCATGTTCTGCTTGGTGGTAAACGGCAAACGAGGCAGGTCAGACAGCGTCCTGATATCTTCCGGCTTGACACCTGCTGCATCGAACGATTGCTTATAAAACGGTACGTTCGCATAGATTCGTGCAACTGCTGCCTGAAGTCTCTTCAGTTGCAACGCCTCAAGGGCTGCACGCGGCAGGGTCTCAAACTCTTCGTTGAAATAGTTGGCCATACACAAACTCCGGAAGCAACGGCGTTAATAGCACGCGGATAACACGGATACAGCGGATTAACGCAGATTCAGAAGCTAAACAAAAATTAATTTAAACCCAGTACAGGCTTTTAAAACTATAAAACGTTTTTTCTTTTAATCGGCGAACATCCGCTCAATCAGCGTCATCCGCGTGCTATTATTGCCTGTTTATAATTCGCGTCCGAAAGCAAACGCCTTCAGGTTGATCTCCAGCGCCTTTTCCGGCACCATTTTTTCCAGAGCCTGCTGCCAGACCGCTTCCTCAATTTGCAGCCGCTTGGAAACCGCCCCCAGCATCACGGTGTTGGCGGCACGGACATCACCAGCCTTGAGCGCCAGACCCTGGCCATCTACCAATAGAAAATCCGGGAAGTTGGACTTTATTTTTTCAGGTAACGCCTGAGGGTATGCAGCCTGACCGAGCAGCACTGAAGGCGGGGCAATCTTGTAGTCATTGACCACTACGCTCGCACCTGGTTTGAGCAACGACAGATAGCGATAGGTCTCCAGCAGCTCAAAACCGAACAGGATATCGCCCTCCCCTTCAGGCACCACCGGTGAAAAGACCTCTTTACCAAAGCGTACATGGGAAACCACGCTGCCGCCCCGTTGGGACATGCCGTGAATCTCGCTTTTCTTGACATCATACCCCGCCAGCATGAACGCTTCGGACAGGATTTCAGAGGCCAGCAGAATTCCCTGACCGCCGACGCCTACCAGAAGAATATTGGTGATTGTGTTCTCCATTATTTTTTTCCCCCGATAGCATTGAACTTGCAGAGCTGCTGGCAGACCGTACAACCGTTACAGAGCAATGGGTCAATAAATGCCTTGCCTTTACTGCCTTCAGGATCCGGCTTCCACTCAATGGCCGGGCAGCCGATCCGCAGACAGGCCTTGCAGCCGGTGCATTTACCCTGATCAACTTCAAGGATGGGACCTTTTTCATATCGGCCTGCTCCCTTGATCAGGACACAGGCACGGTAGGTAATGATCACAGAAGGTTCAGGACGTGCCATCTCTTCACGCACGGCCTGGCGGGTAGCCTCAAGGTCATACGGATCAACGGTACGGACATGTTTGATCCCCAACGCCTTGCACAGTTCAGGGATATTGACTTCCGGTGCAGACTCACCATCAAGGGTATAGCCGGAGGACGGGTTTTCCTGACGACCGGTCATGGCGGTAATCCGGTTATCCAGGATCACCACGGTTGCCGGGGCCTTGTTGTAGGCCATTTCCATCAGGGAGTTGATTCCGGTATGCAGGAAGGTGGAGTCTCCGATCACCGCCACCACCCGTTGCTGCTCTTCAGGCGGGAGGCAGCGCACCAGACCGGAACCGTTACTGATGGAGGCGCCCATGCAGACACAGGTATCCATGGCATTCAGCGGCGGCATGAATCCCAGTGTGTAGCAGCCGATATCACCGGTGACATAGGCGTTGGCTCGATTCAGTTCATAGAACAGACCACGGTGGGGACAGCCAGGACACATGTTGGGAGGACGGGGTGGCACCGGCTCAATAGTCACTGACGGCACGGTACTTGCTGCAATGATGCCGGCTCGGGCGCAGGCATCACGAATACGGCCCGGCGACAGTTCGCCGCAGTGGGTTGTCAGTTCCTTGCCGCTGCAGGCAATACCCATGGCTTTGATCTGATCCTCAATGAAAGGGTCAAGCTCTTCAATCACCAGCAGTGTTGCAACCTTGCTGCTGAACTCACGGATAAGTTCCTGCGGCAGGGGCCAGACCATGCCCAGCTTCAGCACACTGGCCTCAGGCAACGCCTCACGCACATACTGATAGGTTACTCCGGCGCAGATCACGCCCAGTTTGTCGGAACGCAACTCCATCCGGTTTATGGCGGCGGTGGTACCGTAGGCAGAGAGTTTGATGGTCCGCTCCTCCACAATCGGATGCCGTACCCGGGCATTACCGGGCAGCATAACCAGCTTGGGAGCATCCTTGACCAGTCTGGGCGCGGGCAGTCCCTGCACCCGCTCTCCCAGCTCGACAATCGACTTGCCGTGAGAAATGCGGGTACAGCTGCGCAGCATGACCGGCGTATCAAACTGTTCGGACAGGTCAAAGGCCAGCCGGGTATATTCCAGACATTCCTGGGAATCAGCAGGCTCCAGCATCGGCACCTTGGCAAAGCGGGCATAGTGACGGCTGTCCTGTTCATCCTGGGAGGAATGCATCTCAGGGTCATCAGCCACCACCAGCACCAGACCACCTTTCACGCCGGTGTACGAAGCGGTAAAGAGCGGGTCGGCAGCCACGTTGACACCGACATGCTTCATACAGGCCAGGGCACGGGCATTACCAAAACAGGCGCCTATAGCCACCTCAAGGGCAACCTTCTCATTGGGTGCCCAGGATGAATCAATCTCTTTGTAGCGTGCTACGTTCTCAAGGATTTCAGTGGATGGGGTGCCGGGATAGGCACTGGCAACCAGGCAGCCCGCTTCGAATGCACCGCGGGCAATGGCCTCATTTCCGGACAGGATCTCTTTCATGGGCAGGTCGTCTCTCTTGGCAATGGCGTTCTAAAGGGTTCATGTTATACACGCCGAGACGCTGTTATGTCAATTTGTTTGCACGTTTCTTAGCGCGGTGTCCGGATCATTCTTGATCATTTGTGAAGCAGCTGCAGTTATGGTATGACAGGTACCTGATCCAGAGAGTCAGGTCGGACAGATCGGCATTATTAATGACAAGACAGGAAGCAATGACAACACTCCTTGCCTGCAACCAGCTCAAGCTCACTCCGGGGCATTCCCCGTTCAGCCTTGAAATCACACAGGGCGAGATCATCCTGGTCCGTGTGGATGATGAGCACCATGCCTGCCTGCTGCTGCAGACACTGCTGGGTGAACAGCTGCCTGCTGCAGGAGGAGTGTCTTTGCATGGCCATAACCTTGCTGAAGCAGGTCGTGAAGAACTGCTGAAGCTGCGCAGTACGCTTGCCGTAGTCAGCCCGCAGGTGGGACTGATTGCCAACCTGAAACTATGGGAGAACATCATGCTGCCGCTTCTGTATCATCAGAGCGAAGTGCAGACAGCAGCAGCAGACAAGGCAACGCAGCTGCTTGACCGGCTCGGCTATCATGGTAATATCTGGGCGCTACCCGGTCATCTTGCGGCGTCAGAACGCATTATAACCAGCTTTATCCGGGCAGCCGTGACCAACCCTGAGCTGGTTCTCTATGCCGGGTGTCTGGCCGAGTTGACAGCTGTGCAACGCACCATCCTGCTGCAGGAGATCATGACACGCCATAGCCAGCCTGCAGCACCGGCAGTTTTGTTTATCAGCACAGGCGATGAGCAGCCGGAAGGCCTGCAACTCCATCGTCAGTATGATCTGCGCTGCCGGCAGTCCACCACGACGAGGGAATCATCATGACACAGCAGGATCCCAGATTCAGAAATCTTGAACGAAAAATCGGGCTGTTCGTGTTGCTGGCGCTGGCCTGTGTGGCTTTGGTGGTCCTGCTGGTCGGCATTCAGAAAGACCTTTTCAGTGCCAAATATGCGCTGGTGTTTACTGTTGACCGCGGAACCGGGTTTACCAAAGGGATGCCGGTAAAACTCTCCGGCTTCAGGGTTGGCAAGATCACCGACATGACCCTGAATGAACAGGCCATGGTGGATATCACCATTGAAGTGGCCCGGAAATACAGCAAATGGATCCGCTCTGACTCTACCGTCAAGCTGGTCAAAGAGGGGTTGGTAGGCGACAGCATCGTCGAAGTGGCGGTCGGCTCACTGGATAAGCCTGAGCTTAAGACTGGAGATTCCATCACCTACCTCAAAACCAAAGGGTTGGATGACCTGGCTGATGAACTTGCCGACAAGGTCAAGCCGGTACTGATAGAGGTGCGTGACATCATTGCCTATATCAATGACCCGGACGGTGACCTGAAAAAGACGATCCGCAACCTTGAAAAGCTGACTCGCAACCTTGAGGCCACCCGCAGCAATGCCGACACCCTGCTGCTGGCAACCACACAAAATCTGGAGCAGATCAGCAGCCGCACCACCAGCCTGCTGGATACAGCAACACGCAAGATTGACAGTCTGGCGGTTGCCAGCCTGAACACCAGCCTGGAAAAGCTGCCACCGCTGCTTGAAAAAACCGATGCCGCCCTGACCCAGGTCACCGCCATCTCCCTGGCAACAAAAAAACTTTCGGAACAGGCATTTCCACTGATACCGGGAGTGCTGTCCCGCACTGAAGAGCTGCTGTTCAGCACCGATCGCCTGGTAAACAGCCTGAACAACTCCTGGCTTCTGGGGGGCGGTTCAACACCAACACCTTCCCGCAGCTACAAGGCAGGTGACAGCCATGACTAAATCTTCTGTTCGGACCTTGCTCTGTGCAGCACTGCTCCTTGCTGTCGGATGCAGCACCATCAGGACGACACCGCAGGATGAACAACTGCGCAGGATGGTTGATCTGAATGAACGGGCCCTGGCCAGTGCTGAAAAAGGGCAACGCAGTGATGCGACCAAATTGCTGCAGGATTCCTGGCGTCTGGCAACAGCCCTGGATGATCAGCCGATGCAGATAATGACCCTGCTGAACCAGAGCCGTCTTGCCCGTAGAAACCATGACCTGGCTGAGTCCCGTACCTATCTGGACAAGGCGTTGCATATCAGCGGGCAGCAGGGGCCGCTTTTTGCCGATCTGGCTCAGGAACAGGCGTTGTGGGCACTGGCTGCGGGAGATCTGACCGAGGCGCAGCGCTGGGCAACAGCTGCACACCGTGCCGAAGAAGGCTCACAGCTGGGCAGGCGACTCAACCTGCTGGCCAGGGTTGCCCTGCTCCGTGGCCAACGCAGTGAGGCCAAAACACTGGCTGAACAGGCGCTTGCAAACAACAAGACGGTCGGTCAGGAACTTGAACGAGCCAATTCGCTCAGGACGCTGGGGATTATTGCAACACAGGAAGGGGATTGGATTGCGGCAGAAGAGCAGTTGCAGGCTGCCCTGACACTGGACCGGCAGCAGGCAGCACCGCACAGGATTATCTCGGACCTTGAGGCCTTGGCAGAACTTGCCGGCAGGCAACAGCAAACAGAACGTCAGCAGGAATATCTTCAGCGGGCCAGAATGGCGCGGGAACAGCTTGCAAGTTCAGCTAAAAAATCAGAGTAGATTTTGCCGCCAGGAATAGGCCTTCTGCTGACAGGCCAGCACCAGATCAGGGGCAATACCCAGCCGTTCCAGACAGAGTCCGGCCTCATCAAACTCCAGCTTTTCAATCATTTCGGCCAGACAAAGCATAGTGCCCAGATCTCCTTCATGGGCAACCAGGGCAGCCATTAGATCTTCAGAAAGATTCAGGTTTTTCTGCATCTCATCCACGCCGATTTCAAAGACATCCTTTAACACCGACAGCGTACCCAGCATGAAGCATTCTTCCGGTTGTGCCTGACGCAGCAGACGGGTCTTCTGAAGTTCCTGCCGCGCCAGTTCCTCCATAAAAGCGGCCCGTACCGCTGCCATGTCCAACAGCGGGTTGTTGGTGCCAACACCACCGTCATCAGCAAAGATGGCCAACTGCACCCAACGCTTCAGGTGCTGTAACCCTACCTGGGTAATGGCATGCCGGACGGTGCGGATCTTTTCGCGGGAAGCAAACGCCACCGAGTTTACCAGCAGCAACAGTTTATAGGTGAGGGCCGGGCTCTGCTTGAAGGTGTTCTCAATCTCTTCAATATCGGCATCGTTGGACAGTTGCTGCATCAGGCGAAAAAAGGTACCGGCCGAGTTTGCCAACCGGGTCTTTTTGACCAGGGAGGGACGTGCAAAAAAGTAGCCCTGAAACAGCTCAAACCCCATCTTGCGACACCGCAGATAGACATGCCTGCTGTCTACTTTTTCAGCCAGCAATCTGATCGGATATTGCTGGAACAGCTCCACTTCACGGTACTGATCTTCAAGGGGGGTGGAAAGCATGTCCACCTTGACAATATCCACCAGACCGTTATAGAGCGGCTCAAAGCGGGGATCAAAACGATGGTCGTCCAGTACCAGCTGGTACCCCTTTGCCTTTAACTCACGGCAACGCTCTATAATGGCAGGGGTGAGCTCAACATGTTCCAGCAGCTCAAGGCCGATCATGGCGGCAGGCAGCAGCTCGACCGCATCGCTCAGCAACATGTCGGCATCAACGTTGATATAGCCATGCAACTCACCCAGTACTTCCTGAATCCCGAAGCTGGAGAGCATATCAAACATAACACGGGAGCTTGCCTGAACCGGGCAGTTGAAATTGGCAGAAGCCAGGGAGGTTGACGAACGGAACAGTAATTCGTAGCCCACGACCTCTTCAAGGCCGTTCAAGATCGGTTGTCTGCCCATCATATAGGCCTGGTTGCTCACATAAGCTCCTGAACAGCTGTTATACTACACTGATACGTATACCATGAAACCGCAGTTCAGCCTGCTGTTTTTTCATCGGCCGCAAGGTCAGACACCACCAGACCCTCCAGCAGTCCGTAGTCACTTACCTGCATCTGCGTCATGCCAAAACGCTCCAGGGTCAACAAGGTGATCAGACAGCCGGCAATGATCAGATCTTCCCGCCCCTGTTCCAGACCAGGTACACGCAGCCGCTCCGGGGGGGAAAGCGGCAACAGCAGTTCGTAGATCCGTCTGATCTCAGCTTCTGAAAGGGTATGATTATTGACCCTGCGATAGTCATACTCGCTCATGCCAAGGCTGATGGCAGCCAGGGTGGTGGCGGTGCCTGCCGTGCCGACCAGCAGCGTATCCGCGCTGACAATCACCCCAGCCTCATCAAGCTGCTGCTGAAGCCGGTCAAGCTCGCGGTTGATTTTTTCGGTCATTTCAGCCGGGCCGGGCTTGCCTTCGGTAAGACGCACTACGCCAAGCGGCAGACTCTGCACAAAAAGAGGGGAAGCCCCCCGAGCAAAGGTATACTCGGTGCTTCCCCCTCCCACATCAAACATCAGCAACTGATGCGGTTGCTGATCCAGACCTGCCAGCAAACCTGCCAGACCAATACTGCCTTCAGTCACCCCGTCAATCACCTGCAGACGGATACCGGTCTCATTCAGCACCCTGGTTAGAAAGGCTTTTCCGTTGGCTGCATCCCGCACCGCACTGGTGGCAACCGCACGGACCTGATCAACCTGGTGCTGCTGGATAATATCGCTGAACTGCTTCAGGCAGTCTGTGGCACGCTGCACGGCATCATCAGCCAGCCCGTGATCCCTGCAAAATCCACCACCAAGCCGCACAATGGAACGCTGCAGAACCCGCTGTTCAAAACTGCCGTTTTCAAACAGATCGGCAATCAGCAGGCGGGCTGTATTAGTACCCAGATCAACGGCAGCAATACGACGAAGCATACTGCTACTCGCCGTCCAGTATACGCTCCTTCAGCTCTTTACCCACTTTGAAGAACGGCAGTTTCTTCGGCCGTACTTCAATCGGCTCACCGGTTTTAGGGTTACGGCCGGTATAGGCACCGTATTCCTTGACCACAAAGCTGCCCAAGCCGCGGATTTCAATCCGCTCACCAGCGATCATTGCCTCACTCATTGAGTTGAAGATCATGTTAACTACCTCTTCAGCCCGCTTGTGCGAGATTTCACGCTGGACAGCAAAGGTTTCGATCAGTTCTGACTTGTTCATTACACACTCCTTGTATGTCGGTCTTGCTCTTGGTACGCAGGGTTAATTATCGGT
This sequence comes from Geobacter sp. UBA6169, assembly GCA_002422265.1. Classification (GTDB taxonomy): domain Bacteria; phylum Desulfobacterota; class Desulfuromonadia; order Geobacterales; family Pseudopelobacteraceae; genus Trichlorobacter. Next base: position 15,004 of record DIUB01000175.1, read on the forward strand.
CTTGTTGTAACAGGGCCACTGTTTCAAGGTGACCGGTCTGGGGGAACATATCCAGCGGTGTAGCCTGCACCAGACAATAGCCGGTGCCACCGCAGAGAATCGCCAGATCCCGGGCCAGGGTAGCAGGGTCACAGGAAACATAGATGATACGTTCGGCTGCCAGCCGGGGCAGCATGCGCATCAGTTCCGCTGCACCGGCACGGGGCGGGTCCAGCACCACTGTGTCAAATTGTGCCCTGACCTGCAGCAGTTCAACAACAGCGCTCTCTGCACTGAGGCAGTTGAAAGTGCTATTGTTTACATGAAGTTGACCAGCATTGTCAACTGCCGATGCAAGGGACGGCGCAAACCCTTCCACTCCGTACAAATCCTGCAGATGCGCGGCCATGGGCAGAGACAGATTCCCGTTGCCGCAGAACAGATCCAACAGCCTGTGATTACCGGCAGGCTGGGCCGCGCTGCAGACCAGGCTGATCATGGTGCGGTTCTGCTGACGGTTCACCTGGGAAAATCCACCAATCCCGTATTGCAGCTGTAAATCTGTGCCGTCTGCACCACAGGCCGGCACTGCATACTGCAGCACCCCGCTGCCGTAGACCTGCTGCAGGCTGTCTTTGCGGCCTGTCTGAAGAAACAGGCCGGCCAGCTCCAGCTGGTCACGGCCAGCCAGCAATCGCTCCACAAGCGCCGCAGCATCTGCACCAATGTAGTGGATAATGGCCACCACACCGTCAATTCCCTCTTCAAGGCTTACCTGCGGGATGCGATCGCGGTCAGGTACCTGCTGAAGGATGCTGCGCAGGCGCGAGATGGCCTGATTGATGGCCGGAGTAACCACCGGACAGCCGTGGGGCAGGTCTATCACAAATCGGGACCCCCGACGATAAAAGCCCACTGCCAGCCCCTGGATGGTATTGTGCAGCTTGAACTGTGCCCGGGCACGATACCCATACTGATCTGCTGCCGCAACGGTGGCAGAAACCGGCGGATCAGCTATTTTAGCAATTCGCTGCAGGGTCTCGTATAACTGCTGCTGCTTGGCACGGCACTGTTCATCATAGCTGATGTGCTGCAGGCTACAGCCGCCGCACTGGCCAAAGACCGGACAGACCGGAGCCGTTCGAACAGGCGACGGTTCAACAAGCTCTACCAGTTCTGCCTCGCAGTACGAGCGATGCTCACGCTCTATCCGTACCTTCAAACCGTCTCCCGGCGCAGAAAACGGCACAAAACAGACCTTGCCGTTCAGCCGCCCCACCCCGCTTCCCCCCAGGGCCAGACGATCAATGGTCAGCTCATGCAGGCTCATGTCAGACAAGGGATACCGCGCAAAGGGCGTTTAAGCTTCTGTTGATACTGTTTGGTCACAAAATGTGCAGCAAAATCAGTATGTTCCAGTAACGGAATCACCTGTGCCAGCAACCGCTGCTCCAAGGCCGCACGGGCCTGCTCAACCTGATCAGGTGGTACCGCCATCTGCTCAAGGCTGCCCACAAACAGTACCGGATCCCCCAGGCGGCAGCGCAGTTCCTCAAGACGGGACGGGTCAGCAATCCCGGCAGCCGACAGCGGCACCGGACAACGGGCCTCCATACGCAACCGCCAATAGCCGCCAAAGTAGTGACGGCTCACATCATGAATGGTCACCTGAAGGCCGTTTGACAGCAACAAAGTTCGCAAAACCTGCGGATCAGACATACCGACCTGACTCCAGCGCCTGCACCAGCTCAACCACTTTACGGGCTACCAGCTCTTCGATCCGGGCACCTTTTTCTGCCGTTGCCTTGGCCGGATTTCCCCAGACTCCGCCGGGCCAGTAGCGCCGCTTGTCCCGCACCAGGATACCGGGGGGAAAGGTTGGATACTCCTCGGGAGCTGTCCCCTGTACCAGCTGGGGATGACTGTGCATGATGCGGGAGGTCTCGATTTCGCCGGCATGGGCATCGCCCGGGGTTTCAATAATACCCCTGCCCTCATCTTTGGCCAGTTCATACTCGGTAACTACCGCTATCCTCAGTTCCGGCAGCTCATCCAGTAATTCTTCACCGGCATCCTGCAAGGCCAGGCGGTGGGCACCCCCGGCATGACCGGTCAGCACCACGACATTCCGTAGTCCTTGACGGTAAAACGACCGAACCAGATCCTTGAGCAGACTGCGCAAGGTGGTGGTGGAGATGGAGATTGTACCGGGATGGCCGTTGGTGGAACGGCAATTGCCGTAGGGAATCGGCGGCGCCACAAAGAGCGGGATCATCTGGGCAGCCCGTTTGCCCACCTGGTAGGCCTGGATGGTGTCGGTTGCAAGGGGCAGATGGGGGCCATGCTCCTCAAGGGCACCAAAGGGAATAAAAACCGTGCTGCAGCCATCTGCCAGCGCTGCCTCTACCTGGGGGGTGGTCATCTCTTCCAGCAGCATGTTCTACAACACCTCAAGAAAATGATGCATCTGGGGTAGCACCCGGATATCGGCCAGCTTGCCGGCAACAGCAGCCTGATAGCTGAGCAGCCGCTCTGCCGGTACTGCCACCCGGCCATCCCGACCGGTCACCGGCTGGATGATGAACGGGATTTCGTCATCAATCTCAGCCACCAGATCAGCAGCCTTGATCAGATCCTGCTGGCTGGTCAGCTCGCCAACAATCACCTTGACCGACACCTCCCGCTCCACAGCAATCTCAAGGAAACAGCGATGCTCATGCCAGAAGGCCGGGGTGGCTGCCGAGGTGGGCAGTTTAATATCCATGGAGATGAAATCCAGATGTTCTATCAAGCGGGGCAGATATTCCGGCATGGTGCCGTTGGTCTCCAGGTGTACGGGCAGCAGGATATTCAGCTCAGGCAGCCAGTGGGCCAGCAGGTCGGCATGCAGCATCGGCTCACCGCCGGTGATACTGATGGAATGATGGGCATCAGGCAGTTGACGGCACCAGCGGTGAACCAGATCCAGCACCGTGGAGAGGCTGATCGGCTGAGGGTGATCGCTGAAGGCCCCGCTGCCGGGCTTTGTCTCAATCCTGCAGACCGGTGGCGCCTCAATCCGGGTATCACAGAAGGCGCACTCAAGGTTGCAGCCGGGAAAGCGGATAAAAATCTGGCGATAGCCGGCCAGAACCCCTTCTCCCTGTAATGAGGAAAAGACTTCTATCAGTGGTGCGGTGTCATGCATCAAAGTATTCTGCGCAGGCATTGTCAGACTCCCATACCCCGACCCGTTCAACCTTCACGTTACCATCATTCAGCAGCTTGGACAGTTCCAGGTAGAGGTAGCGGGCGATATTTTCCGATGATGGCGAAAGGTCAAGAAAGAAATGATGCTGATTGACATACTTGTGATCCAGTTCGTCCAGCAGATTATTGGTCTTTTTTTTCAGCACTTTGAAGTCAATGGCCAATCCGGCCTGATCCAACTTCCGGGCGGTAACCGTCACTTCTACTTTCCAGTTGTGCCCATGGAGATTTTCACAATCCCCCTGGTAATTAATCAGATTATGGGCAGCGGCAAAGCCGGTCTTGATGGTAAGGCGATACATAGCTATTCCTTTCAGAGGTGGTACATCAGGCCATCCGTTTGGTGGCCTGGTCCGAATAATGGCAAACCCTGTTCCGGCCGGATTCCTTGGCCAGATACATGGCAGAATCAGCTGCCCTGATCAGTTCAGTCCGATCAAGGGCATCGTCGGGAAAAGTGGTTGCACCAAAGCTGGCAGTAATAACGAACTGTTCGTTACTGTCAGTCAGAAACGGGTAGCTGCGCAACCGGCTCAGCAGGTTGTTGGCCACCGCCATTGCCCCCTCCTTGCCGGTGTTGGGCAGGATAATGACATATTCATCACCGCCGTAGCGGGCGGCACGGTCGGATGAACGGATGTGACGCTGTACCAGACGGCCCACCTCACTGATCATCCGGCTGCCTACCAGATGTCCGTGACGGTCATTAACCGATTTGAAATGATCAAGATCAAAGAACAAGAGTGAAACCTGACTGCGGTAGCGCCGGCTTCGATCTATCTCATACTCCAGCAGTTCATGGAAATGACGGGCATTGTAAAGACCGGTCAGGTCATCGGTCACCACCAGCTCAGAGACCCGCCGGTAGTTGCGGGCATTATCAATGGCAATGGCAGCAAAGTCGGCTACCGCCTCAAGCAGCGGCAGATCGTCCTCGTTAAAGGTCCGTTCACCACTGCTGTTGATAAGCTCGATCACCCCCAGCACACGGTTTCTGATCCTGAGCGGCACACAGAGGATAGAGCTGACCGGATAGGATACCTCGTCAGCCACCCGGCGGGCAAAGCGGGGATCCTGGCTGACATCCGGGATCAGCAACGAGGTTCCGGTCTGGGCCACCCAGCCGGCAATCCCCTCCCCTACCTTCAGCCGAATCCCCTTCAGCTCCTGCGCCACCGGTGAAACCGCAATCTCAAAGCAGAGTTCGCCGGAATCCTCCTCAATCAACAGTAGTGACCAGGTTTTGGGCTGCAGCAGCCGTTCCACCTGCAGCATGATCGATTGCAGCACCTCCCGCAGTTCAAGGGACGAAATCAGAGTCTTGCCGATCTCCAGCAACGAGGCCAGCTCGGCATTCCTGCGGGCCAGCAGCTCAACGGTCCGATCAGTATCACTCATCTGTTGCAGTATCATCGTTGTTCCCCCGCCAGCCAGGAAAGGTCGCCGGCCCCCTCGCGCAAAAGCTCAATACTGTCATCAAGCAGACTGATCACCGAACTGACGTCCGTGGTCAGCAAACCGCCATCAATCACCAGCTCCAGGGCATGCCCAAACTGGTCATTGATCAGGTACGGGTCACCTACCGGTTCCTCGCCGGACAGATTGGCGCTGGTGGTCACCAGAGGTGCCCCCAGCCCCTGCACCAGGTCCAGGCAGATCCGGTTGTCCGGAATCCTGATCCCCACGGTCTTCTGTCTGGTGGTCAGCAACTCCGGCACTTCACGGCTGGCATGCAGCACAAAGGTGTAGGGCCCCGGCAGATATCGTTTCATAATCTTGAAGGCGTGGTTGCTCAGGCGAGTATAGCGAGATACCTCGGACAGATCGGCACAAATAAAGGAAAACGGCTTGCGTTTGTCCCGATGCTTGATCTGGTAGATCAGATCCACCCCTTTTTTATTAAAGATGGAACAGCCGATACCGTAGGTCGTATCAGTCGGGTAGGCGATCACCCCGCCCGCCTTGAGACAGTCCACCACCCGGGCAATCTGTCGCGGTTGCGGGTGTATCGGGTTGATCTGCACCAGCATCGGCTCAGGCTCCCGGATTCAAGGCTTCCAGCTCGGGCAGAATGAATCGTCCGCCTTTCTGGATCTGTCGCCCATCAAACCAGATCTCACCATCCTGCATCAGACGCACCATATCCCAATGCACTGCCGAGCTGTTACCGTTGTCTGCCTCATCATAGGCCTGACCAGGGGTAAAATGAATCGATCCGGAGATTTTTTCATCAAACAGGATGTTCCGCATCGGGGTGCGGATGTTTGGGTTGACCCCCAGGGCAAACTCGCCGATATACCGCGCTCCGTCATCGGTATCCAGAATCTTGTTCAGGGCGTCGGTCATGGCTCCGGCAGTGGCCTGGACAATCTTGCCATCCTTGAATTCCAGCCTGATGTTGTTAAACTCCTTGCCCTGGTAGATTGTCGGACAGTTGTAGGTGATATATCCCTGTACCGAATCCCGCACCGGTGCGGTAAACACCTCGCCGTCCGGTATGTTGTAGCGGCCATCGCACTTGATGCTTTGCAACCCCTTGATGCTGAACCGCAGATCCGTATCCGGCCCGGTCAGACGCACCTGATCGGTCTTGTCCATCAGTTTTTTCAGCTTTTCCATCTTGCGTGATTCTGCAGCCCAATCCACACAGCAGGCAGCAAAGAGATAATCCTCATACTCATCCAGGCTCATCCGCGCCTCCTGAGCAGCCCCTTGGGTAGGAAAACGGGTCACCACCCATTTGGTGTGCCGCACCCGTTGGTCCACCAGCGGACGGGTCAGCTTCTGGTACGCCACCATCGCCTGCTGGTTGCTGTTCGCATTGACCATGGAGTTTTCACCGGCCGAGATACCGATATAGGCGGTCAGGGTCTTGTAGAAATCCAGCTTGTGCTGGGGAAATACCGCCAACTGTTTTTTTGAGGCCAGGTTGTAGAATTGACG
>DIUB01000149.1 GCA_002422265.1 Geobacter sp. UBA6169
CTGGAAAAAGAGCTGGCCAAGATGGCGGTTCTGCCAAAACGAATCCTGATTACCCATCCCAAGCCTCAGTATTACCAGCAGATTAAAGATGAAATACTGCAGCTGGGCATTAAACAGGTTGAGCTGCTGCGCGATGGCACCATCTATGATATCTGATACGGTCAACCCGCTTCCCGACCGGATCGGCAACTGGCTGCTGATCCGCTACCGGTTTATGACCGGCGTTATGGCGCAGCTGCTCTCGACGGCTATCATGTTGTTGACCAATCCATCTTTGGGCAATCCTGCCATCCGGGCAGTATTAATGAAGCAGATCTATTTTACCGGTTTTGAGGCTGCCCGGATTATCCTGCTGGTAGCGCTGATCCTGGGTACGGTAATTGTCAGCCAGGTGGTGGGGCTGGTGGGTGGTGGAAACGGATCCCTGACCGGTAAAGTACTGGTCTGGGTTGTTTTTCTGGAACTGGGGCCACTATTGACCGCCATGATTGTGATTGCCCGCAGCGGTACGGCCATTGCTGCTGAACTAGGCTCCATGAAGATCAATGGCGAGATAAGAAGCCTGGAGCTGATGGGGATTGCACCGGAGCGTTACCTGCTCCTGCCTCGGGTGGTGGGGGTGGGTCTTTCGGTGTTGCTGCTGACCATCTATTTTGTGTTGACCGCCTTTGCCGGCGGTTTTCTGATTGTCTCGCTGGGACGTCATATCCCCTACGACCAGTTTATTCAGGGGATTGTTGCATCACTTGGCCTGCGGGAGGTATTGATGCTGCTGGCCAAAGGTACCTCATTTGGCCTGATTATCCCGATTATCTGCTGCACTGCGGGTATGTCGGTAGGTACCAGCGCCACTGAAATTCCACAGGCTGCCACCAAGGCCGTGATCACCAGCCTGTTTGCTGTTTTTATACTGGACGGTCTGATCACCTACCTGGCATCCTGGTTTGTAATGGCCTGATTCCCCTTGAATTTGGCTTTGTACTGTACTATGTATACAAAATTTTTCCACTCTACCTGTTCAGGAGGATCGTTTTATGGGTAAGGAGCCCGGCAGCACCAAATTTCAGATCGATCTGCGCCGTCATCTGCGTGACCAGTACATCAGCGATAATCTGGTACACTTGCTGTGCGAGATTGCCGAGGCAAGCAAATATGTGATCAATGCGGTTCGGACAGGTGATCTGGGAGTTGCCGGTACCTCAAATCTGTACGGTGAGGAGCAGTTGGCCCTTGACGTACTGTCTGACCGAATCCTGCGCAAGCGCCTGAGCCACTCCGGAGTAGTCTGCAATATCGCCTCTGAAGAGATGGATGAGATCTTTCAGGTGACCAGCAATCCCCAGGGGATGTTTTCAATTGCTTATGATCCGCTGGATGGTTCGTCGCTGGTGGATGTGAACCTGGCCGTGGGCACCATTGTCGGCATCTATCAGGGCAACGACCTGTTGCAGCCGGGCCGTAAAATGGTGGGAGCGGTTTATATCCTTTATGGGCCACGGGTATCCATGGTCTATTCCGTTGGCAAAGGGGTGTATGAGTTTACCATGAACCATTTGATGGAGTTTACGCTGACCCGTGAAAATATCAGAATGCAGCCATCCGGTGATATTTATTCTCCGGGTGGCCTGCGTAAAAAATATACCCCTGAAAATGAGGCCTATATCCGCTATCTTGAGGACAAGGGAGCCAAGCTGCGTTACTCCGGCGGGTTTGTGCCTGACATCAATCAGGTGTTGATGAAGGGGAAAGGTATTTTCATGTACCCGGCCCTGACCGATACCCCTACCGGGAAGCTGCGTCTGCTGTTTGAGCTGAATCCAATGGCGTTTCTGGTTGAGCAGGCAGGTGGTGCTGCCACAAATGGTTGTGTGCCGATCCTTGATCTGGTGCCTGAAGGACTTGATCAACGCGCCCCGGTTTATATCGGTTGCAAGGATGATGTGGCTAAAGCCACCGAATTTCTTAACGGAGTCTGTACATGAGTTTGATGCCGAAAGCAGAACCGGATGAAGCACTGCCCGCAGAACCAGCCCGCCGCCTCTGCAGTGAGATTCAGCTGTTTGACCTTTGCGAACTGGAACGGTGCCATTTCAAGGATGGCCGCTTCTGCACCGATCCTGATATGCTGGCACGTTTTGAGGCTGCAGCCGAACCTGAGGATCGGCCGGTCTGGCATTTTGACCGGGCTTCCGAAGATGAAGAAGAGGGCGGCCCCTCCTATGAAGGGGATCTTGATTCTGATGATGACGATTACAGCGTCTTTGATGACGAAGACCGGCCGGAGCAGGACGAGAACTGGTGATGCAGTTTTTCTGTAGACAGAATAGTGGGCTTCTTGTGTTGTTCTCCACAGGAAGCCCCTTTTTTTACCGGAGTACAGTCAGATGGCGCTGCTCAAGGTAGCTCTGGACGGCACTCTGCAGCTGTCTGCCGGTCTGTTGCAACAGGCAGGTTTACGGCCTGCTGATCAGGTACAGATCAGCATAACAGACAGCGGGCTCGAGCTGCGCAAAACGGACACAGCACCGGCTGAGCAGCTGAGCCGGGCAATAAGCCGAAAAAACCTGCAAACCGGTGTGCAGTTTATCAAAGGGGTAGGCCCCAAACTGGCAGATATGCTTGCGAAACGCGGGATCAAGACAGTTGAGGATGCGCTCTTCTGCCTCCCGCTGCGCTATGAAGATCGACGTGAGCTGGTACCGATCAGACAGCTGAAGCCGGGGAGCACCCAGGTTTTTTTCGGCAGGGTGATATCCGCCGAAACCTTGACCACCAAGGGAGGACGCAAGGTCTTTGAGGTACTGGTACAGGATGACTCAGGCAGCATCCTGTGTAAATGGTTCCATTCCAATCCGGTTTGGCTCAAACGAGTCTGGCAGGTGGGCAAACAAGGGTTGTTCACCGGAGAGGTCAGCAGCTTTGGGTATAAGCCGGAGCTGCACCATCCTGACGTAGAGTGGCTGCCGGAAGGTGCTGATCTGCATGAGGTGCTGTCCGCTGATCCGATTAACTTCGGCAGAATCGTGCCGGTCTACCCATTGACAGAAGGGTTGCACCAGAAGGCAATGCGACGGGTCATGCACCAGGTGGTAGAGACTTTTCTGGGGGATCTGGTCGGTTTGATTCCGGAGCAACTACTGCTGCAGCAGGGCTATCAACCATTACAACAGTCACTGCGGTATCTGCACCATCCTCCTCACGATGCAGTGCTGCAGGAACTCAACGATGGTCGCACAGTTGCCCATCGCTCCCTTGCCTTTGACGAGTTCTTTTACTGGGAACTCGGTCTGGCCCTTAAAAGACAGGGAGTATCACTTGAGGAAGGAATCCCCTTCCAGGTCTCCCACCGCTACACCAAAGAACTTGCGCAGCTTTTGCCGTTTCAGCTTACCACTGCGCAACGCAGGGTGTTGTCCGAGATCAAGGCTGATATGATGGCGCCACATCCGATGCATCGGCTGGTGCAGGGGGATGTTGGCAGCGGCAAGACTCTGGTGGCGCTGATGGCAGCGCTGATTGCAGTGGAAAACGGCTATCAGGTGGCTGTTATGGCCCCAACCGAGATCCTGGCCGAGCAGCACTGGCATACTATTCACCACTGGTGTGAACAGCTGGGAGTGGTGGTGGTACTTTTGACAGCAGGCATGAAAGGTAGCCATAAGAAAGAGGTGCTGGAACAGGTGGCAGATGGGCGTGCAGCCATTGTAATCGGTACCCATGCCGTTATTCAGGAAAAAGTGACGTTTCACCGGCTTGGTCTGGGGATTGTGGATGAGCAGCACCGTTTTGGAGTGTTGCAACGGGGCATACTCAAGAAAAAGGGGAGCAACCCGGATGTCCTGGTCATGACCGCCACACCGATCCCTCGCACCCTGGCCATGACCTTGTTTGGCGATCTCTCCCTGTCGGTGATCGATGAGCTGCCCCCAGGGCGAAAACCGATTGAGACCCGCATTTATTATGAGTCCCGGCGTACACAGGTCTATGAACTGATTCGACGTGAGATAAGCCAGGGGCGCCAGGCCTATCTGATCTATCCGCTGGTTGAAGAGAGCGAAAAAACAGACCTGAAAGCTGCCAGCCAGATGGCAGAGCAGCTACAGCAGGGCGCCTTTCCTGACCTGAGGATCGGACTGTTGCATGGGCGACTGAAGCCTGACGAAAAGGAACAGGTCATGTCGTGCTTCAAGCGACATGACCTGGATATCCTGGTAGCTACTACCGTGATTGAGGTTGGTATTGATGTGCCCAATGCTACGGTGATGGTGATAGAGCATGCCGAGCGTTTCGGGCTTTCACAGTTGCATCAGTTACGGGGCAGGGTGGGGCGAGGCAGTCATCATTCCTGCTGCATCCTGCTGGTCTCCGGTCCCCTTTCGGAGGATGCAGAAAAGAGACTGCGCGTTATGGAAGCAACCAGTGATGGATTCAGGATTGCCGAGGCTGATCTTGAAATCAGGGGTCCTGGTGATTTTCTGGGAACACGTCAATCAGGCATGCCTGATTTTCGAGTGGCCAGCATTCTGCGAGATGGAGCCATCCTGGAGCAGGCCCGTACAGCCGCATTTGACCTTCTGGCCCGGGAGCCGGGTCTGCACGGTCATCAGAAGCAACAGCTGCGTGAAGAACTGATCCGGCGCTGGGGGACTCGGCTGGAACTGGCCGGTATTGCCTGAAGTATGATTGATTGCAGTCAAACACTGTGAATCACCTGATTCGCAGCCATCACACCTTACAAGGAGTTTATGATGTCTGAGTTCACCAATGTTACGGTTGTACGAGAGGCCAATATCTATTTTAACGGGGCAGTTGCCAGCCATACGGTTCTGTTTTCAGACGGAACCAAGAAGACGTTAGGGGTGATGCAGCCAGGCGAATACACCTTTACTACCGGAGCCGCTGAATTGATGGAGATCCTGAGCGGCTCTCTGCAGCTGCAGCTGGAAGGAGAGCAAGGCTGGCAAGAAATAAACGGAGGACAATCATTTGAGGTGCCGGCTCACTCATCATTTACCATGAAGGTTACTACGATTTCTGATTACTGCTGTTCTTTCCTCAGTTAACGGTCTGGCCAGGCGCAGCAGATGTAACCAGATTGTAACAAGGGTTCGGATTGAAACTTGTTTACAATGCTGCAGCTGCACTAACGACGCATCTGGCCGGCACGGTGAGGAGGAGACACTATGGATGGGGTGGAGGCAACGATGCCTAAGATTACGACGGTGGCGCGTAAAAAGGCGGTTAAGGCTCAGAAGGCAACTGCTTCAGCTGTTGTCGACAAAGGTGAAGCAGCAATAATTGATCTTGATGATAACCAGTGGTATCTGAATCGGGAACTTACCTGGCTTGCCTTTAACCGCCGGGTTCTGAGTGAAGCAGCAGATGCACGGGTGCCCTTGCTGGAACGTGTCAAATTTCTTGCCATCGTTGGTTCCAACCTTGATGAATTTTTCATGAAGCGGATCGGGGGGCTGAAACAACAGCTTGCCGCCGGTGTGCAGGAGCTGAGCATTGATGGGCGCACGCCACGGCAGCAATTACAGGAATGCCATGTGGAAGTGCGCACCATGGTGCGTGAAAAGGCAGACTTGTATAATCAGCTGCAACAATTACTCTATGACAAGGGGATTGAACTGCTGCGCTGGGACAACCTGAACAGTCGTGAACAGAAACAGTTACGCGAGCTGTACGAGCGTGACATCTACCCCCTGGTAACGCCGCAATCCATTGATCCGGCCCATCCGTTTCCGTTTGTTTCCAATCTTTCCCTGAATCTGTTGGTGACGGTGCGTTACCCCCGTGAGCAGGATGTTTCCCTGGCACGGATCAAGGTGCCGTTGGGGCCGGGCGTACCGCGTTTTATACGAGTGGGTAAATCAGATCGTTTCGTCAGGCTTGAGGAGGTTATGGCCGCCAATCTGCAGATGCTATTCCCTGGCATGAAGGTGGTTTCCTGCGAATTCTTTCGGGTTACCCGTAATGCCAACACTGAAAAGGACGAAGAAAAAGCTGATGATCTGGTGTCCATGATCGAATCAGAACTGCAGGAGCGTAAATTTGCCCCGATTGTGAGACTTGATGTGATGCAGGGCATGGATCCGGTTCATAAAGGCCGCTTGGCTGCTGAACTTGATCTTGATGAGGACAGTGATGTCTTTGAGGTCACCGAAATGCTGGCAATGCGTGACCTGCTTGAGTTAACCCGCCTGCATTATCCCAAACTGAAAGATCCGCCCCATCATCCTGAAGAACATCCGCAGCTGCTCTCTCCACTCAACATTTTTCATATCATCCGCAAGAGTAGCGATCTCCTTCTCAAGCATCCTTATCAGTCCTTTGCCAGCTCAGTGGAACGCTTTTTAAACGAAGCAGCAGATGATCCCAAGGTCTGTGCAATCAAGATGACGCTCTACCGCACCTCAAAAGAGGGACGCCTGATTGATTCCCTGATCAGGGCTGCAGAAAACGGCAAGCAGGTGGCGGTGGTTGTGGAGTTGAAGGCCCGTTTTGATGAGGCAGCCAACCTGCGGATTGCTGAGCGGATGGAAGAGGCCGGTATCCATGTCACCTATGGTGTAGTGGGCCTGAAGACCCATTGCAAAGTGATTCTGGTGGTGCGGCGCGATTATAACGGTATCCGGCGCTATGTGCATATCGGTACCGGTAATTATCATTCCGACACCTCCAGGTTGTACAGTGACCTGGGGCTTTTAACCTGTGATCCTGCCATCGGTCAGGATGTTACCGAGTTGTTCAACTACCTGACCACCGGGCTTTCCCCTAAGCGTGTCTACCGTAAACTGTTGCCGGCTCCCCGATTGGCCAAACGCGGCCTGCTTGAGCGGATTGAACGTGAAATTACACTTCATCTTCAGCAGGGAAATGGTTGTATTCAGTTCAAAATGAATGCGCTTGAGGATGCCGATATTGTGAAAAATCTGTACCGTGCTTGTCAGGCCGGGGTACAGGTAGACCTGTTTGTCAGGGATTCCTGCCGGTTTGTGCCCGGCATTCCGGGCCTTTCAGCAACCGGCCGGGTGGTCAGTATTGTTGGCCGATTCCTTGAACACAGCAGGCTGTACTATTTCCGTAATGGCGGGGCAGAGGAATACTTCATCGGTTCAGCGGATGTCATGAAGCGTAATCTTGAGTCCCGCGTCGAAATTTTGGTGCCGGTAGGATCTCCGGCATTACAGCAGGAGTTACGTACCATACTGAATGCCCATGATGCCGACCACCGCTTTGCCTGGGAGATGCAACCGGACGGTACCTATCTGCAACGCAAACCTGCTGATGAGCGGGAACAGACAATAGGGTTGCATCAGATCCTGATGCAGCAGGCCAATCAGGCTGTACGTGAGGCAAAAAAGATAAAAAGACGTACCATCAAGGGGTTAAGCAGTTAATGAGGGAGCGTTGCGCATCAAACACGTTTATTAGGTGCAATGCAACACATAACTAGTTGATATATTAATGATAACTTCATAAGGCTGCACTTCTGGTGTTGCATGTGCAACACCAGAAAGAGTTTTAGTAAACACCATAATATACCAATATGATTATATTATTTTTTATGGCATGCTAAATGCAAGCTAAAAGGTACATTTCTATTGCAGGAGGCGACCATGAAAGCAAAAGCCAATCACAGCGCACTTTCGGGGATTGTCAGTATAGGACACACGGATATGGCTGGCGTTGTTTCGTTTGCTGGTGGTGATACGTTGTTACGTCAGGCCGATCAGATGTACCTTGAAGGGCGGGATCAGGATGCACGTCAGGCTGTACGTGAAGCACTCAAAATCGCATTACAGAGACTGGATGCCGTTCACGGTTCCACGGTAGAGCTTGAGGATGAATACCATATCCCCAATCCAGCCAAGGCTTGAGCAATCGTGTGAAGAGACTTACCTGAGGCCGAACCGATCAAGTAGTTTGCCCCACATTCGGCTTATCCACCGACCGAGCTGGATCGAAACCCGTTCCAGCCAGGTCTCTTCTCCTCGCATCTTCTTCAGCACCAGGGCCATATTCAGACGGGTTTCATAATCCTGTGGGTTGACAGTCTGTGCAAGCCTTAGCCACTGCAGCGCTCCCTCGTAGTCTGCCAGCATCGCAAGAGAGATCCCCATCTGGCGCATAGCATCGTAATCAATTTCATTGATAGCCAGGGCACGACGGAACCAATCCAGCGCCTCCCGGTCTTCACCAAGTTTTGAATAGGAAACACCGATCTGGCGCATGGCGTCACTATCTTTAGGATTACTGGCCAATGCCTGGGTGTAGAAGGTAATTGCCTTACGGTCGCGATCAAGGCGGGAATGGGCGATACCGATGCAGCGCAGGGTGTCGGCATCTGATGGATCCAGGGCAAGTACCCGGTCAAAGGTTCGGACCGCAGCCCACACCTTACCGTTCATAAGTTGCCAGACACCGTTCACCCGCATCAGAAAAAGGTCATCAGGTGCCTGAAGAAGCGCCTCATGAAAGAGACGACCCTGCTCCTTGCAGTTGTGTTCAAGATAACCGGCTACTTCTGCCTGAAAGTAGAGATGGTACGCCTGATCATCTTTTGAGACCTCAAGGGCCTCCATGATTGCAGCGCGTCCCTCTTCAGATTTACCGAGGTCAAACAGGGAGTCAATTTCGTGGGCTTTGTTCTGCAGGTCTTGACGCGTCAAGCTGCGTCCCCCCTTTTTTATCCCTCCTTTACACCAAGACGCTTCATCCAGCGCCAGAGAGTTGTGCGGTCGATGTTCAACTCCCGCGCAACTTCTATGCGATTACCGCTGTAGCGATTCAGAAGCGCCTGCAGTTCTCCGGCTGTGGGCATTTTACCGGAACGTCGCACTGTCTGCGCCTGCTCCTGAGTCTGTCCCAGAAAACTGGTTGGCAGGTGATCGAGGGTTATTTCAGTTCCACGGCAGAGTATGACCGACTGTTCGATCAGATTCAAGAGTTCTCTTACATTGCC
>DIUB01000112.1:0-7824 GCA_002422265.1 Geobacter sp. UBA6169
TCAGAACGATGATCCAGCCGTAATGCAGACGGGGGCTATGCCGCGTTGAGGGTGTGCGCATGCTGAAACCTAGCTGAGCCTGCTGCGACACGCAAGTCTTTCGTTATGTTACAGTAATAAACCCGGATATTCCATGAGGCGGCGCAGAGCGCCTGCACGAGCCCTGCCGGATGTTTTCTGGCATCTTTTTGCCCGTTTTCCTCACCAATAGCTACGGCTATTGCTTCGTCAAACGGACAGAAATCTGCTCGTAAACCATCTCGGCAGCATCTCGTGCCCCAATGGAACATCCGGGATAAAGCTGGAAAAGCCAGGTACACGCGGAGGCGCGGAGACGCGAAGGGTACCATCAATCTGCCCGCGCATCTTAATGATCTTTGTTCCGAAATCAGGCGTTGTCTCCTGTTTATGACCATGCTAATGTGGTCACAACCAAAAGGAGTCGGCTATGCCCCTTGCACTATCCAAATCACAATTCAAGCCGCATGCCCTTGACTATTTTCGCCGTGTCGAGCAGAACGGTGACGAGATTATCATTACCGACCACGGTCGGCCGGTGTTGAAAGTGGTGCCGTATGTGGCTGATCCTGAAGAACCCTTTCGCGGTCTACGCAACACCGTGCTGCGCTACGAAGAACCGCTGGAACCAGTGGGTGCTGCCGAATGGGAGGCTCTGAATTGATTGTGCTGGATACCCATGCCCTGGTCTGGTGGGTGAATGATCCCCGGCAGCTCAGTGAACCCGCCTGCAAGGTCATTGAAGACGCTCAGCGTGCTCACGCGGTCTGCGTCTCCTGCATCAGTTCATGGGAGATTGCCCTGCTGGTACAGCGCGGCCGCCTGCAGCTGGCCTTTGATGTGCGTGACTGGCTGGCCCGTTGCGAGGCCCTGCCGTTTGTGACCTTTCTGCCGGTTACCACGGCTATTGCTGTAGAATCAACCCGTCTGCCCGGTTTTCCCCATGCTGATCCGGCAGACAGAATCATTGTTGCCACCGCGCTGTCACTGGGGGCGCCGCTGATAACCAAAGATGAAAAAATTCATTGCTTCAAGACGGTCAAGTCCATCTGGTAAACCACTTCCGGTTCAGGAAAGAAGAGAAAGAATACACGACATGCCCAAACAGTTTATTGCAGATTTGAAGGATAGAGAACCGCTTGATTCGGTTTTTATGGTCAAGGAAAAGACCATGGCCATGGCCAAAAACGGCAAGCCGTACATGAACCTGAAGTTCATGGACAAGAGCGGTGAGCTGGACGGCAAGCTGTGGGACAATGTGGATGAGCTGGACAAGACCTTCCAGAAGGGTGATTTTGTCCACATCCGCGGCACGGCCTCGCTCTACATGGGCAAGATGCAGCTGGTGGCCAAGGAGATCCGGCGGCTGGATGAGGAGGCGGTTGATCTGGCTGATTTTGTGCCGGTATCGCCGGTGCCGNNTGGCCGAGATGAGGGCGGAGCTGGCAGCGGTTGTCGATTCTTTGCGTAATCCCCATCTGAAGGCGTTGATGGAGAGTTTCTGTGCTGATACCGCCTTTCTGGCAGCCTACTGCAAGGCGCCGGCAGCCAAGGGAATGCACCATGTCTATCTGGGGGGGCTTTTGGAACACTCGCTGTCGGTGGTACGGCTGGCCGACGCGGTGGTGCCGCTCTATCCTGATCTGAACCGTGATCTGCTGGTGGTGGGGGCACTGCTG
Organism: Geobacter sp. UBA6169; assembly: GCA_002422265.1. Lineage (GTDB taxonomy): Bacteria > Desulfobacterota > Desulfuromonadia > Geobacterales > Pseudopelobacteraceae > Trichlorobacter. The sequence goes on from DIUB01000112.1 coordinate 1,698, forward strand.
CATGATGTGGGCAAGGTGGCGGAACTGTCCTATGACCGGGCCTTTGAGTATACCGATGAAGGCCGTCTGATCGGCCATATCAGCATCGGTGTCGAGATGCTGACCGAGCGGATCGCTACGATACCCGGTTTTCCACGGGAGCTGGCCATGCTGCTGAAGCACCTGCTGCTCTCTCACCACGGCCAGTATGACTACGGCTCACCCAAGCGGCCCAAGACCGTGGAGGCCACCATTCTGCACTACCTGGACGACATGGACTCCAAGATCAACGGCATCCGCTCCCACATAGCCAAGGACACGCCCCAGGGCAGCCGCTGGACCGGACATCACCGCCTCTACAACCTGTATTTCTTCACCGGTAACGGCAATGGGGAGGATGACGGGCTGGAGGAGGCGATCGCACTGTCCGAGCCGATGGCCGAGGCAGCACCGGAGCCGGTTGTGCCTCAAAAAGAAGCGCCGAAACCGCCACGCGCCGGTTTCGGCAACCAGCCCTTTGCCGCCCTGCAGAATCTCAGTCTGTTTGGTGAGAAGGAGTCCGGTCCTTTTTGAAATAGGGGTCGTTTTGGGCCTTGCCTGCCAGTGAGGCAGCCAGGGCAACGCCCGCCAGCAGTGCCACCAGGGCACCCAGCCGCTGCCAACGACTGCCAAAGGCCAGCGGCAGCACGGCGCAGGTTACGGCCAGAAAGCCCAGCAGAAAACCGGCCGCAGGGGCCGGAATCAGCAGGGCTGCAGCCAGCAGCAGCCAGGCCAGCCAGAAACCGCCGCTTGTTGCAGCATCCCGCAGATTACCTCTATTCATGCCGTTACCTCCCCCTGGGTGCTACCCGCCATATCATCGCAGGCTATGACCCGGTTCCGTCCGGTCTGTTTGGCCTGATACAGCGCCTTGTCGGCCCGCTCCAGCATATCGCAGGAGCTGTCATCTTTCTGCTGTATGCAGCTGAGACCGATGCTGATGGTCACCCGCAGCTCTTGATAGTCATTGCCTGAGGTGGTGATCAGGACCGGGGTCTGTTCCACGGTGCGCCGCAGCCGTTCAGCCAGCATCCGGGCATCGGTTTGCGTGGTGTGGGGCAGCAGCAGTACGAACTCCTCACCACCGAAGCGGGCCACCAGGTCAGTCTGACGCAGGGTATCCACCAGCAGCCTGGCCAGGTGTTTCAGTACGATGTCGCCATTTTGATGGCCCCAGGTGTCGTTGACCTTCTTGAAAAAATCGATATCCAGCAGCATCAGTGACAGAGGCAGTCCGTGCCGTTGCGCCCGGAGCATCTCCTCCTGCAGGCGCCGGTCAAGAAAGCGGCGGTTGAAGATCCCCAGCAGCGGATCGGTGATGGTCTCCTGCTCCAGTTCCACCACCCGCTTCAGTTCCTGTGCCGTGCGGTAAGCCAGAAAACAGACCAGCAGCACAAAGACCGCCCCAAAGAAAAATATCACCGGTACGACCATCTCGTGCTTGTCGTAATGGGTGCCCCGTTTCAGCAGATAGAAGCCAAGATAGCCGACGATGAACAACATGATGAAACCGCCCAGCACCCGCCAGCTGGTGCGGTTGATCCCCCTGGGCAGCTCTCTGGCCAGCTTGCGCACAAAGAAGAGCGAACTGGCAAGCAGCGACGCGCCGCTCAGCAGAAAGATCGTCATCAGGTCGCAGACGCAAAACGGCAGCACCAACGCTGTCGGCAGGCTCTCAAGGGGTGACGTCATGGGCTTTTCTCCAGAATAAAGGTCACCGGGCCGTCGTTGACCAGCGCCACCTGCATGTCGGCCTGAAAGATGCCGGTCGCTACCGGCAGCTGCAGCTGACGCAGCGCTGTTACAAACTGTTCATAGCGCAGCTTGCCGATATCCGGCGGGGCAGCGGTGTCAAAGGAAGGACGCCGCCCCTTGGTGCAGTTACCGGCCAGGGTAAACTGGGAAACCGCCAGCACTGCACCGCCGACGTCCATCAGCGAGCGGTTCATCTTGCCGTTGTCATCCTCAAAGACCCGCAGGGTGGCGATCTTCTCCGCCAGCCAGTCGGCCTGGGCCTGCTGGTCTCCCTTTTCAACCCCCAGCAGCACCAGCAGCCCTCGGCTGATCTCACCCACCACAGTGCCGTCAACGGTGACGGAAGCAGAGCTGACCCTTTGAATCACTGCCTTCATGGTTCTTTCTTAAACGGTGCCAGCAGCTGCAGCTGATCCGGAGCCAGGGCCGGGGAGTAGAGATAGCCCTGTGCCTCATGACAGCCCCAGTCCTTCAGGGTAGTGGCATGGTGCTGACTTTCCACCCCTTCGCCGACAACGGTAAGCCCCAGGGTTGTGCCCAGGTTGACGACCGCCTGGGCCACCTGGGCGGCCCGTGAGGTGGCACCGATTTCGTGTACAAATGATTTGTCGATCTTCAGCCGGTCGATCGGCAGGCGGTGCAGGTAGGAGAGGGACGAGAAGCCGGTGCCGAAATCGTCAATGGCAATGGAAACCCCCAGGTCGCGCAGCTGTTTCAGTACTGCTATGGCCCGGTCGGCATCCTGCAGAATGTAGCCTTCAGTTATCTCAAGTTCCAGACAGTCAGCCGGCAGGTGCGCATGGTCCAGGGCTCTCTTGACCATATCGACGATGTCGCCACGCTGGATCTGCAAGGCAGAAAGGTTGACCGCCACCCGTGGTATCGGGGTGCCTTCACTACGCCAGTGCTGCATCTGGCGGCAGGCATCCTCCAGAATCCACTCGCCCATCGGCAGAATCAGGCCGGTCTCTTCTGCTATCGGTATAAAGCGGCCCGGTGCCACCAGGCCAAACTCGGGGCTTGACCAGCGGGCCAGGGCCTCAACTCCGACAACTGTACCGCTCTGCAGGCAGATCTGCGGCTGGTAGTCAAGACGCAGCTCGCCCCGATCGACCGCCTTGCGCAGCTTTTGCTCCATGTCGGTCCGTTCCCGCACCGAGGTGGTCTGCTCCCGTGAATAAAACCGGTAGGCGCCCCGCCCGGCGGCCTTTGCGCGATACATGGCAGTGTCGGCATTGCGCAGCAGTCTGACCTCGTCGTCACCATCCTGTGGATAGAGGCAGATACCGATACTGGCGGAGAGGAAAAATTCCTGTTGTTCACACGCCAGGGGGGTGGCCAGCATCTCCAGAATCGTGCGGGCCAGGTCGGCAGCCTCATGCTCATGCTCGACCCGCTCCTGCAGCACGCAGAACTCGTCTCCCCCCAGCCGGGCGATCAGGTGACGATTCTGCAGGGTCATGGTCAGGCGGGCTGCCACGGCCCGCAGTACGCAGTCGCCCACCTGATGGCCGTAACTGTCGTTGATGTTCTTGAAATGGTCCAGGTCAAAGAACAGCAGGGCCACCGAATGATGGTTATGATGGGCCGAGGCGATGGCCTGGCTGCAGCGCAGATCAAACAGCAGCCGATTGGGCAGCCCGGTCAGCGGGTCGTGCTGGGCCTGAAATGCCAGCTCCTGCTGTGTCTGCTGCAGCTCATCAAACTGTATCTGCAGGTTAAGGGACATCTCATTGAAGACCCGGGCCAGACGGGCGACTTCATCGTTGCCGTCAACTTTTACCGTCACCCCCATCTCCCCTTCACCCATTCTGTGGCTTGCCCGTTCAAGGGCCTGCAGACGTCGGGTCAGCAGATAGCCCATGCCCAAGCCTACCAGTGCGCTGATGAAAACCGCTGCCAGGGCAATCGGGATGCCGCGTCTCATCAGGGCCTGCTGGCTTTCATCCATCTCGGCGCGGGAGTAGTGAATGGCGATCGTGCCCAGTAGCTCGGCAGCGTTGCTGATCTCGGCGTTCTTCCAGACCGACTTTTTTTCCTGCTGCAGCCGGGGCAGCGGCAGACCGATGTTGGCTGGATCGGTACTGGCCACCACGATGCCGCTCTGGTTTGCCAGCATGATCTGCTTGATATGGTAGGTGGTGGCAAAGAAGGAGATGAACAGCTGGAAATCGGCAGAGTCGTCCACCAGCAGTGCCGTGCGGGCAATCTTGGAGGAAAGGGCCAGAAAGGTGTCCTCACGGGACTGCAGCTTTTTCAGGTCGGCATCCCGGTAGGCGGTAAAGGTAAACCAGAGCAGGGGTGAGACGATACAGACCTGCAGCACAAAGACAACGATGCTTATCTTGTATTTGAGCGATCTCATGTAATTATTTACTGCCGAGTCGCTTGAGTATGGTGCGTGCAGGGTTGTAGTCACGGTCGGTAACCGGTTTAAAGTAGCGGCCGGTGACGGTATCTGATGATTCAATGAACAGCTGACGCAGGTGTGGGTCAACCGTAGAGAGGGTGCTGAAGTGCAGGGTGTCAAGGATGATCTTCCGGTCGCTGGCCGGTACCCGCTTGTGAACGGCAAACATGGTGTGGGGGATCGAAATTGAATGACCGATCCGGGTAAAGGTCAGTTTGAACTGCGACTCAAAGGTCTTGAGGGTTGAGGCGCTGGTTGCGCAGGAATCCACGCTGCCGATCTGCAGCTGCTGCAGGCAGGCCAGATGATTGGGGAAGTGCTTGACCGTAATGTTCTTGTCAGGCTGCAAACCCTGTTTTTGCAGGGCATCCAGGGCAAGATAGGTTACAGCGCCGGTGGCCGGCGGGGTGCCGATCCGTTTTCCCTTGAGGTCGGCGATACTGGTTATGGGCGAGCCTTTTTTGACGGAAAACTGGGCGAACAGGTCTTCAGAACGGGCCACCAGCGGCAGATAGCCCCGTGGGTGGGCAAAACGGATGTAATCAAAGGGGTGGACATGGATGATATCGAAGGTCTGATCATGCAGGGCGCTGATGAAGGCCCCGTAGGTGCTGGTCAGGCGTACCCGCACCGTTTTCTTGAGCGGTACGGACAGTTCGGCTGCCACCGGAGCAAAGATGCCTTCAAGATTGGGCACCGGCAGGAACGGGAATACTCCCAGCAGGTACTCACTGTCAGCTGCTGTTGCGGCATGGCTGCGGGAGGGGCTCAACAGAAGCAGACCACAGATAAGGGTGATGCTGAGTAGAGACAGCAGGCGGCGCAGAGTAGGCATGGCGTTTCCTCTTTCAAAACAACCTGCAGATGGCAGCTGATAGTGTTGTGTGGGATTTGCGGCAGCGGCTCATTACCTGTTTGTCAAGCGTTGCCGGACACAAGAATAGCAGCTTTTGAGTGTTGAGGAAAGTGGCAAGGTGGTTTGTGTAGTGATCTGACAAAGCAGGACTAAGCGGGACTAAGCGTATATAGAAAAAGTCCTTCGCAGTGCCTGCATTTCTTCAGGTGTAACCGGTTGTGATGGTTTTCGCCCGTTTGTTTCGTTATCATCTGTCACGGGTGACGTCAGGGGACCTTGATCGGTTGGACGCTCTTTTCTGAAATTTCTGGTCTGGTCGGTGTTACGGTCAACCAGAGCCTGCTTTTTCAGCTCCTGGTACTGTAATTCAAGGGGTGTGGGAATATCCTTGCGGATGGTGAGGCTCATTGCTGGGCTCCCTCTGCTGCAACGGTTCCCGGGGAAGGTTCAGGAAGCAGGTGCCGGTCGTCATCAGTGCTGAAGAGCTGACGTATCGCCTGCCGTTCATCAAAGGTAATCCCCTGGTAGCTGTATTCATAATCATACCGGCTGTTCATGGTGTGCCGCCTTTGCTGTGGTTTCAGTATCCGTATCGGCAGCACGGGTGTTTTTTTCAAGCGGCACGGCCGCCGGTTTTCCTTCTCAAGGAGGTTCCATGCGTATTCTGCACCTTGCTGATCTGCATCTGGGCAAGATCATCCATGATGTTCAGCTGACTGATGATCAATCCCATATCCTTGATCAGATTGTTACCATTGCCCGGGATGTCAGGGCAGAGGTGGTCTGCATCAGCGGTGATCTGTATGACCGCTCGGTGCCGCCGGTATCGGCCACGGTGGCGATGGATGACTTCCTGACCGCTCTGCTGGCTGATCTCGGTATCCCCGTCATCCTGACACCGGGCAACCATGACAGTGCCGAGCGGCTCTCCTTTGCCGGGCGCCTGGTGCGCTCCCGGGGGTTGTATATCGCACCGGCCATCGGCCAGGGGGTCAGCCCGGTCGTGCTGGAAGACCGTCACGGGCCGGTCACCTTCTATCCCCTGCCGTACCTTGACCCGCTGCAGCTGCGCAGATCGGTTGATGATC
>DIUB01000112.1:7945-13346 GCA_002422265.1 Geobacter sp. UBA6169
CAGAAGATCAGCGATACGGTCTTTTATGCCGGTTCTCCCCTCAAATACTCCTTTTCCGAATCTGACCACCGCAAAGAGGTTGCCCTCTACGATCTGGCAGCAGACGGCAGCTTTACGCGGGAAGTCATCACGCTCAGACCGCTGCGTGATCTGCGGATCATCCGGGGTGAACTGGCCGATCTGTTGGCACAGGCAGACAACGATCCGGCCCGGCAGGACTACCTCTGGGCAGAACTGACTGATCGAGGCGCCCTGTTTGACTACGCTGCAGCCCTGCGGGCGGCCTATCCCAACCTGCTCAACATCACCCGCAGTGCCTGGAATCCGGACCGGGCAGGGGAAGGGGGGATCGAGATCCGCAGTAAGAGCGACCAGCAGATCATCGCCTCGTTCTTCCGGCATGTTACCGGTAGCGAGCTCAGTCAGGATGAAGAACAGCTGGTGCTGGCAACCCTTGATACGTTGCGGGCCGATCAGACAGGAGGTCTGCTGTGAGACCGCTCAAACTGATTCTGCGCTCCTTTGGCCCTTTTGCAGGTGAGCAGACCGTTGATTTTACCCGGTACGGCGACAACGCCTTTCTGCTGATCCACGGCCCCACCGGCGCCGGTAAGACCTCCATCCTGGACGGCATCTGCTACGCCCTCTACGGAGACCCCAGCGGTGAGAAACGCAATGAGCATTTTCTGCGTTCACAGCGGGCCGCCAGTGATGCCGTCTGTGAGGTGGAGTTCAGCTTTCAGGTTGGTCCCCGACGGTTCCATATCAAGCGGACACCGCCCCAGACAATCGCGCACAAAGGCAGACAGCGGGAGATCAAGCATCAGGTGGAGTTCTGCCTGATAGACGAGCAGGGGGCAGTGCTGGGTGAACGTCTCGGCAAGGTGGGTGAGGTGCGGCAGAAGATAGAGGAGGTGCTGGGGTTTACCAGCGAGCAGTTCCGTCAGGTGGTGGTGCTGCCCCAGGGTGAGTTCAGAAAGCTCCTGCTGGCCAAATCTGATGAAAAGGAGCAGATCCTGGAAAAGTTGTTCGGCACGCTCCGGTTCAAGCAGCTGGAACAGCTGCTCAGGAACCGCAAAATGCAGCTGGCATCTGAACTGAAGGAGCTGAAGGCAGCGGTAGAGGGGATCCTGTCCAGCCATCAGGCTGACTCAACCGAGAAGCTGGACCAGCGGCTGGCTGCACTGCAGGCAGAGCATGAAAATATGGGACGTCAGCTGGCTGAACAGACCAGACTGCAGCAGCAGGCTGATCAGCAGTTGCAGCAGGCCCAGGCCCTGGCAAGCCGCTTCGCCGAACTGGATCAGGCCAGAGCCGCCCTGGCTGCCCTGGTTGAACGCAAGGCTGACATGGAGGCACTGAACACCAGGATCGAACGGGCCGCCAGGGCGCTCAATCTGGTTGATCTGGATGAACGGCTGGTCAGGAGCCGGAAAGAGCTGCAGGATCGTACTGCTGAACTGACCGGCCTCGGGCAGGAGATACTGAACGGTGAACGCCGGAAGCAGGAAGCTCTGGAGCGTCTGCAGCTGGCAAGGACAGCCGTGGAGCAGGTCCCTGAACTGGCAGCAGAAAAGGCCCGGCTGGAGGCGCGGCTGACCAGGTTGACTGAACTGGATGCTGCCCGTTCGACCCTTACCGCTGCCCGGAAGGCAGAACAGGCTGCACGCAACGATGCTGAACAGTGTAAAACGCGCATTGCGGCAACAGAACAGCGGCTGACTGATCTGACTGTGGCCGTTGAAACACTGGCCATCACAACCGCAGAAGCTGAAAAACTCAAGGCAGAGGCGGCGGAGCTGGCCCGATGGCTAACGGCACGGCAGCAGCTTGATCAGAAACAGCGGCAGCTGACCGGGGTGGAAGAACAGCTGCAGCAGGCTGCGGCAGCTGTTGCAGCTGCAGAGCGACAGCAGGCCAGGCTGCAGCAGCTGGCAGATGACCTTCAGCAGCGGTTTGTTGCCGGTCAGGCTGCCCTGCTGGTGCAGGAACTGAAAGAGGGAAAACCCTGCCCGGTCTGCGGGTCTCCTGATCACCCTGCCCCGGCTCCGGCCTCTGAAGAGGTGCCGGATGCCAAAGAACTGGATAAGGCCCGTAAGGCCCTTGACGAGGCAGCAGCTGTCGCCCGGCAGGCCCGCATACAAAAAAACAGCCTTGATGTGGAGCAAAGCGGTCTTGCAGCGGGCCTGCAGGCCCTGGAGGAACTGCTTGGTTCCCGGGCATCACAACCGCTGTCTTTGCTGAAGGAGGAGCAGCAGGTACTGGTTACACGGATCAGGAAGACGCAGGATGCGGCGCAAGAGCTTGAAGCCGTTCGTCAGGAGCGGACAGCACGGCAGGCCGGTCTGNNCAGGCTGGTGGCCATACTGCGGCAGACGTGCACAAGAAGATTGCGGAACTGAATAACCGGATTACCACTGCCCAGGCAGCGCTTAAGAAAGCGGAAGAGGACCAGACAGCCGTTGAAAATCGTCTGAACAGCGCCATTGGCCGGCAGGCTGAAAAGCAGGCCCAGCTCAAACGTCTTGATGCAGAGCTGACAGAACAGCAGCAGGTCTTTGCTGACCGTCTGGAATCGGAAGGTTTTGTCACTGCCGGGGATTGGCAGGAGGCCCGGTTGCCGCGTCCCGAGATTGACCGGCAGCGTCTGATCCTCCGGCAATTTGCCGAAGGGCTGGCAGCAGCGCAGCAACGTCTGGCCCGGGCCGAGGGCGGGGTGCAGGGAAGCCCGCGCCCTGATCTTGCTGCGGCTCAGACAGCCAAACAACAGGCAGATCAGCAGGTTGGCTTGCTGCAGAAACAGCTGGGCCAGCTTGAGGCAGCACAACAGGGGGTGCGGACGGCGCTGGCTGCCATTGGTGAAAAAGCGGAAAAAACCGCCAGACTGGAACAGGAGTTTGCCGTTGCCGGTCGGCTGGCTGATCTTGCAGCAGGGCAGAACCCCAAGCGGATGACCCTGCAGCGCTATGTGCTGGCCTCGCTGTTTGAAGAGGTTGCCAGTGCCGCCTCACAGCGGCTCTCGCGGATGAGTCGGGGCCGCTACCATCTGGTGCGCTCCGAGGCCCCCCGTGACGGCAAGGCCACCAGCGGGCTGGATCTGGATGTCACTGATGACTACAGCGGTGAGAAGCGTCCGGCCTTCACCCTCTCAGGCGGCGAGTCGTTCCTGGCTTCGCTCTCGCTGGCTCTGGGGCTCTCTGATGTGGTCATGGCCCAGAGCGGGGGCCGCTATCTGGATTGCATCTTTATTGATGAGGGGTTCGGCTCCCTGGATGGCGAGACCCTTGATTATGCCCTCAACACCCTGATCGAACTCCACCGGGCAGGCCGGGTGATCGGGATCATCTCTCACCTGGCGGAACTGAAGGAGCGGATCCAGTCACGCCTTGAGGTGGTTGCGGCCAAGGAGGGGAGCAGGATTGCGGGGTAATGGGCATCGGCAAAACCCGGTCAGCCGACGTTGACGCGGGGGGCGAAATCATCGAACGGATCCCCTTCCAGTCTGCTGACGATAAAGGCGCCACGGGTCTTGCGGAAGACGGTGTGGCCGCAGTAGGGGCAGACAAGCCGGCGCGGCTCCGGTTGGGCCGGGCGGGTACGACCGAACTCAATTACTTCAAAACGCTGATGACAGGCAGGATTGCTGCAACGCTCAATGCTCATGACGGGATCCCTTGCGTACCTGGTTCTTGTGATGCAACCAGCTGCACCGCGGGTGGGGGCAGCTGCCGGAAAGTCGGGCTGACAGGGCAGCGGGACTATTCCGGCGGGGCAATCAGGGGGCGGTGACCTGGGGGGGGCGGTGATAACAGCTGCAGGGGACGCAGCCTCTGATCAGCCAGGAGCGGGAGGGCACGGACAAAGGGGAGCAGTGCCGGTTCTTCACTGTCCGGAGCTGCTGTCGGCTCGTCATGGTTGTCGGTAGTGCTGTTGTCCAGAGTTCCGGTTGCACAGGCTACGGCAGCAGAGCCGCAGCCGGGGGCAGCAAGGTGTAGCAGGCTGCAGAGCAGCAGCAGCAGGCAACAGATGCGGCATATCCGGTAATGGTGAGTGCGTGACATGGGGGATGACGTTATCATGAAACTCCAGTTCAGGGAAAGCAAAACCGGAATTATCGTTGATTCAACTGCTCCAGCAGTAGTGCAGCCTGCTCATCGATAACGGCGGCCATTTGCTGCAGCAGGGCCGGCGGCGCCTCATGCGACTGGTGTTCAAACCGGGCGGCAGCCTGCCGCAGGCGCGGCCCACCCAGGTTGGCGGCCATACCTTTGATGGTATGAGCGGCCTGGCGCAATGCGGTGCGATCCATTTCCTGCAGAGCCTGGCGGAGTTGCTGCAGCCGCAGCGGCAGATCGGTGCGGGCCACGCCGATGATCTCCTTCAGCAGTTCCTGACTGTCCCCCAACCGCTCCATGATCTCTTCCTGATCAAAGACCGGCAGGCTCTCCAGCTGCAGAGGCGGCTGTTCGGCATCCGGCTCCTCTGCTGATGCCTCGGCCGATGTGAGCCATTTTTCCAGCATCTGCTGCAACTGCTGCGGTTTAACCGGCTTGGCCAGGTAGTCGTTCATGCCGGCTGCAATGCAGCGTTCGCGGTCCCCGCTCATGGCGTTGGCCGTCATGGCAATGATCGGCAGCTGGTGACGCAGCAAAGGAGTCTTGCGGTCCCTGATCCGGCTGGTGGCCTCAAAGCCGTCCATCTCCGGCATCTGACAATCCATCAGGATCAGGTCATAGGGGATCCGTGACAGCGCCTCCAGTACCTCCAGGCCGTTACCTGCCACATCCACCCGGTACCCCTGTCTCTTGAGCATGGCAATTGCCACGGTCTGATTAACCGGGTTGTCCTCGGCCAGCAGGATTTTGAAGGAGGCCCGCTGCAAACGCTCCTGTTCTGCTGTAGGGGGCGGAGCTGTGCCCGCTGATTCGGCAGCTTCGGCCCGTCCGCTCAGCTGAGTCAGGGAGCGCTGGAGCGCTTCGTGACGGAGCGGTTTGGTCAGGGTGGCGGCTATACCGGCGGCCTGCAGCTGTTCCGGCTCAATCCTGATCCCCAGAGGAGTCAACAGCAGCAGCCGGGTGTCGGCGTGTTCTTCCTTTTCGCGTATCATCCGGCCAACGGCAAGGCCGTCCAGATCAGGCAGGGTGTAGTCAAGCAGCACCACCTGAACCGGGCTGCCTGCTTCCCGGGCCTCCTGCAGCATCCCCAGCGCCGTGTAGCCGTCGGCTGCGGTCTCGTAACCGCAGCCCCAGCTGCTCAGCAGGGTGATCAGCAGCTGGCGGCTGGTGGCATGGTCATCCACCACCAACACCTGAACACCCTGCAACGGGGCAGGGGACGGTGCAACGTCAACCGCAGGCGGCACGATCCGGAAACGGGCCGTAAACCAGAAGCGGGAGCCGTG
>DIUB01000111.1:0-9595 GCA_002422265.1 Geobacter sp. UBA6169
CAGCTTCATCAGGCGGAGAGCTTGCCGGGACATGGGTAGTCAGAAGCTGAAGCGATTGCGGGACTGATTGAAACAACGGTTGCACGGATGCGTGAAATTAAGTAGAGAACATCCTGCACGGTATGACCTGAGGAGTTTACAAAAGTACCGCACGAAAAGGAGATAATCTGACCATGATTGGTAACAGTGTACGGATGTTTGTTGGTTCGTTGTTGGTTGTTGCATTGCTGCTGCCGACCGGTTGCAGCAAGCGGGAAAAGATTACGCAGTTGTCTCAGCTTGAAGGCAAGGAGTTTGCCGTGCCTACCGGAACCGCTGCCGACAAGCTGGTGTTGTCACGCTTCCCGAATGCGAAATTCAAGTATTTTAACAGTGTGCTTGATGCTGCTCTGGCGGTAAAGACAGGCAAGGCCGATGCAGCAGCCTACGATGAGCCGATTTTGAAGAATATCGCGGCCAAGAACAGCGGTCTGACGGTGCTGCCGGAAATGCTTACGAGAGATCAGTACGGTTTTGCTGTGCAGATGGACAAGAAGGAACTGAAAAATGCCATTGATCAGGTGGTGAGCGATCTGAAAAAAAACGGCGGGTACGATGCCATGCTGCAACGATGGCTGCCTAAGTCCGGCAGTCCGGCTGCAATGCCGGTCATTCCTTCAGGCGGCAGTAAGGGAGTGTTGAGGCTGGGCACTGCAGCCATTACCGAGCCGTTTTCCTTTGTGGATGCCTCACATGCGGTGGTCGGGCTTGATATTGAGCTTGCCGCCCTGATTGCCCAGAAACTGGATATGAAGCTTGAGGTGGTTAATATGGAGTTTGGCTCCATGATTCCTGCTCTGATTTCAGGCAAGGTGGATATGATTGCGGCCTGTATTACCATTACCGAGGAGCGGGCCAAGAAAGTGCTGTTCTCTGAGCCGTATTACAGCGGCGGCATTGCGGCTCTGGTCAGGGAATAGTTTGAGGCAGATGCTGAAGTTCTGGATCGGATTAATGGTTTTTCTGCTTGCTGTAACCGGGGGGCTGCAGCGATTGCCTGATGCAGCGGCTGCCACTGCTCCATTGGCCGGGGCCGATGATCTAAAGGACAAGCGGATTGGTGTGTTGATCGGCTCTATACATGATGCCTATGCCACCAAGAACTTTCCCCGGGCAACCGTGCTGCAATACAAGACCTTGTCAGACATGATTCTGGCCATCAAGACCGGCAAGATTGATGCTGCCTTTTATGTGCGTGAATCGCTTTTGGATCTATTCCGTAACGATCAGGAGCTGGGTACCGTGGGTGAGCCGCTCTTTACGGTGCCGATTGCGATCGGTTTTAACCGGATAAATGACTCGATGCGTCAGGAGTTCAATGCCTTTTTGAAACAGGCCAGATCAAACGGCCTACATCAGGATATGGTACGGCGATGGATTATCGACGGCAGCACCCGGATGCCTGAGATAGCGAACAGTGAAGCCAATGGCCGCTTGATTGTCGGTATTGCCAGTGATAAGGGATTGCCGTTTACCGCCATAGAGCATGGCAGGCTGACCGGTTTTGATATTGAACTGGCTGAACGGTTTGCCGCCTATCTGGGTAAGCGGGTGGAGTACCGGGATATGGAGTTTGGCGGACTGGTTGCTGCAGCAGCAACCGGCAAGATTGATCTGATCTCCAGCACGCTGGCCATCACTGCAGAGCGCAAAAAGCGGGTTGTTTTTTCTGATCCCTACTATGAGCTGGCCACCAGTATTGTGGCGTTAAAAAAGAATATTGCCGGGAGCGCAGCCGCTGTCCAGAATGAAACGACAGTGGATGCACCTGGTTTTTTTAAGGGGATTATTCAGAGCTTTTACAGCAACATCATCCATGAAAACCGTTATTTGTTGATCTTTGATGGCCTTAAAACCACCGTTATCATTTCTGTGTTCGCTACGGTTGTCGGTACCCTGGGTGGTGCGCTGGTCTGCTTTCTGCGGATGTCCCGCAAGCCGTTGTTCTCGGTGTTGGCCAGGCTCTATATCGCCATCCTGCGGGGCGTACCGGTGCTGGTACTGTTGATGTTGATTTTTTATGTGGTCTTTGCCTCGGTCAGGATTGATCCGGTTGTAGTGGCTGTTCTGGCCTTCGGGATGAATTTTGCCGCTTACACGGCAGAGATCTTTCGGTCAGGCATTGAGGGGATCGACAAGGGGCAGACCGAGGCAGGCATCTCTTTGGGGTTCACCAGGGTGCAGACCTTTCTTCATATTATCCTGCCCCAGATGGTGCAGCGGGTGTTGCCGGTCTACAAGGGAGAGTTTATCTCGCTGGTGAAGATGACCTCCATTGTGGGGTACATTGCAGTGCAGGATCTGACCAAGGCCAGCGACATCATTCGCAGCCGTACCTTTGATGCTTTTTTCCCGCTGATTATGGTGGCAGTACTGTACTTTCTGATTTCCTGGACGCTGCTGCAACTGCTTGAGTACGCAGAACGCAGGTGTGATCCAAAGCTAAAACGCAGAGAGGCGGTGACCGGATGATCAGGGTTGAACATCTCTCAAAAAAGTTTGGTGATCTGACTGTGCTGCGCGATATTACCACCACCATCAGCAAGGGGGAGGTTATCTCCATTATTGGCCCTTCCGGCACTGGCAAAAGCACCTTTCTGCGTTGTCTCAACCTGCTGGATCAGCCCAGCGGCGGCTCAATCCTGATTGATGGTATTGATCTGCTGGACAGGCATACCGATGTGTCTGCGATTCGTCAGAAAATGACCATGGTGTTTCAATCGTTTAATCTTTTTAGCCATCTGAGTGTGATTGAAAATTTGACGATCGGCCCGATCAGATTGCGTGGCCTGGCAAGGCATGCGGCAGAACAGCACTCACTGCAGTTGCTCAGGCAAGTGGGGTTGGCAGAAAAGGCGAATGCCTATCCTGATGAACTGTCCGGTGGTCAGAAACAGCGGGTTGCCATTGCCCGTTGCCTGGCCATGGAGCCGGAGATCATCCTGTTTGATGAGCCCACCTCGGCCCTTGATCCCACCATGGTCAGCGAGGTGCTGGCGGTGATCCGGCGTTTGGCCAAAGGCGGTATGACTATGCTGATCGTGACCCATGAGATGGATTTTGCCCGGGATGTCTCCAGCCGTGTCTTTTATATGGACGAAGGCAGCATTTACGAAGAAGGCACTCCGCAGCAGATATTTGAGCAGCCCCAGCGGGAAAGAACGCGGGCTTTTATCAACCGGATCCGCAGCTTTCACTATCTAATTCATGGGCCGGATTATGACCTGTATGCCATGAACGCCGAGATTGAAACCTTCTGCGAACGGCAGATCCTGCCTAAAAATACCAGACACAACCTGTTGCTGCTGGTTGAGGAGCTGCTGCTGCTGCACCAGCCGCTGCTGGGCAAAGCCCCGCTTGAGCTGCAAATTGCACATTCTGAAAAGCATGACTCCCTTGAGCTGGTCTTTGAGCAGTACGGTGTGCCGTATAATCCGCTGGAGCAGGATGTCCACGGAGATGATTTCGGCATCAGAATTATTGAAGGGATTACGGAAGCCCTGAATTACCAGTATCTTGATCATCGCAACCGGGTTACCGCAACTCTCATATAATCAGGTGCGTATGTTGATGCTGTAAACCGGACTGTATTGTTGACAACATACCGAGCCTGTGCTATCAGACATGATCCTGAAATCAGGCTTTATGTATAGCCTGTACTGGTCTGCTGCTTTAATGCTGCTTGATGAATGTGGTACCTCTGCCAGGCCAAGGTGGAGACAGGCGCTACAGAGGTTCCCACGCCAGCCATTTACCTGAGAGCGGCATCGGTGTTACCGATGCCTTTTTCTTTGTGGAGAGAAACGAATGTCCATGATTCGTGTGACACTACCGGACACAACACAGCGGGAGTTGCCAGCCGGGGCTACAGTTGCCGATCTTGCCGGTTCAATTGGTGCAGGGCTGGCCAAAGCAGCATTGGCTGGTCAGGTGAATGACCAGCTGGTAGATTTGTACACGCCTCTGAATGACGGCGACACCGTCGCAATTATTACCGATAAGAGTCCGGAGGCGCTGGATATTATCAGGCACTCCACTTCGCACCTGATGGCTCAGGCAGTAAAAGAGTTGTTTCCGGCTGCCAAGGTGACCATCGGTCCATCAGTAGAAAACGGTTTTTATTACGACTTTGATATAGCAGTGCCCTTTACCCCTGAAGATCTTGAAAAAATAGAAAAGCGGATGGCAGAGCTGGCGGCTGCCGGGCAGCCGGTTGAACGGGCTGTGATGTCTGCTGCCGAGGCCATTGCCTTCTTTGAACAAATGGGGGAGCCGTACAAGAAAGAGCTGATTGAGGATATTGGTGCTGAAACGGTTTCGGTCTACACCCAGGGTGGATTTGCCGATCTCTGCCGTGGTCCGCATGTACCCAATACGAGCAAGTTGAAGGCGTTCAAGCTGCTTTCTATTGCCGGTGCCTACTGGCGTGGCAATGAGAATAATCGGATGCTGCAGCGGATTTACGGCACTGCCTTTACGGATAAAAAAGAGTTGGAAGCCTACCTGCACCGTCTGGAAGAGGCCAAACGCCGTGACCATCGCAAGCTGGGACGCGAGCTGGATCTGTTCTCGTTTAATGATGAGGTAGGGGCCGGTTTTGCCATCTGGCACCCCAAAGGTGCCATGCTGCGTACCCTGCTGGAAGATTTTGAGCGTAAGGAACACCTGAAGCGCGGCTATGACATCGTGGTTGGCCCGCAGATTCTCAAGACAGATCTGTGGCAGCGTTCCGGGCATTACGATAACTACCGCGAGAACATGTATTTTACCGAGGTGGATGAGCAGAGCTTTGGTGTCAAACCAATGAACTGCCTCGCCCATATGATGATCTATAAGTCGCAGCTGCGCAGTTATCGTGACCTGCCCCAACGCTACTTTGAGCTGGGTACGGTACATCGTCACGAGCGGGCCGGAGTACTGCACGGGTTACTGCGGGTACGCTGCTTTACCCAGGATGATGCCCATATCCTCTGTACTCCAGAGCAGTTAGACAGCGAGATTAAAGGAGTATTGAGCTTTGTCTCCGATGTTATGGGGATCTTCGGTTTTGAGTACGAGATGGAGCTATCAACCCGCCCGGAAAAGTCGATTGGCAGTGATGAGGACTGGGAACGTGCCACCAGTGCCTTGCTTGGGGCACTTAAGGATACAGGTCGTCCTTTTGAGGTCAATGAGGGGGACGGCGCTTTTTACGGACCCAAGATCGACATAAAACTGCGTGATTGTCTTGACAGGCGGTGGCAGTGTGCTACTATCCAGTGCGATTTTACCCTGCCTGAGCGGTTTGACCTTACGTACGTGGCCAGTGACGGCGAGCGGAAACGGCCCGTCATGGTACATCGGGTTATCCTTGGTTCCATTGAGCGGTTCATCGGAGTGCTGATCGAACACTTTGCCGGCAATTTCCCGCTGTGGCTTGCCCCGGTACAGGCGGTTGTTCTGACGGTCACCGATAATCAGATTCCCTACGCCCAGGACGTATTTAAAAGGCTTCGGGCTGCCGGGTTACGTGTGCAGGAAGACCTGCGTAATGAAAAGCTGAATTTCAAAATTCGAGAAGCACAATTGCAGAAGATACCCTATATGCTGGTTATTGGTGACAAGGAGGTTGAGCAGGGAACGGTCACACCGCGATATCGTGACGGTAAGAACCTGCAGGCTCTGTCACCAGAAGCATTTATAGCGTTTGTAGAATCCGAAAGTAAGGCATTTAACTAATGAAATCATTACTGCCATCTGTTCCTCAGGAGGTGCTGCCATAGCTGCCCCGGCAAAAACTGCGACCGTCAATATCAATCACGCCATTCGTGCTTCAGAAGTACGTGTTATCGCTCATGATGGTGAACAGCTGGGTATTCTGACATTACGTGAGGCCCTGGAGGCTGCAGAGGCTCGTCAGCTTGATCTGGTAGAGGTATCACCCTCTGCTACGCCGCCGGTCTGCAGGATCATGGATTACGGCAAGTTCAAGTATCAGCAGAGCAAAAAGCAGCAGGAAGCCAAGAAGAAACAGGTGCAGGTGCAGGTTAAAGAGGTCAAGATACGGCCCAAAACCGATGACCATGACCTCGATTTCAAGATCAAGCATGTGCGCCGTTTTCTGGAAGAGGGGAACAAGGCCAAGGTGACGCTGGTTTTCCGTGGTCGTGAAATCACCCATCAGGACATCGGTAGAGCTGTCATTGAAAAGTTTGCTGCAGAATTGGCAGACATTGCCGTGGTAGAAGTTGCTCCGCGGGTTGATGGCCGTCAGTTGTTTATGATTGTTGCACCCAAAGCTAAAAAACATTAACAAAGTAAGCACAGATTCCGAGTGATCTGTTAACACCATCAAGGAGCAAGACCATGCCAAAGATCAAGACCAATCGCGCAGCTGCAAAGCGCTTCAAGAAGACCGGTACCGGTAAGGTGAAGCGCGCCCACGCATTTACCAGCCACATTCTTACCAGCAAGACCCGCAAGCGTAAGCGTAACCTGCGTCAAGGCAACACCGTTGCTGCCGTTGACCAGAAGAATATCTGTGCGTTGATCCCTTATATGTAATCAGAGCCAGCAACTGCTGTCTCGCCCCAGAACCGTGAGGAAACGGCCCCTTGCGGATCGGGTACCTAAAACTAAAGGAGTAGAAGATGCCGAGAGCAAAAGGTGGTTTTAAAACGCGGCAACGCCGCAACAAGGTATTGAAGCTGGCCAAGGGCTACCGTGGTGCGCGGAGTAAGCTGTTCCGCAGTGCAACCGAGGCGGTTGACCGGGCACTCAATTACGCGTTTCGTGACCGTCGCGTCAAGAAACGTGATTTTCGTTCACTTTGGATCATGCGTATCAACGCTGCATCGCGTCTTGCCGGCCTGTCCTATAGCAAGTTTATACACGGCCTGAAAAAGGCTGACGTGCAGATTGACCGCAAGGTGCTGGCTGATATTGCCATTACCGACCCGAAAGGTTTTGCCGAGATTGCGGCTGTGGCCAAGGCCCAGCTGTAAGGCTTTGTCATTGTGCTGGTAAAAGGGATGGGGGGCTGCTCTCCCGTCCCTTTTTCCGTTCTATTCCATTCTCAGTCGGTTAAAGGAACAAGACCATGAGGGATCAGCTTGAACAGTTGCGGCAACAGGCGCTGGCTGCTGTCACTGCCGCAGATACTGAAGAGGTGTTGCAGGAGGTACGGGTCAGGTTTCTCGGACGCAAAGGGGAACTGACCGGCCTTATGAAGGGGCTGGGCGCACTGCCTGTCGATGAGCGCCCACATGTCGGCCAGCTTGTCAACCAGGTTAAAGATGAGGTTGAGGCTGCTGTCGAGCAGGCCTTGGAGCGTAGCCGCCGTGATGCTGTTGCACAAAAGCTGGCCACTGAGCGGATTGATGTGACCCTGCCCGGCCGCAGTCGCTGCAAGGGGAGTAAACATCCGGTGACCCTGGTGATTGAGGAAGTCAGCGAGATCTTTGCCGGCTTGGGGTTTTCAGTGGCGGAAGGGCCGGAGATTGAACATGACTGGTACAACTTTGAGGCGTTGAATTTTCCGCCCGAACATCCGGCCCGTGATATGCAAGACACATTTTTTGTTGAAAACCAGCTGCTGTTGCGGACCCATACCTCGCCGGTTCAGATTCGTACCATGCTGCAGCAACAACCGCCGGTCAGGATCATTGCGCCGGGCACAGTGTATCGCTGTGATTCGGATGCAACCCATTCGCCGATGTTTCACCAGATTGAAGGGCTGATGGTGGACACCAGGGTGTCTTTTGCTGATCTGAAGGGGATTCTGACCACCTTTACCAATCAGCTGTTTGGCCAGAAGACCGGTGTACGTCTGCGCCCCAGTTTTTTCCCGTTTACGGAACCTTCTGCCGAGGTTGATATTGCCTGCGTAATTTGTGGCGGTAGCGGTTGCCGCGTCTGCAAGCAGACCGGCTGGCTTGAAATTCTGGGGGCAGGCATGGTTGATCCTGAGGTGTTCCGTCATGTAGGCTACGATCCCGAGGTGATTTCCGGTTTTGCCTTTGGAATGGGTATCGAACGGATTGCTATGTTAAAATACGGTATCAGCGATATGCGGCTTTTGTTTGAAAACGACGTCAGATTCCTACGGCAGTTTTAAGGCGCGGTGAATATATGAAAGTTACTTATAACTGGTTGAAAGAGTTCGTTGATTTTGATCTGTCCCCCCAGGATTTAGCAGATTTGCTGACCATGCTGGGGTTGGAGGTTGAGGGCGTTACCGCTCTGGGAAGCGGTATGGATGAGGTGGTGGTGGCACGGGTTGTTGAAAAAAACCAGCACCCTAACGCCGATAAGCTCTCGCTCTGCAAGATCGATAACGGCAGTGAAATCCTGTCGGTAGTCTGCGGAGCCCAGAACTTTAAACAGGGGGATACAGTTGCTTTGGCGCAAGTCGGTGCCGTGCTGCCCGGTGAATTCAAAATCAAACGATCCAAGATCCGTGGTGAAGAATCATGCGGTATGCTCTGTTCAGAAAAAGAGCTTGGGCTGGCTGAGGAGAGTGCCGGTATCATGGTTTTGACGGAGAACCTGCCGCTGGGTAAGCCGTTTTTTGAAGCAATGGGGTTAAAGGATACTGTCTTCGAGATCGGTCTGACACCCAACCGTGCTGATTGTTTGAGTGTGATCGGCATTGCGCGTGAGGTGGCTGCCAAGCTGGGCAAGAAAGTTCGCTATCAGCCGGTAGTGGTGCCGGAATATGGCGAGCCGGTTGACAGTAGAATCTCTGTGGCGATCCAGGATGCAGTCGGCTGCCCGCGTTATGCAGCCCGCTTCATCTCAGGCTGCAAAATTGCACCGTCACCGGCCTGGTTGGTAAAACGCCTCAATGCCGTTGGAGTGCGTTCCATCAATAACGTGGTGGACGTGACCAACCTGGTGATGATCGAGCTGGGGCACCCGCTGCATGCCTTTGATTACACTCGGGTAGCAGGGGGGCAGATCATTGTGCGCAAGGCTTTTGAGGGAGAGTTGTTCCGCACCCTTGACAGTCAGGAACGTATTTTGACCGCAGCTGATCTGATGATCTGCGACAAGGAGCGACCGGTTGCCCTGGCAGGAATTATGGGGGGCGAGAATTCTGAAATCACCGACCAAACCACCGACATTCTACTGGAGAGCGCCTTCTTTGATCCGCCCACCATTCGCCGCACCAGCAAACGGCTGGGGCTGCATACTGAATCATCCCATCGTTTTGAGCGAGGCGCTGACCTGGAGATGGTGCCCAAGGCGATTGATCGCGCTGCCAGTCTGATTGCTCAGCTGTCCGGCGGCAATGTGGCAAAGGGGATTGTGGACAACTTCCCTGCTCCCCGGCCTGCGGTCTCTGTTACCTTTCGTCCTGAACGGGCAAACGCAATCCTGGGGCTGTCGCTGAGTCCGGACCGGATGGCAGATCTGTTCCGTAATCTTGAGTTTCAGGTGCAGCCGGTTTCCAACAACAGTTTTCAGGTGACCATTCCGTCTTACCGGATTGATATCGAGCGTGAAATTGATCTGATCGAAGAGATCTGTCGGCTGAACGGATTTGATCAGGTGCCGGCCACCATGCCGATTGCCC
>DIUB01000111.1:9612-12941 GCA_002422265.1 Geobacter sp. UBA6169
CCGGATGCTGCCGACAGGCTTGGTCTGTTGGCAGACGATCCGCGTCGTAATGCCATCAAACTCTGCAACCCGCTGGCTGCTGAACAATCAGTGATGCGTACGACGCTGTTACCGGGGCTTCTGGAAACGGCCTCCCGTAACATGAGTTTCCGTAGTCTTGATCTGCGATTATTTGAAATGCGCAGGGTGTATCATGTCGATCCAGCTCGTGAAATGCCTGATGAACCGATGTTCAGTGCCGGTATTATCAGCGGTTTGCGTGACAGAGAAGGGTGGTGTCGGGACAAGGTTGAGGTTGATTTTTTTGATGCCAAGGGAATCATTGAAAATCTGTTTGAACTTCTGCAGATCAGTCATGTTTCATGGGTGGCTGATCTGCCTGAGCCGTACTATCACCCGGGTAAATCCTGCCGGATCCTTGTGGGACAGACGCTGGTCGGCACGGTTGGAGAGTTGCATCCCCATGTAGCTGCCGCTTATGAAATCGAACGGCCGGTCTACTTTTTTGAACTGAATTTTGAAGAGCTGGTGCGACTGGCGGGTAAAGGTGCTGCCATTGTCCCGCCATCACGTTTTCCTGAAAGCGTGCGTGATGTGGCACTGCTGGCTCCGCTTGATCTGCCGGCCGCCGGCCTGATTGAATGCGTACATGGGAGTAAGGTTAAGGAACTTGAAGATGTGGCGATCTTTGATCTGTATCAGGGTGACCGCCTTCCTGAAGGTTGCAAAAGTATTGCTCTCAGGTTGCGTTATCGAGCTGCAGACCGGACTCTGACAGACGAAGAGGTTCAGCAGCTGCATCAGAAAGTAGTATCGAACCTGACGACCAGGCTGGGAGTAACAGTCCGTTAATACAGTCAATTGTACGAAAAAGCTTGCTAAGCAACCGTTAAATAGTTATTGTGTATTTGTACTGTCTAATCTCAAAAAGGAGCACACACGATGAAAAAAATGATTTCTGTAGTAGTGACCGCTGCATTCCTGAGCATCTCCGCCCTTGCCTTTGCTGCAGAGCAAAAGGTAACTGGCCCTATCGAGAAAATTGACGTGCAGGGTGCTGCGGCAACCGTTATTGTGAAGGATAGCAAGAGCGGTGCAAAGCATGAGATAGTGGTCAAGGATCAGCTGACCCTGGACAAGCTGAAGGACAAGCGGATTGTGGTTGGTGACGAAGTTCGCGTCAAGTACGAAGACACCAACAAGGAAAGCAAGCTGTTCCGTAAGACCGCCGGCTGCTAATTTTACCGGTTCGGTACTGACTAAAAAGGGCACTGTGGAAACACGGTGCCCTTTTCTATTGTATTGTTTTGATCAGGGGATCGAGTCGGGGATGTTGGTGATCAAAAGGGAGCCGTCCGAGAGAACTTCTTTGCGAAAGCGCGCCCTGTTGCGTTGTGTATGGGTTGCTGAGGCGATCTTGAT
This sequence comes from Geobacter sp. UBA6169, assembly GCA_002422265.1. Taxonomy (GTDB): domain Bacteria; phylum Desulfobacterota; class Desulfuromonadia; order Geobacterales; family Pseudopelobacteraceae; genus Trichlorobacter. The sequence continues at coordinate 11,035 of DIUB01000111.1, forward strand.
GTTGCTGCCGGGCATAAAGGCAGCCGTTATGTTGTTGCCGGATTGCCATGCCTCAAAATGGACATGGGGGCCGGTGGAACGGCCGGTGCTGCCGGCAAGGGCAATAGTTGCCCCTTTTTTTACCAGCTGGCCCGGTTGAACCAGGTTGGAGCTGTTATGGCCATACAGGGTAATCATGCCATTGTCGTGCTCTATCAGCACGGTCCAGCCATACCCTGAACGCATCCCTGCATAGACCACAACACCATCTGCAACGCTTTGAACCGGCGTGCCGGTTGGAACGGCAATATCAATGCCGTTATGGTGTCGCCAGGTTCCGTCAATCGGATCGGTACGCATGCCGACACCGGATGTGATCGTACCGTTTACCGGCAGGATTGTCTCAACCGTGACTCCTGGCTGTTCTGCTGCGGGATTGATCTGTGCTGCTACGGTCTTTTCAATGATCTCTTTCAATGAAGGTGCCGGGGGTTTGCTGCTTTCATCTGACAGTGCCCGCGCTGTTTTGGTCTTGCGTGCAGGGGGTTTACGGGTCTTGATGACCACCTCCGCACCTTTGTTCAGTGGTGCATCGGTGAATGTCTCCACGCCGTCAATGGTGACAAAGCGGTAGATGTCGGCCTGGGCAGGCGAAAGAGCTGCAAGCAGTAGCAGACCCCAGAATGGTAACTGGTATGAAATGGTACGACACAGATTACGTCTCATGTTGATGCGCCTTTAATCTCGGCTTGTGATGCCGAAATTTTTCTGATACATACAAACAGTTTACTTGTACTATACTGTTTCAAGACCGATATGGCAAATTTTACGGTCTCCTTCAGTGATTCAGAGCCCACAAGGATGACGGCGTGACCTTTTCCTACTATGATAAAGTAGTGCGTGGCACTGAGACCGAAGACAATCTGGTTATCCTCCAGTTTTTGAAGGGGATGGTTGGTCAGGTCTTTTCATTTCTCAACTATTACAAAGAGATACCTGTTTCCTACGATGCGCGATTGCTTTCGGTTGAGAACGGCATGGTCGAGTTTGAGGTGCACGAGTACCAGGCCAAGGTAATCACCCTTGAAAAGAAGGCATTGATTCGTGCTCACGAGAAGAGTCCGGTATCAGATGACCTGGTGGGTGACGTATTTTATGTGAATGTTGCCCGCAAGCGGGCCATTCTTACCAACTTCCACTATGCCCGCATCCGGTCAGATCTGAGGCGATTTGTGCGGGTCTGCCTTGAAGGGCATCGTGCCGATGCCGACCTGCACTGCGGCAATGAAGTTATTGCCGCCACAGTGCGTGACATCTCCCTTGGCGGTGTGGCTCTGCGCTTGTCTGCAGAGGTGCCGGACATCGCCTCTGATGCAGAGGTCAACCTGATTCTTAAACTGGAAACCAAGGACGCTGCGTCAATCTGTGAAATCGGCGTTGCCGGTACCGTTACCAAAATCGTGGGGGACGCCCCCGATCTCACCTGTATCATGGAGTTCCACCCCGATCGACACTCCCAGCAGGCTCTTGCCTACTACATCAACCAGCGGCAGGTTGAGATTATCAGAGAGCTTAAAGAGTTTGCAGCCTGATTTTTTTCAAACTGTGGTGCCCAAAAACAAGCCAGTTTCTTGATCTCGTGCCTAAAAAATGTGCTTCAGTGGCTTGGTCTGTTTTAATGCTTGATAAATAAATCTAATAAATTCAAATTAGTATGTGTTGCATGAAGTTGGCAACCTGTTTGCAAGACAATGGTCGGTTGTTGTTGTGAAGTTGCACCCTTTATTGTCTAAAACCGCTGCGAAGGGAGAATATGTGATGAAAAAAGTAGAGGCGATCATCAAACCGTTCAAGCTGGATGAGGTCAAAGAGGCTCTCAATGAAATCGGTATTCAGGGCATCACTATCAGTGAAGTCAAGGGGTTCGG
>DIUB01000111.1:12989-29505 GCA_002422265.1 Geobacter sp. UBA6169
ATCGGCGATGGCAAAATCTTTGTGACTCCGGTTGAGGCCGTGGTTCGGATCAGAACCGGCGAAACCGGAGAAGATGCCCTTTAACTTTTATGCAGTTTACCTTCCCCAATTGAAAGGAGACGTTTGATGACACCGAAACAGGTTGTAGAGTTTGCAAAAGAGAACGGCGTGCTGATGGTTGACTACAAGTTCATGGATTTTATCGGTACCTGGCAGCACGTATCAGTACCGATCTCCGAGTTCGAAGAAGAGACCTTTGAAGAGGGTCAGGGCTTTGACGGTTCTTCCATTCGTGGCTGGCAGCCGATCCATGCCTCAGACATGATCCTGCTGCCGGATCCTAGTTCGGCCAAGATCGATCCGTTCATCGCCGTGCCGACCATGTCGCTGATCTGCAATATCTTTGATCCGATCACCAAGGAAGACTACACCCGTGATCCGCGCAACATCGCCCGTAAGGCCGAGGCATACCTCAAGTCTACCGGTATCGGCGATACCGCTTTCTTTGGACCTGAGGCCGAGTTCTTCATCTTTGACGAGGTGCGCTACGATTCAACTGCCAACCAGGCCTTTTATATGGTTGACTCGGTAGAAGGTGCCTGGAACACCGGCCGTGAAGAGTTCCCCAACCTGGGCTACAAGCCGCGCCACAAAGAAGGCTACTTCCCCTGCTCGCCGGTTGATTCCCAGAATGACCTGCGTAATGAAATGGTCATGGAGCTGCAGAAGGTCGGTATCCGCGTTGAGTGCCAGCACCACGAGGTGGCCACCGGCGGTCAGGCCGAGATCGACATGCGCTTCTCCTCGCTGGTTGATATGGCTGACCAGCTGCAGTGGTTCAAGTATGTGATCAAGAACGTGGCCTATCGTAACGGCAAGACCGTCACCTTTATGCCCAAGCCCCTGTATGGTGATAACGGCTCCGGTATGCACTGTCACCAGTCCATCTGGAAAGATGGCCAGAACCTGTTTGCCGGTGACAAATACGGCGGGTTGTCCCAGATGGCCCTGTGGTACATCGGCGGCATCATCAAGCATGCCAAGGCGCTGTGCGCTATCACCAACCCCACCACCAACTCGTACAAGCGGCTGGTGCCGGGTTTTGAGGCGCCGGTCAACATGGCTTACTCCAGCCGTAACCGTTCCGCTTCTCTGCGGATTCCGATGATGTCAACCAATCCCAAGGCAAAGCGGATTGAGTACCGTACCCCTGACCCCTCCTGCAACGGTTACCTGGCCTTTGCCGCCATGCTGATGGCTGGTCTGGACGGTATCGAGAACAAGATCGATCCGGGCCAGCCGCTGGACAAGGATATCTACGGTCTCTCCCCTGAAGAGCTGAAGGATATCCCGTCGGCTCCGGGCAGCCTTGATGAGGCGCTTCGCTGCCTTGAAGCTGACCACGAGTTCCTGCTGAAGGGTGATGTGTTTACCCCTGACGTGATCGAGAAATGGATCGAGTACAAGATGGAAGCTGAAGTAAACCCGGTTCGCATGCGTCCGGTGCCGCTGGAGTTTGCCCTGTATTACGACATCTGATCCATATCCGGGCCGATGCTGTTCAGGAAAGGGCGGGAGTTATCCCGCCCTTTTCTGTGGTACCGGGCTTGATTGACTTCACTGGCTGCTTCTGCTACTAAACGGTTTCCACTGAAGACAAGAAAGCGATACGATGATAGAAAATATTCTGTACAAGCTGTCCATCATGCTGGTGCCGGGTCTGCTGGCTATTACCTGTCACGAGGTCTCGCACGGGTATATGGCCTGGCGCTATGGTGATCCCACGGCCCGGATGCTGGGACGCCTGACCCTCAATCCGCTCAAGCATATTGATATCTTCGGCACCCTGATGCTGGTGATAGTCGGTATCGGCTGGGCCAAGCCGGTGCCGGTGGTGGTGGAAAACCTGCGTAATCCCAAAAAGGACATGATCTGGGTCTCTGCTGCCGGCCCGATCACCAACCTTACCCTGGCGGTCATCTCTGCCGGGCTGTTGCACCTGCTGCTGATGGTCCCCTCCGGATCTTCGGCGAATTTCATGCTGCAGCCCTTGAGCTACATGGCTGCCTTTTCAATCTACATCAATCTTTTGCTGGCTTTTTTTAATATGATACCGATCCCTCCCCTGGACGGCGGACGGGTGCTGATGGGGGTGCTGCCCTACCGTCAGGCCATGGCCCTGGGCAAGCTGGAACCGTACGGTATGATCATTATTATCCTGCTGGTCTTTTTTACGCCGGTCTTTTCGTACCTGCTGCTGCCGCTCCTGATGCTCGGCGTTAAACTGCTGGCCGGGCCGTACAGCATGCTGGTGTTCAAGGTGGCCAGTTTCAAGATCATGTAATTTCACACAAAGGTGCCTTAAGATGCAAAAACAGCGTGTAGTCAGCGGTATGCGCCCCACCGGGCGTCTCCATATCGGGCATTACCATGGTGTGCTGGAAAACTGGATCAGGATTCAGGAGCAGTTTGACTGTTTCTTCTTTGTTGCCGACTGGCATTCACTGACCACAGAATATGCCGAGACCTCCGGCATCAAAGGTTCGGCCCGGGAGATGGTGCTGGACTGGGTTGCCTTTGGCCTTGATCCGGAAAAGTGCATGGTTTTTGAGCAAAGTCAGGTTGCCCAGCATGCCGAGCTGAATCTGATCCTGGGGATGATCACCCCGGTCTCCTGGCTTGAGCGCAACCCCACCTACAAGGAGATGCTGGACAACATCGACCAGCGAGATCTTTCCACCTTCGGGTTTCTCGGTTACCCGGTACTGATGGCAGCTGACATCATCCTCTACAAGGCCACCAGAGTACCGGTTGGCCATGATCAGCTGCCGCACCTGGAGATCACCCGCGAGATTGCCCGGCGTTTTAACCACCTCTACTCCTGCCAGGTGTTTCCCGAGCCGGAGGCGCTGCTGACCGAGACCCCCAAGCTGCTGGGACTGGACGGCCGCAAGATGAGCAAGTCCTACAACAACTCGATCTACCTGTCCGAGACTGCCGAGGAGACTGCTGCCAAGATCAAGGGGATGGTCACTGATACCCAGCGGATCAGGCGGGCCGACCCCGGTGATCCTGAACAGTGCGTGGCCTTTAACCTGCATCGGATCTACCTGCCCCAGGAAAAACTGGATGAAATCATCCCGGCCTGTAAAAAGGCCGAGATCGGTTGCGTGGACTGTAAAAAGATGCTGACACAGGCCTTAAATGACCGTTTGGCGCCGTTCCGCAGCCGCCGAGAAGAGCTGGCGCAGAATGCCGGTTTTGTGGATGACCTGCTGGCAGACGGAAGCCGCAAGGCGGCAGAGACCGCGCAAGCCACCATGCAGGAAGTGCGTGCCGCCCTGCAGGTCTGATCAGCGTGCTGCAGACGGCAGACCAGACACCAACCTCTCTGTTTGAGGGGGCACTTCAGGGCTACAGCATCAAGCTTGATGCCTTTGAAGGCCCCCTCGATCTTCTGTTGCACCTGATCCGCAAGAACGAAGTCGACATCTACGACATCCCGATCGCCCTGATCACCCGCCAGTATCTTGATTACCTCAAGCTGATGAAAGAGCTGAACCTCGACCTGGCCGGTGATTTTCTGGTTATGGCAGCAACCCTGCTACAGATAAAGTCCCGTCTGCTGCTTCCGTTGCCGGAGCCGGAAGAAGGGGAGGGGGATGAACCGGAAGACCCCCGGGCCGAACTGGTCCGCCGTCTTCTGGAGTATCAGCGTTACCGTGACGCCGGACTTGAACTGGGGGCGCGGGAGCTGCTGGGACGTGAGGTGTTTGCCCGTCCCTGCCGTGACGGCTGCTGCCTGGAAGGAATGCCTGCGGCTGAAGAAGGGCCGCTGGAACTGGACCTGTTTGAGCTGGCCGAGGCGTTCCGTACCCTGCTGGCACGGATGCCGCTGGCCCGGGCCCATGAGGTGGCAGCCCAGGAAACTTTGAGCATCGTTGATGCCATCAACCAGATCCTGACCAGGCTGGACGGCCATGAATCCCTGGAATTCACTGCCCTGTTTGCTGATGAGGATATGACGCGCGAACGGATGATCGTCACCTTTCTGGCCCTGCTGGAGCTCTGCCGGATCAAGCTGGTCAAGGTGCTGCAAAACAGCCGTTACGGTCCTATTTACCTCTACCCTTCAGTACCGGTTGATGCTTCAGAAGGAGATTTCGATGAGTCACCTCACACTTAAGGCTATCATCGAAGGGCTCCTGTTTGTGGCTGATGGTCCGCTTTCCCTTGATCAGCTGACCGAGCTGCTGCACGACTATGATCGTGCCTCGGTCCGTCTGGCCGTACAGGAATTGCGGGATGACTATGAGCAACGGGGAGCCGGGGTGCATCTGGTGGAGGTGGCCGGCGGCTGGCAGCTGCGCACGATACCGGAACTGATGCCGTTTCTCTCCCGCATGGTCAAGGGGCGTCCGGCCCGTTTCTCCCAGTCTGCCCTGGAGACCCTTGCCATCATCGCCTACCGCCAGCCGATCACCCGACAGGAGATTGAGTACCTGCGGGGAGTGGATACCGGCGCCGTGATCAAGACCCTGCTTGAAAAGAAACTGGTCAGGATTCTGGGTAAAAAAGATATTCCCGGCCGGCCGATCATTTACGGCACCACCAGAGAGTTTCTGGAGGTATTTAATCTGAAAGACCTGAAAGGGCTGCCCACGCTGCGCGAGATCAGCGCCCTGGATGAGATGCCGGTGTACGAGGTGCAGGAAGAACTGCCTCTGGGCAGTGAGCAGCGAGGTGCCCCATGATCAGACAAGCGGCCGTGGCAGGACAATTTTATCCGGGAACCGAACAGGCATTACGTGAAGAGCTGCAGCGCCTGCTGCTGCCGGTTGCAGAGAAGCGTCGGGCAACAGGCGTTATCTCACCCCATGCCGGCTATATCTATTCCGGCGCTGCTGCTGGTATGCTCCTGGCACAGGTTGTTATACCCCGCACGGTGGTGATCATTGGCCCCAATCACCGGGGAGCAGGAGCAGTTGCCGCACTCTCACCGGATGACGGCTGGCAGACACCGTTGGGGGTGGTACCGATAGAGAAGCGTCTGTCAGGCCTGGTCAGGCAGCAGCAGCCGGCCATCCAGGAGGACGCTGCTGCCCATCGCCTGGAGCACTCGCTGGAGGTGCAGGTGCCGTTTCTGCAGTACCTGCGTCCTGATGTCAGCATCGTGCCGTTCTGTCTGGCCTTTGGAGACTATGCAGGCTGTGAACTGGTGGGCACTGCGCTGGCAGCAGCGATCACTCAGTTTGGTGAAGAGGTGCTGATTGTTGCCAGCTCTGACATGACCCATTATGAGTCGTCAGAAGCAGCTCGCCGGAAGGACAGCCTGGCATTGGAACGGGTACTGGCCTTTGATCCGCAGGGGCTGGTGGAGGTCTGCCGCAGTGAAAGGATCACCATGTGTGGGAAAATACCCTCTGCGGTGATGCTGATTGCAGCCAGGCAGCTGGGGGCCACTCAGGCAGAACTGCTGGCCTACACCAACAGCGGCCAGGTGACCGGCGACATGAGCCAGGTGGTAGCCTATGCATCGGTGCAGGTCTGGTAATGGAATATGGCAGTTGCATCATTGACATTCACCAAGAGAAATTGTATACACTATACACTTTATTCTGACCAATTTGTACGCTAAGTACCTATCAAAACAAGGAGGATGTACGAATGATCGAAGCATATCTGGCCCACGAAGCCGAGCGTGCAGCCCAGGGCATTCCCGCTCTGCCGCTGTCCCCTGAGCAAACCGCTGAACTCTGCACACTGCTGGAAGCCCCCCCTGCAGGCAAGGAAGAATTCCTGCTGAACCTGCTGAAAGAGCGCGTTTCCCCGGGTGTTGACCCTGCAGCCAAGGTAAAGGCCGAGTTTCTGGCCGGCATCCTGAACGGCAACAAGAAGTCTCCGCTGGTTTCCAAGGTTGATGCGGTTCGCATCCTGGGTACCATGATGGGTGGCTATAACGTTAACCCGCTGGTTGAAGCCCTGAAGGATGCCGAGCTGGCTGATGAAGCTGCCTGCGCCCTGTCCGTTATGACCCTGGTCTATGATGGCTTTGATCAGGTGGTTGCCCTGTCTTCCTCCAATGCTGCCGCCAAGAAGGTGCTGACCTCCTGGGCCAATGCTGAGTGGTTCACCAACAAGCCGGGTGTGCCTGAGACCATCAAGGTGAAGGTGTTCAAGGTTGAAGGCGAGATCAACACCGACGACTTCTCACCTGCCGGTGATGCCTGGAGCCGTCCTGACATCCCGCTGCATGCTCTGGCAATGGGCAAGACCCGTTTCCCCAACCGTCTGAAGGATATCGCTGACTGGCGTGCAGCCGGTAACCAGGTTGCCTTTGTTGGCGATGTTGTTGGTACCGGTTCTTCCCGTAAGTCTGCCTGTAACTCGGTGCTGTGGCACATGGGTCAGGATATCCCCTGCGTACCCAACAAGAAGACTGCCGGTGTGATCATCGGCGGCGTTATCGCCCCGATCTTCTTCAACACAGCCCAGGATTCCGGCGCACTGCCGATCAAGGCCGATGTTACCAAAATGAACGACGGAGACGTGATCACCATTAACACCGTTAAGGGCGAGATCACCAATGAGGCTGGCGAGGTTATCTCTACCTTCAAACTGGCCCCCAACACCATTGCTGACGAGTTCCGCGCTGGTGGTCGTATCCCCCTGATCATCGGCCGTGCGGTGACCGAGAAGGCCCGCAAGGCACTGGGCATGGGCGATACCGACGTCTTCACCCTGCCGGTCAACCCGGTTGCAAAGGCTGATCAGGGCTACTCACTGGCTCAGAAGATGGTTGGCAAGGCCTGCGGCGTTGCCGGCATCCTGCCCGGCACTGCCTGCGAGCCCAAGATGACCACGGTTGGTTCACAGGACACCACCGGCCCGATGACCGCTGACGAACTGAAGGAACTGGCCTGCCTCAAGTTCCTGTCCCCGATGTTCATGCAGTCCTTCTGCCACACCGCTGCCTATCCGAAGCCTGCTGACGTCAAGATGCACAAGACTCTGCCCAGCTTTATTGCCGAGCGTGGCGGTGTTGCCCTCAAGCCTGGGGACGGCGTTATCCACTCCTGGCTGAACCGCCTGCTGCTGCCTGACACCGTCGGTACCGGCGGTGACTCCCACACCCGTTTCCCGATCGGTATCTCCTTCCCGGCCGGTTCCGGTCTGGTTGCCTTTGCCGGTGCCATGGGCTTCATGCCGCTGGATATGCCCGAGTCTGTTCTGGTGCGTTTCAAGGGCACGTTCAACCCCGGCATCACCCTGCGTGACGCGGTGAACGCCATCCCGTACTGGGCCATCAAGCAGGGGCTGCTGACCGTGCCCAAGAAGAACAAGGTCAACATCTTCAACGGCCGTATTCTTGAGATGGAAGGTCTGCCAGAGCTGACCGTTGAGCAGGCTTTCGAGCTGACCGACGCTGCTGCCGAGCGGAGCGCTGCTGCAGGCTGCATCCAGCTTTCCAAAGATTCAGTTGCCACCTACCTGCGTTCCAACGTGGCACTGATGAAGAAGATGATCGCTGAAGGGTATCAGGATCCACAGACCCTGCAGAACCGGATCGACGCCGTGAATGAGTGGCTGAAAAATCCGCAACTGCTTGAGGCTGACAAGAATGCCGAGTACGCTGCTGTGATCGAGATCGACCTGGCTGAGATCACCGAGCCGATCCTGGCCTGCCCCAACGACCCGGACGATGTCAAGCTGCTGTCCGAGGTTGCCGGCACCCCCATCCAGGACGTATTCATCGGTTCCTGTATGACCAACATCGGTCACTTCCGCGCTGCTGCCGAGATATGGAAAGGCGAGAAGTTCAACCCGAACGTCCGCACCTGGATCACCCCGCCGACCCGTATGGACAGCGACCTGCTGAAGGACGAGGCCTACTTCTCCATCTACAGCGCATTCGGCGCACGGATCGAGATCGCAGGCTGCTCACTCTGCATGGGCAACCAGGCCCGGGTACCGGATGGCGTGAACATGTTCTCCACCTCCACCCGTAACTTCGACGACCGGATCGGTGATGGCGCCAAGGTATTCCTCGGTTCCGCCGAACTGGGTGCTGTGGCTGCCCGGATGGGCAAGCTGCCCACCCCGGCAGAGTTCCTGGCCATCTACAACGAGAAGGTTGCTCCCAACAAGGAGAAGATTTACCGTTACCTGCAGTTTGACGAGATGGAAGGCTACAAGTAACCATTGCTGCACAGCTGTGTCGTGCGCCCCTGCTCAGGCCTGTCCTGGCAGGGGCTTCTTTTCTGCAGTCACTGCCTCTGTCTCATGCAGAAGAGATGTCGCTGAACCCGTTCTGCGGTGCAGACTCAAGATGCAACAGAATATCAGATAATTAGCCTAAAAAATGGTTGCAGCCCAATCGCCCCTTGTGGTATAAACCTTTCCTCATTGCGCTGTGCAGCTAGAGTATAACTCTTTTATATTAGAGGGATTTTATGACAAAAGCAGATATCGTCGAACGGATTCACCAGAAGATCGGTCTCTCCAAGAAAGAGTCGGCTGAGATGGTCGAGCATGTCTTTGGCCTGATGAAGTCAACCCTTGAAGAGGGTGAGAAGATCAAGATTGCCGGTTTCGGTAACTTTGTAGTCAAGCAGAAAGCTGATCGTCGCGGTCGCAATCCCCAGACCGGTGAGGCCATCACCATCACCGCGCGACGGATCCTGACCTTCAAGCCCAGCCAGGTCCTCAAAAACAGCATCAACGGCGAAGAGTAGCCGGCAGTCCCGGCAGTCCTGGTATGCTTTTACCCGGTATCCCGGACAAGACCTACTACAAGATTGGTGAGGTCGCCCGCTACACTGCAGTAAAAACTTCGGTTCTCAGATTCTGGGAAACGGAGTTTCCGTTTCTCTCTCCAGAAAAAAGCTCCACCGGCCAACGGCTTTACACCAAACAGGATATTGACCTGGTACAGCAGATCAAACAGATGCTGTACCAGGATAAATACACCATTGAAGGGGTGCGCCAGAAGCTGTCACCCCGTTCATCCTCACCGTCATCTGTCGCTGAACCAGCCTGCCCCGATACTGCACAAGCGTTGCTTCGGCACGTCCGTCAAGAGTTGCTGGCAATCAGGGCTGTTCTGTAGCCCCGCTGATTTCAGCCGATGTTTTCCCCTGCGTTCTACGACTGTAACCGCCTTGCTGCGGTCTCCCCGGGAGAGGCAGACCATGCATGATCACGCACCCATCCCCCGGCTTCTCTTTGTTGATGATGATCCCGGCGTACTGGCAGCGGTCAAACGGTTCCTCCGCCGTTATCGTTATGAGGTGACCACTGCCCCTGACGGTCCGACCGGACTGCAGATCATGCGGGAACAGGGGCCGTTTCATCTGGTGGTCTCCGATTACCAGATGCCGGCCATGACCGGTGACCGTTTTCTGGCCCAGGTTGCAGAACTGACTCCGGTAACGCGCCGAATGATCATGTCGGCCTATGCCGACAGTGAACAGCTGCTGGCAGCCATCAACGCCGGCAAGGTGCACCGTTACCTGGTGAAGCCCTGGGATTCGCAAGAACTGCTGGCAGCCATTGATGACCTGCTGGCTGATTATGATCAGCTGACACAGCAGGGTCAGCTGGCCGATGTCAGCCTTGACCTGAAGGAACGCCTTGATGACCATGCGGCGCGGTTGGAGGCCCAGGGACGGCAACTGCAGGAATCCAACCATCGTCTGCGTCTGCTGGCCAGCCATCTGGAGATTGTTCGGGATGAAGAGCGAAGCAGGCTGGCACGGGACATCCATGACGATCTGGGGCAGACCCTCACTGCCATCAACCTCCGGATTGCAGCCATGCTGCAGTCCGGTCCTGATCTTGACCCCAGGCCGGGACTGCGAGAGCTGAAAAACGAAATAGACCGGGCCATCGACACGGTGCAGCGGGTGATTTCGGCCATGCGTCCCCAGGTACTCGAAGAACTGGGGCTTGAGGCGGCCTTTGAAGGGCTGGCCCGTGAGGCGCGGACGCGGGGCGGTCTTGACTGCAAGCTGACATGGGATCTTCAGGACCGTACCCTCTCGCCAGAAATTGTCACCTGCCTGTATCGGGTCGCCCAAGAGGCCACCACCAACGTGCTGCGACACGCAGAGGCCGACAAATTGCTGATCTCCCTGCGTTGTCATCATGGCTGGTGCCGTCTGCAGATCGCCGACAACGGGGCCGGCATCACCGATGCCCAGGCCCAGGCCCACAACTCGTTCGGCCTGATGGGGATGCGTGAGCGGGTCACCCGCTGTGGCGGCAGCTTCAGCATCAGCCAGCGCGAAGGCGGTGGCACGCTGGTGGAGGTGCAGGTACCGGAACAGTATGAGGAGGCAGTTGCATGAGACGGATACTGGTGGTTGATGATCACGCCATGGTGCGTAAGGGACTGATCAGTATTCTCAGCCTGCAGCAATACTGCGGCCAGCCGCTGCAGTGTGATGAGGCCGGTACTGCCCAGGAGGCCCTGGAGCAGCTAGGGTGTCACAGCTATGCACTGGTGCTGCTGGATATCTCCATGCCGGGTCAGGGGGGACTTGAGCTGCTGCCTGTCATCCGTGCCCAGTGGCCGGACACCAGGGTGCTGATGCTCTCCATGTTTCCGGAAGAACAGTTTGCCCTGCGTGCCCTCAAACTGGGGGCATTCGGCTATCTGACCAAGAAAGAGGCAGCTGATGAGCTGGTACTGGCTGTGGAGCAGATCTGTGCCGGCAAGCGCTATCTCAGCCTGCAGCTCTCGGATCTTCTCATCAATCAGGCCCTTGAGGGCAGCGATACAGGCCACCCGTCTCATACCTCTCTCTCCAACCGTGAGTTCCAGATCCTGCGTAAACTCGCCGAAGGCAAGAGCTTGAAGGCCATTGCCCTGGAGCTTGACTTAAGCATCAAAACCGTCAGTACCTACAAATCCCGTCTTTTTATCAAGATGGGATTTGCCAGCGATGCCGATCTGATCGCCTACGCCAACAGCAACAATCTGCTTTAACCGCACCTTTCGCACGTCACCGCATCAGGGCATGTAGGGATGATCCTACAGCCCTGTACCTCCCTTCACACTCCTGTCTGACAGCCTTTTTCTGAATTGTCTTAAAACAGTAACAGAGGCATCCTGTTTCAGCTGCAGAGTAAGCTGCTGTGTTGTCTGGATCGTGAAACGGTTTAAAGCAGGAGGCCGGCCATGGACAACGTGTCAAGTAGTGATACCCGGGCCGATAACATCGTACCAGCGCCAGGAGGTGCGCCCATGAAAAAAATTTTAATCGTAGACGACCACACCATGTTCAGGCAGGCCCTGATAGCTGTCCTTGACAGTGCAGCCGATCAGGGGCCTTTTGTGTACGCTGAGGCAGCAAACGCCGATTCCGCCCTCAGCAAGCTCGCATCAGATACCTATGATCTGGTGATTCTGGATATCAACCTGCCGGAAACCAATGGTCTGGAGCTGCTGCCGGAACTGAAACTGCGCCAGCCCAAGCTGCCGGTACTGGTGCTTTCCATGCATGCAGATGAGGAGTACGCCCTGCGTTCGCTCAAGCTGGGGGCCTCGTGCTATCTCTCCAAAAAGGCCGCTGCCGATGAGCTTCTGATGGCCGTTTCCGCTGTGCTGGAGGGGCGGCGCTATGTCAGCAGTACTCTGTCGTCAACCCTGCTGGAGCAGTTGCTCAGCCTGGAAGAGGGGAAGACGAAGATCAGTCTGCTCCCCTCGCTTTCACAGCGTGAAACCGAGGTGCTGCGCCGCATGGCGACCGGGCAGCGTCTGAAAGATATCTCCCTGGAGCTCGGCCTCAGCATCAAGACGGTCAGTACCTACAAGACCAGACTGTTCGAGAAACTGGGGTTCAAAAACACCATAGAACTCTACCGTTATGCTGCACGGCACCAGCTCTGCTGATGAGATACTCCTGCCGGGTGACAATTGCCGATTCAGTGGTACACTACAGTATCACCAGACTGTTGGCAGGAGTGCCGTCATGAGTGGATACGCAGACCAGCATCAGGCTTTTCTCAAGCAGCAAACCATCCTTTTTGTTGAAGACGATCCGTTTACCCGCTCCATGGTGACCGAGTTTCTTCAACGTCTGGTGGGTACACTGCTGGTTGCCGAGGATGGCCGGCAGGGACTGGCGCTGTTTCGACGGCATCGCCCCAGGATCGTGCTGACTGACCTGTTGATGCCGGAAATGGACGGCCTGACCATGGGCGAGATGATCCTTGCCGAGGATCCCTCGGTTCTGCTGATTGCCTTAACTGCCTTTGATGAATCACCTTATCTGCATAAATCGGTAGAAATCGGTTTTCAGGCCTATGTCACCAAACCGGTCAGCGGTCTGCAGTTGCGCGAAATACTGTTGCAGTGCGCCCAGAACCTGAGCAGCGACAACGAAACATTCTACTCGGTACCCCCGCAGTCAGACCGACATACGGAGATCCCTGCCGAAAGCGCCCCGGTGGTGCTGCCGGTCTTTGATCGGGCCGCAACCCTGCGGCGCCTGGGGGGTGATGAAGAGGTGCTGCAGACCCTGCTGGACACCTACCGCAGCACCATGCCGGCCATCATCATCACCCTGGATGAACTGCTGTTCTTTGGTGATAACCAGCAGGAACTGATCACCCAGGCCCACACCTTCAAGGGTGCCTCGGCCAATATCGGGGCAGAGGCCTTGCGTGGGGTGGCGGCCCAGCTTGAAAAGGCGGCCCTAGCCGGTGATCTTGCTGCCATGCAGGCACTGCTGCCGCAGCTGCAGAAGGAGTATGCCCGTTTTGAGACTGAGACACGCCATAGCTACCTTCAAGAATGCAGCTAAAAACTACACCCTGAACCGAGACCGTTGCCGATTGCCGTTGACCCCAAACCTCTGACCAAGGTCTGTGCTCACCTGACCGTACGGAGAAAAATCAACGTAGTAGGGTGATCACCCGATTGCAACCTCCCCGCAATCAGTTATGCTACCGCCAGATAACGTCAGGAACCCGGTAGCAGTATCCGAGAAAAGCAGTTTCACGCGGAGAGTAACTGCCGTTTTAAGCAGATCGGGTATTGTCAGCAACGGTATACAGACACACGAAACCACCAGACAAGGTCTTGGTTTAATGAACAAAACTCAAAAATGCCCCCAGGGGAACATGTTGCTCCAACCGCCTGACGATCAGGCTGGTGCACAAGCCTCGGAACCGTCGGCTGCAGGGGAAGCGGATATACGCTGCCTGCTGCAGGAACTGCAGCAGCGCCAGGTTGAGCTGGAAAGGCAGAATGCAGAGCTGCAGCAGGCCAACCAGCAGCTTGAGCAACGAAGTTACCACCTGCAGACGCTGCTGAATACCCTGCCTGATTTTGTCTGGCTGAAAGATGAACAGGGCCGCTACCTTGCCTGTAATCACCGGTTTGAAGGTTTCTTCGGTGCCAGAGAGGCCTACATAATCGGCAAAACCGATTACGATTTTGTTGACCGTGCACTGGCGGACCATTTCAGGCTGCATGACAGAAGGGCCATTGCAGCCGGCGGCCCGGTGATCAATGAAGAAAACATCACATTGCATGATGGCAGTACCGAGCTGCTGGAAACCATAAAAAGCCCGATGTACGGCCAGGACGGAGCCCTGATCGGTGTGTTGGGGGTGTCGCGCAATATCACTGTGCTGCGTCAGGCACATGACGAACTGGCACGCAAAACCGGACAGATTCAAGAGAACGAGCAAAATTTACGCTCCTTCTTTGATACGGTGGATTATTTCCTTTTTGTGCTTGATCAGCAGGGCTTTATCGTCAAGACCAATCAGGCCGTGCAAAGACGGCTTGGCTATACCGAAGAAGAACTGCTCGGAGCCCATGTACTGCAGGTGCATCCGGAAGACCGGCGCGATGCAGCAGCAGCCACTGTGCAGCAGATGATGGCAGGGATAACTGAATACTGTCCGATACCGCTGCAACGGAAGGACGGCTCCCTGATTCCGGTTGAAACCAGGGTCTTTTCCGGCACCTGGGCTGGTAAGCCTGCTCTTTTCGGCATCAGCAAGGACATATCTGCACTGCAGGCCAGTGAAGAACAGTACCGCAGTCTCTTCAACGAGATGAGAAGCGGCATGCTGGTGGCCGAGCTGCTTTTTGATGAAACCGGCGCACCATCAGACTACCGGCTCTTGCAGGCAAATCCCGCTGTCTGGCAGCTGACCGGATGGGACTATACCGAACATATCGGCAAAACCGGTTCAGAACTCTTTTTCGGGTGGCCTGAGGCTCTTCTCAAACAGTATTACGATGTCGCACTGACCGGCAGACCGCACCAGTACACACGCTACAACCCCAAATATGGCCAGCATTTTGAGGTAAAGGTCTTTTCTCCCAAGAAAGGACAGTTTGCCCTGCTGTTCAATGACATTACCGAACAGAAAAAGAATGAGGCTAAAATGCTTGCTGCCGTAGAAAGGGCAAAGGTTGCTGAACAGGCAAAATCACACTTTCTGGCAACCGTTGCCCATGAGTTCAGAACTCCGCTGGGCCTGCTTGCGGTTAATACCGGCATACTCAAAAATTACGGAACCCGCATCACACCGGCAGAGCTGGAATTACAGCTGGAGCATATCAGCCAATCGGTTACCCGTCTTTCCTGGCTTGTTGAATCGGTGCTGGCCTTTAACCGTTCCGGTGCTGAAGATCTGGTTCTGCAGCCAGAAATGGTCAACATAGCTTCCGTCTGCACCGAGCTTGCTCTGGGAATTCAGGCGCTGTTCGGCTCTCTTCATCGTCTGGATGTTCAGGTTGCGGACACATGCGGAACCGTTTTTCTGGATGAGCGTCTGTTCCGGCAGAGCCTTGAAAACCTGCTGGTCAATGCCTGCAGATACACACCGGAAGGCGGCCTGATTACGCTGGCTAGCTACCTGTCTGACCATCACCTGATGATCACTGTCAGCGATACCGGCATCGGCATTCCTGAAGAAGACCAGCCCCATATCTTTGAGCCGTTTTACCAGGCCGGCAATAACAGCAGCAAACGCGGTCTGGGACTGGGACTGTCAATCGTACAGCAGTCGGTAACCAGAATGGGGGGCAGCATCTCCCTGCAAAGCGCACCGGGAAGCGGCACGGTCATGACCATGCGGCTGCCGCTTGCTCAACCAGCACCTCCGGATAAGGAATCAGCATGCACACCATACTGATTATTGAAGATGATGATGCAATCAGAAGCTCCATGGAACTGGTGCTGCGGATGGAGGGCTATACCTGCCTGACCGCGCCTGATGGTCAATCAGGCCTTGCACTGATCAATAACCGGCATCCTGATCTGGTGCTCTGTGACATTATGATGGAAAAACTGGATGGTCATGCCGTGCTGCAGGCCATGAAGCAGGATCACGCCACTGCTGCCATCCCCTTTATCTTTGTAACCGCATTGGGTGATCGGGCCGAGTTGCGGCGGGGGATGTCGGCAGGGGCCGACGACTACCTGACCAAGCCGTTTACCGATGAAGAACTGGTTGCAGCGGTGGTCGGACGCCTGCATCGCGCTGAAATGCTGCGCACAGCAGGTTCCCATGCCCAGTTCCAGAGTGAACTGGAGATACTCAGGCAGGAGGTGACCGCACGGGAGCGCGAGGTGCTGGCGCTGGTGGGGCGCGGTATGACCTCCAAAGATATCGCCTGCCGGCTTGAGATCTCATTCAAGACCGCACAGGCCCATCGCGCCAACCTGATGAAAAAGCTGCAGGCCCTCAATGCAGCGCACCTTTCCCGCTGGGCGGTTATTGCCGAGCTGCTCTGAATTTATGATGAATTTAATCATCAGCTTCACTGAAACATGCAGGCAGTTGGTACTTTGCCCAATAGATTTCGCGATAAAAACAACGTAAAAGCTTCCAGAATATCCTTCTCTCAAAAAACACCACTCAATCAAGGAGTTGCCTGATGCCTGATTCATTGCAATCGCTGCTTGACCCGGCCAAATTGCAGGGGCTGCTGGACGGCTTTACCAGAGTAACCGGCATTACCGCAGCCATTATCGATAATCAGGGGACACTGCTGGCTTCAAGTGCGCGCCCGTCATTATGCTCGAAATACACTGATATTGATTCGATTGTCAGCAGCTGCAGGTTGAACAGACTCCATCTGCTGCAGGCCGACCCTGGTCAGAGCCTCTCACAGGAAAATCATTGCCCTAACGGACTGGTGGACGCAGCCCAGCCGATCATACTGGATGGCAAGCAGTTTGGAGGGCTGGTGATGGGCCAAGTATTTATCAACAAGCCTGATTATGATTTTTTCTGTGAAGAGGCCAAACGGAGAGGCTATGACACCGATGAATACCTGAAAGACGTGTTTGCAGTTCCACTGGTAACTGAAGAACAGTTTGAGAATGCACGCTCTCTGATGACAGGAATAACCACCCTGCTGGCAGAACAGGCCCTGGCACGACGGAAGGCAGAGACAGACGAGAACACTGCCCGGCACCATGCTGAACGGTTTGTCAGAGAAATCAGGCGCCAGAAAATGCAGTTGCAGATCTATGCCGAGGAC
>DIUB01000084.1:0-23060 GCA_002422265.1 Geobacter sp. UBA6169
CCTGGTTAATATCATGGGCATACATTACAACAAACCAAGTTTTCCAAGTCTTGCCAGCTCATTCTGTTCAAGTAAAAACAGTAACTTAAATTTTATACTCTATGCCTGTTTTATCCTGTTTACTTGTGCCAGCGTTACCTATATTCTGAATCTTGTATTATAGGTTGCACTTTTTCTTATAGGTAACAGGGGGATGTTATGCCAGCAGAGAAAATCAGGCTTACCGATGCCCGGGTAAGGGAGCTGCTGCTTCCTGTCGGCAAAGTGCAGGTGGATATATGGGATGCAGACCAACCCGGCTTTGGTGTGCGGATCGGATCGAAGAGTAAAACCTTTTTCGTCATGGGGCGCGTCAACGGGCGCGTAGTCCGGCCCAAGATCGGGCGGTTTCCAAAGATCGGCACGGCTGCGGCCCGATCTCGGGCAAGAATCATGCTGGCAGAGATGGAGCAGGGTGTCAACCCTACTGACCTTAGGCGTGCCGAGCGAGCAGAGCGGGAAAAGAGCAAAGCAGCACGTCTTGATGTAAGCGACACCCTTACTGCTGTTTTTGAATCCATGCTGCAGGTCAAACAGTATTCGCCGGTAACAGTGCAGGGTTACCGCTACAACTTTAAATTGCTGGCACCGTTCCACCAGGCAAAGGTTGACCAGATTACCCGGCAGCAGGTGCTTGACCTTCACATGAAGATCGTAAACGAGCATGGCCCCTATGCAGCTAACAGGGCCAGTCAACTGCTGTCGGCTTCACTCAACCATGCCCGTGCTATTTTTGGCCGTCCTGTCAACAATCCGGTCATAGTGCTTACTGATGTCAAGGCATGGTGTAAAGAAGAACCACGGGAGCATGCCCTTGATCCCGATCAGTTTAAGGTCTTTGCATCATGCCTGCCTGCCCTGGGAGGCCATAACGCAACAGACCTGTACACCCTGCTGATGTATACCGGCCTCAGAAAATCAGAAGGGTTCGGCCTGCAGTGGCAGCATGTAGACCTGCAGTCGGCAACCCTGACTATTCCCAAAACAAAGAACGGAAAACCCCTTACCCTACCCCTGCCCCTGCAGGTAAAAACGCTTCTGGCGGCACGCTGGAAACAGTGGAACCGGCCCGAATCCGGCCCGGTGTTTCCTACCCACAGCAAAACCGGCCATGTCAAGGCTGATTACCTTTTTGCAGCCAAGATCAAGAAAGCAGTGCCCGGTTTTTCTGCTCACTGGCTGCGGAAGTCGTTTACCACGGCAGCGGTTGCGCTGGGGATCGATGGCATGGTGATAGATCGGCTGACTAATCATGCAGCGGTTGGCATGACGGCAAGGCACTACTACAAGCCAACCGTTGAAAGCCTGCGGGAGCCTATGCAGCGGATTGCAGATTATATTGACGGCTTAATCAGTCAACCTGAGGCGTAACCGGTGAAATGGTCAACAGCACTGATATTATCCGTTGTGTTTGGTGCTATCTTAGCCCCTTTGACGGCTGTTGTCTGGTGCTACTGTTTTTTTAAGGGTAATGCCAACACTGGCCCGTTTTAAGAACCACAAACCAAAGGCCGGAACCCTGACTAGGGAACCGGCCTTTGCTATTTTTGATTTGAGCAGTTAGCCCCGAATAGATTTTGTTTTATTGGGTTTGGACTTTGAAACAGGCTTTGGCTTCGTGCTTATGGCTTCAACGGCAACAGGGAAATAAGGTGGAACTTGGATGTTTTTAAAACCCATTCTTATTATTTGTTCTGCTACGAAGTTTGAAATCAGTGGCATTAATTGACTTGCGGCAGTATTCCATAGTGCATTATTACCGACAGCGCTTATTTCGTCTTTTGAGCATTGTGCAACATAGAATGTGCCCTCAGCCTTGCATGATGCAATAAAGGCTGGCTCCTCATTTTCCCCGTCACTGGCTTTACATTCAAGCGTAAGAAGTATTGAAAACGAATCACTAACTTTAAGCATTTTTACATCGTCAGGCGTTTCTAGTGAACTCGTAAATGTAACCACCCCACCCTTTGATTGTCGTGGAAAAATTAAATTATCAGCACGGAGCTGAATAATTTTGTGGTGCATCAGTGCGACAAGATCGACTGGCTGATTTGCCATCTTGGCTCCTCTCCTGCGTCTCCAAAAGTATCCTCTATTATACTCACATTATGACCGGCGCTGCTGTAGTGGTGGTGATGGTCATTATGGGTAATATTAATGGCCTTATCAGGTTTGTCCAAGTAGTATTCAATTGCCTTTGAGGTTAACTCGTTAAGCGAAACGCCTTCATTTGCAGCACTAACAGCAGCCCTGCGGTGCAACTGCGGGCTGATCCTGATATTGAATGACCCCTTGAATGGCTTTTGTGGTTCTTTGCCGATCTCTTGACAGGTTTGCAGGTAGTCGTCAACTGCCTCCCTGAATTGAAGTTTTAGATCGTCAACAGTATCCGCTTCATAGGTAACAATATCGGTAATAAAAAGAATCTTTCCGTACAGGCAATTATCTTCAATACTAATCTCAATGGAACCTGAATAACCGTTATATTCGAGTACATTATTCACAAATGAATCCCCCTTCCTTAAGCCCGGCAATCAGCTCCTTTATGATGTAAGTCTTTAAAATATTGCCGGGGTGAGGCTTATGCAAATCAATTACCTGTTTGGTTTGCAAGTGTACAAACTTTCGTCTTGATCCGCTACCGGTCAAGGTTTCAAAACCATAATGCCCTAATAGAGTTACCGCCTCTGACCACTCAAAATCTTTTGGCCTGCTAAGCAGTCGAGCAAGCAATTTTTCATGTTTTGACATATATGGCTACTCTCGGCATTCGTACATCAGCAAGTGTTATATTTGCAACTAAATTATAGTTGCAAACTCAAATTAAATGAAACTGTTTTTAGGGCATAATAGATCGTGTATGCGGATCGAGGCCATACCACAACATATAGTATCGGAACCCCTACCAGGGAACCGGCCTTTTTGATTTTATGGGTGAAGAACCTGTGCTATTTTCCGTGAGCAACACTGTTGTTCAGTAGTTTACGCGCATCAAGGTTAAACTGTTCATTTTCTCGAAAGCGCTTGATAATGGCGGCGATGGCCGGAAGTTCTGATGTCGGTGTTTGGGCTAGTTCCCTGATTGCTGGTTTTATAACTTCGGTATCAAGACCTTCTGCAATGTCTGCTAATATTTCTTTTAGATTCGTTTCTTCTGCTGATGTTCCGTTGAAAGAGATTTCTATCGCTGCATCTATCAACGGCTTGAATATTTCAATGTGCATACCTTTGAGCATATCCCCAAACAAATGCTTTTTGAACGATTCTCCTATGCCTTGTATAAGAAGCAGAGCCTCTTCTGTAGTTAAGCCCTTGTTTGTGAATTCATTAATTACGCCCGAATTATCTCCCTGAAAAAGTGACTTAATTGTTATCATGAACATTTCATCGGCTGTAACGGAATCAATTATCTCTGACAGCTGTTGTGCCCTTTCAGATTCCTCTCCCCTTAAAAAAGCAACAGAGACCTTAAAGTATTCAGCAATCCGTTCCAGCGTTGCCGTTGTGGGCTCAGATATACCTGCTTTATACCTGTCGAAACTGTTCGGATTGATTCCGGTTTCCCGGCAAAATTGATTTCTGCTTTTTTTAGCAGGCACCTCGCTTGTCAATAGCTCGATAACCTTCGGGTATGTCCTTCCCATAAATCCCCCTACATCTTTTAGCATCCAAAAACACCAATAGAAAAAAAAGGCTTGACAGGCAACAGAATAGTTTTGTATCCGATTACAAGATACATTTGTATCTGATAGCGCGTGAGCATATCAGCACCACAAAAACGGCTATCGCAGAGCAGGCCGGTTGTCAGTCAGATGATGCTCTTTGAAATGTGAATAGTTGGATAATGGGGATTAGTCCCCGGTGTCGGCTGTGATCGGCTGTGCTTCAATGTTCTGGCCTTTGGTGATTGCAATAGGCCCGGTCATTTTGACGCAGCTGTAATCGCCGTCAGAGTCTTTCTCGTAGCGGTGCGGAGCTGCATAGCCTGTCAGTGCCCTCAGGCGTAAAACTTCAGAAACAAGTGCGGGTGTTTCGAGCTCTCCAGCAAGCTGTATCAGTTCGTGTACAGCATAACCTCGTGCGGTGTCCCAGGTATCGATGCCCCCGCGAACGTCTCTGGTAACAATCGGCAGATCATGGCCGGTGTGTTCACCCCGTAACCAGGCAACCGACTTGCCAAAATAGGCTGACAACCGTTCAAGCGTTGCGGTTGTGGGTTCACCGATGCCTTTAGAGTATCTGCTGAGCGCTGACTTGCCGACACCGGTAGCGTTTTCAAGCTTAAGAAGCCCGATTTTATTTATTTCTTCTTTCAGCAGCTCAATAACCCGTTCAGGCGTTTTACTGCTTCCTCGTTCTCTAACCAAAGTTTTTCCCTTTGTTGGGAATTATTTTCTTGCATTTCCCTCTGATGGGAATTATGGTTTCCCTGAAGTGGGAATGCAACAAAAATATCACATCTAGAAAGGAGTCTAAAAAATGCCAAAAATTCGGAACCACTCATTTCACATCCGGCAACCTGACGAACTGCCTAGAACCGGCCTGGTAAATGTTCGTGAGGCCGCATTGTACCTGTCAATTTCAGCATGCCGCGTATACGAGTTGTCGAACCTGGGTGCCCTGCCAGCGGTCAAGATCGGTAAATCGAAGCGTTTCCGCCTGGCAGACCTGGAGCAGTTTGTCGCAAGCCTGTGACCAAAATCAAAGGAGGCTAATTATGAAATCAAGTCAACCATTAACCCTTTCGCTAGAACTTGCAACCACCATCTCGGAGCAAAATCAGGGCTCACATCATCACGTAGTGTATTTGTCTGGTGGTGAGCGCACCGGCCTGCAGCGTCGAATCAATGCCTGGCTATTAAGACAAACGGAGGTGCCACGATGAGAGTGAAACAATTACTGGAGGAGCTGCAGGAGATGATGCAGGAGGGCAACGTTAAAGGGGCGCTGCAATTGATAGAAGAAGCCCTGATTGACCTGGAGTAGATCACAATCCGGCCCGACCGAGTGAAAAGGAGAAATGAAAATGGAAACCCGCAAGCTGCAAGAGCAGAGGATCGAACTTTTTGGCCGGGAGTATCTGGCTTTAGAGCCTGCAGACGGATTCAGAATTGCGGTGGAAACCGGTGTGATCCGGTGGAGGCTTGAAAAGGCGCTTGTGGCCCTTGCCGATGGCAACCCTGAAAAAACTGCGGACTTTATCCAAGACGCACTGCGTGAAATTGATTCAGCGGAAAACTTCCACCAGGTGCCGATGCTCGTACGGTGTCTTACGGTTGGAGCGGACTCGGAAGATCAACACGGCCAGACCATGTTCGAGATGAAATAGAAAAGGCCCCTTAGTGCTGGAACACTGAGAGGCCGGTTACAACAAGACCCGTAAAAGCCGCGTAAACCTTACCATTTACGCGGCTCCTAAATCAACTGAAAAAGGAGCCGACCATGTGTTGCCCGAACTGTTGTAGCACCCCCTCCCGGCAGCCGGATGCAGAGGGCCTGCAGTTTCTGGTTGATGATGCCATTGAGCAAATCAGCCACATTCGCAGCCGTCTTTATCCAGCGCTGCAGTTTGTGATCTCACAAGTTGAAATTGAAGAATCAAAGGTTGCTCATGATTCAAGCCGGATGTTCGCAGAGACCATGTTGGTAACAATCCGCGACCTACGGAATCACGTATGTGATGTCCACGAAATGCTACGAAGGGGTAAAAAATGAATACGATCGACCACGATGAAGAAGTCAGACATTTTGCTGAATATATTTTGAATTCCTACATCCATGCAAACACCGGTCCGGCTCACCATGACGCAGTGCTGAGTTTTTACAGGTACATTTTCGGTGATACAGCCATACCGGATGAGATGCCACAAACCGCGCCTCCCTATTTGCCTAAAATCATCAATGAGGCCGCTCAGGGAATCTTGGAAATGCAAATGCGGCTGTACCCGCTTATCGACTACACAGTCATTCAATGCGAGGGCAGATGTCGGAAAGATCAATTTGCGGAGGTTATGTTAGTGGCTTTGCGCGATATGAATGCTCAACTTTCAGACCTCCATGAATTAACACAAGAGGTCAGACTGACATGACGAAATATGGCCACCTGATTGATTTTACGGCGCTCCTTGCGTACCTCGGCCTGCTGGGCTTCATTGCGCTGTCATGATGCCCCCTGCCGATCATACACCTGCACCTGGCGGAAAGTTGCTACCGTTCCACACGGGCAAGCGGAAACAGCTTGCGCGGTTGGATCGGATCGAGCTGGAGCAGCTGCTCGCGAATCAACTCATTTTCGCCACACCAGAGGCGAGGCAAGATGTACTGCCACCACTATTAAGTTTTTACCGCTTCAAAGACCCTGTATTCCACCGTATCGCATCCACGTTGCACGTGAGACCGGCCACCCCAGCGGAGGCGTTGGCCAGCGAGTCCGGCGTAGCACCCGTAGCATTTGAGCAGTTATGTATTTTCGATTTTCAAGCACCACCCTTGCGCGATTGCGCGGCGGAGCTGCTTGACCGCCTGATTGCCGAGCGTATCAACAACGGCCTGGCGTGGAACGATGTTTACGAAGCACGTCAGACACTGCAGCAGCCGACAACACCAGCACCATCACCGTTCGTCAATTTGGCGGATGTTGACCTGACCGGCAACCTGGCCCCGTCCTGGCTTATCAAGGGGTATTTGGAGCAGGACAGTCTGGCGGTGCTTTTCGGGCCTCCCGGCAGCGGTAAATCGTTCACTGCTCTTGCCCTTTGTATGGCCATTGCCACTGGTAGCACCTGGAACGGGCAACCCGTAGAGCACGGCGTTGTCGTATACCTGGCTGGCGAGGGCCATGCAGGACTCAGGCGGCGACTGAAGGCGTGGCTGCAGCACTACAATCACCCGGCGCCGGAAACCTTAATCTTGTCGATAAACGCCCTGCCGCTTGATGAGCACAATTTGAAAAAGTGTACTACAGGAGCGCAGGCTGCTGCGGATCGGGCAGGTTTGCCGGTTCGCTTGTTCGTTATCGACACCCTGGCACGGCACCTTGTCGGTGATGAAAACAGCGCCACAGACATGGGTGCTTTCATCCGCATTGCAGATAGCCTGAAGGCGGCTTTCCCCGGCAGTGCCGTGCTGATTGTTCACCATACCAGCAAAGCTGACCGTGATAGTGGGCGGGGATCGTCAAGCCTGAAAGGCGCAGCTGATTGCGAGATCAGGTGTATGGATCATTGCCTGACCTTCACCAAGATGAAAGACAGCACGGCACCAGAGCCGGTGATGTTCAAACTGCGTCAAGTGCAGATCGGCCTGACCAGTGATGGTGAGCCGATTACATCTTGTATTCCAGAGTACGGCGGCACACAGGGACACGATGCTGCTGTACCGGCAGCGGTGCAGCTCTTGACCAGGCACGAACAGCAGGCACTGGAAGCGCTGCAGGCTGCCTGTATTGCCGAGAACCGGCCCAACCATGCCGGACAATATGCCGCCACCGTTAAAGCCTGGCGTATTGAGTTCTATCGGCTCAGGCGGATTGAAGAACCAGATGAAACCGACAACACCCTGAAAACACAATTTCAGAGGGTGCGGTTTGGCACTGGCAAGGGCGGCGGTCTCAGTAACAAGCACGTTGTGCATGTTGCTGGTCTTGACGCCGTACTGCTCCGTTTGGCTGACAACCAGACCGTACATGATGCGATTCAGGCAAACGGTACACGGTACGCAGCCGGTACACAGCCGGTACATGTACCGGCAGATGAGGGCGGTACACGGTACACCACCCCGTAGGGGTGTACCGTGTACCGCCTCTGCTGTACCGCTGCCAAACGATGAAAGGAAAAACCATGAATCAAAAAACAACCATCCAAAAAATCCAGCTCCAGGCAGCTTTGAGCTTCTGCGAGCAGGTAATCACCCAGCTGAGCAGGCAACGGGATCAGCTGCAGGAACGACTGCAGGCCCTGGCCCCCGGCACCGGTCCGGCTGATGTTATGCATCGACCGGCTGAAGTACAGGCACCGGACCTGCAAGGGCTGACGACCCGAAACGATTAACCCGGCACCCCCGGTTAATACTGCGCTGAGTTTCCGCAAGAAAGGAGTGATTTCATGTCTTTCGTCACTTTTGGGCGAGAAGAGGTCCGGCATAGCCCATCTGTGCAGGCCGATCACACTCAGTCGGCCATTCTCCCTATGCCGGATCAAGGGCTTTCGGCGGTGAGACCTGGGCTGAGCAACAGCCTCTAAACCGCCACACCAACAAACCATAAGGAGTTAAAAACATGCGATATTTTACAGATTCACATTCACGGGCACGGGCAGCGGTTGACCTGACCTGTCGGCAGCTGGGGCTTGGCGGCGTCGAAGTGGGCACCTATCGTTCGGGCAAAAGTCTACCGGAGGTGATGTCGCTGCGGGGCATGTGTCACGTTGCGGTTGACAATGCGCCTGATGCCGAGCGCCGTAACTGGCCACAGCAGTTTGATCTTGCCCAACGTGCAATGAGCACGTCGGACTTTCCAAACATTCTGGCGGATGTTGCCAACAAGCAGATGGCGGCGTCCTACACGGCAAAGCCTGCCTCGTTTACCAAGTGGGCGTCACGTGGGTTTATCGGCAATTTCAAGCCGCTGCAGGTGTCGCGGGTTACGGCCCCCGGCGTTTTGCCTGAGGTGATGGAAAGTGCCGAGTACCAAAAAATATACCTTGATGACGAGTCAGAGGTTGTCAGACTGCGGACGTATGGCGGCATTTTGGGCCTGACCCGGCAGGCTATCATCAACGATGACCTGGGAGCGCTGCGGGATCGTGCGTTGATGCTGGCGCAAGCGGCTGCATTGACGCAGGGCAGCATTGCCACTGCTACCCTGACCGGCACAGCTGCAATGAGTGACGGACTGCCACTGTTTGATGCTGGGCGGAATAATCTGCTGACCGGCAGCACTTCAGCACTGAGTGCCGATAGCCTGGCAGCAGCTGTTGCAGCAATGCGGCGCTTTGCCGACCGGAACGGACAGCCGTTGAGCATTGAGCCCAAGTATTTGGTTGTCGGCCCAGGGCTTGAGCGCCTGGCATACCAGCTGTGCTACAGCGATGCCGACCCCGGCACCAGCAACAGCGGCACCGTCAACTTTATCAAGGAGTCTGTCGGCCTGAATGTTGTGGTTGAGCCACTGCTTGAGGCTTCCAGCCTGACCGCGTGGTATCTGCTGCCAGACCCGGCCTTTGTGCCGGTGGTGCGCTACTACACGCTGGATGGTGCGGACCTGGCACCATATATCGAGTCTCGGACAGGGTTTGAAACCGATTGCCTGGAGTTTAAGACGCGAATTGATTTCGCAGCAGGTGCAGTTTCAACCTATGCAATCAAGTCGGCCGGTGTGTAACCGGCAGGGCTCCCGGCAACAGGTGTCGGGAGCCCTGTTTTTTAGAGATGATTGATGTTTTCAAATCTGTTGTAGGAGTTTTCATTGATTGACCGCAAGCAGGCCATACTGGACCGACTGACACCTGATGCTATCGCCTCGTTTGTGCGTGGGATGCTTCCAGACCTGCAGAGCGTAGGCAGGGATCAGGCCCTTGTGCGGTGCCTGTACCATGAAGAGCAGACCGCGTCTCTGTCGATCCAGCTGAGTACCGGCCTGCATAATTGTAAGGCATGCAAAGCAACCGGTGATCTCTTCAAGCTGGTGCAGATAGTTCATGGTGTTGACTTCAAGGGATCGCTGGATATTCTGGAACGTTTTTCAGGTGCACCCCCTGCTGCTACCCTTGCCCCAAAGCAGAAAAAGTCTGTGCAGCAGCGTACTGTTGCCACGTTTACCTATCACACACCTGATGGTGCCGAGCTGTTCTATAAGGAGCGGCGGGAGCCCTCCCGAGACGGCAAGAAGTCCAAAGAGTTCATTTACTACCGGTTGGTTGACGGCAAGCGGGTTTACAACCTGCAGGGTGTTACTGCCTGGCCTTACCGGGTGCATGCCCTGCAGTCTGCTGAGACGATCTATTTTCCCGAGGGTGAAGCAAAGGCAGATTTGCTGGTTTCATGGGGCTTGTGCGGTTCATGTCTGCAGGGCGGTGCATCTGACTGGGAGCCCCGTTTTAATCAGTTTGTGACCGGCAAGCATGTTGTGGTGATGCCGGATAATGACCCGACCGGTGAGAAGTACGCGGCCACCATTGCAGCGGCGGTGAAAGATGTTGCGGCAAGCGTGCGGGTGCTGCGGTTGCCTGGACTGCAGGCTAAAGGCGATGTCCTGGACTGGGTGAAGCTGCCGGGTAATGATCGGCAGCTTTTTCTTGAGCTGGCAGCAGCGGCCGAGCCCTGGCTTGCCCCTCCCTCAGTAGAAGTTGTGCAGGCCCGTAAGCAGCAATCGGCAACCCGTACCAGGGCCAAGCGTGGCGCTGATGTCTTAATCCCGATGCTGGCGGAGTATCCGTTGTTCAAAGACGACACCGGCAGCGGCTACATCATGATTGACGGCAAGTTGCACCTGCTGGATGCCAAGAATACCCGGCTGTTTGAGGAGCTGTTCTTGATCTACTGGCGGCACCATGAACAGGCTTTATCGAAAGAGGCCGGTAACGCGGCCATAGCTTTTTACAGCGGCATGAGCAGGCTGCAGGGTGTAGAGATTGAACTGTTCAAGCGGGTAGGGCTGCATGGCGGCAAGATTTTTTACAACCTGATGAACGACCGTGCGGTTGAGGTTTCCCCCGGTTCCTGGCGGATCGTGTCGCCTCCCCCGGTGATGTTTACGGCCCAAAGCCACCACCTGCCCCAGCCTGACCCGTTGCGTGGCGGTGATCCCTGGCGGGTGTTTGAGTTTATCCGGGTGCAGGAGGATCAGCGCTTGCTGTTTCTGGTTACGCTGATTACCTGCCTGGTGCCCGGTATCAATCATCCGGCCCTTGCTATCAGTGGGCCTCAGGGCAGTGGTAAGTCAACCACTCAGGCGGTTATCAAGCTGATTATCGACCCGGCTTCTATCCTGCTCTCAATGATGCCTCGCAAGATCGAGGAGGCACCTTTGCTGCTTTCCCGAAACTATATGACGGCCCTGGATAATCAGAGTTATTTCCCGGCAGAGCTGGCTGACCTGCTCTGTGCCGCTATTACTGGCGGCGTTCTGGAAAAGCGCAAGCTGCATACTGATGATGAGATGATGGCAATTCGGGTGCCTGGCGTTATCACCTATAGCGCTATCACGGCGGTGTCGGATCGGCCCGACCTGCAGGAGCGGATTGTACGGTTTATGCTGGAGCGGTTGCGGCCGGAAGATAACATTTCAGAGGATCGGCTGTACAAGAAGGTTGCCGAGGCCGTGCCTGCTATTTTAGGCGGCATGTTTGACCTGCTGGCCCGGGCAATGGAGCTGCAGCCGACTGCAGAAGATATGATAGAGCGCTTGCCCCGTATGGCTGATTTTGCCATTTGGGGCTATGCCATAGCCGAGGCAATGGGCGGCCGTGGCGCAGAGTTTCTGGCGGCATACTCCGGCAATACATCGATGGCGGTGCATGACCTGCTGGCCCACAATACTTTTTTCAGTGCCATTGTGCAGGCACTTGAGCGGCCCCTTGCCCCTCCCCTGCAAGGCACCTTTGCTGAGTTGATACGGGAGCTGCAGAAGGTTGCCGACCCTGATGGCGAGCAGAACGGTTTCAAGTCGTTGTCCCGTGATTCAAGTTTCCCCAAGTCGCACCAGAAGTTCAGAGACAAGCTTGAGCGGCTGAAGGTGCCGCTGAATGCCCTGGGGATCGGCTACACCATTGAGGAGCAGCCAACCAATCGTGGCCGGGTGCTGTGCCGCTTTTTCCGGATTGAGCCCACAGCGGCCCTGCAGGCAGTTAATCAGTTGTCCGGCGTGGTGTTCGATGATTTGGAGGTGGCGTTTTGAAGATCAGGTTTCTGAAAGATTTTGAGGCGCAGACCACCAGCGGCACCAAGCTTGTACCGGCAGAGACGGTGCTTGACCTGGCAGAAGAGAAGGCAGCGCGGCTGATTGCTGCCGGTGTTGCCGTGGCTGTTGAGGATGTCGGCTATAACCCTGCAGCAGTGCCGTTTATTGATGAGCGTGGGCGGCTTGTGGTGCCGTTTGATTGTCACCCGCGTTATAGATACTGGGCAGGCGGTCAAGGGATCAAAGAGACGCTGCAGGAGCTGTTCAGCGAGCGGGCGGCCATTATGCAGCACGATGGGGGGTTGTCTCGTGATCAGGCTGAGCATGAGGCTGCTAAGATCGTTAATCGATATATATAGGATTTGACCACATAAGGTTAAAAAACACACTAACGACCTGACACGAAAGGATATTTATGCAAGATAACAAAATTGAAATCAAAATATCAGCAAAAGACCAGGCCAGCGGATCGTTTGACGCTATTCAGCGTAAAATGACCGAGATGAACAGTCAGGTTGAGCGCACCAGCCGTAAGTTTACGGAGATGAAAAGTGCCATCACCGGTCTGGCCGGTGCGGTATCTTTGACTGGTGTTGCGATGCTTACCAAGGACCTGATGCAGGCAGGTCTGCAGCTGGAAAAGCTGAACAAGCTTTTTAACGCTGCTGCAGGATCAGCCAGTCAGGGTGGTCGTGAGCTGGAGTATGTGCAGCAGCTCTCTTACAAAATGGGCCTGTCGTTTGTTGATGCTGCAGAAAGCTACGGCAAGTTTACGGCTGCCATGCGCGGCACCAGCATGGAGGGTGAGCAGGGCCGCAAGGTATTTGAAGCGGTATCAGGTGCGACTACGGCCCTGGGCCTGTCTGCAGCTGAAACCTCCGGCGTGTTCAACGCCCTGCAGCAGATGATCAGTAAGGGCAAAGTGCAGGCCGAGGAATTGCGTGGACAGCTGGGCGAGCGTTTGCCAGGCGCGTTCAAGATGGCTGCCGATGCTATGGGGGTATCGACTGCCGAGCTGGATAAAATGCTGCAAAAGGGCGAGGTGGTGGCAGCCGACCTGCTGCCGAGGCTGGCAGAACAACTGAATAAAACCTATGGGGTTGCTGCAGCTGCAGGGGCTAAATCGGCACAGGCTGAATTGATGCGTTTTAATAATACCGTCTTTGATGCAAAAACCGCTATTGGTGCGGCTCTAATGCCGGCAATGACAGATGGTTTACGGTCAATGCGGTCTATTATTGAAAATGGCATTGCTCCAATGGTTTCAGGGTTGATTTCTGTCGAAGCAGAAGTAGTCAGGCTGGCAATGTTGCTTGATAAGCTTGGCGGCACCATGACCACGGTAAATCATGTTTTGTGGAAATTTGGCGAACTTTCTACAAGATTTGCAACTATTGGTCAATTTGGTGAGTTTTTTAAAAAACAGGCCGAATATTCACAACAGCTGAATGAGCAATACAGGCAGAGGTATGAAGAAAACAGTAAAAGGCTTGAAGAGCTTGCCTCGCTTGAGCAGAGAATACTTAACAGTGTTATTTCGACAAATTCAGAACTTAAAAATCAATCATCGCTTGCAACTTCAGTTGGTAACGTTTTGGCTATGTCATCAAATACGGCAGCAGAAGCGTATGAAAGAGAGAGGCAAGCAGCAGAAAAACTAAGAGAAGAACTTGAGCGACTTAAAAAGACTAAAGGGCTCGAATCTGGAGCAGAGGACGCCTCCACATCTTTTACAGCTTCTGTTTTTGGTATGGCTAGTGGCGGCAGTCTGCTTCAGATACCGGCAGACAAATATGCTGCAGCAAAACAGCTTGGCAGCTACAGCCTGACAAATCCACATGAAGGGCGTTTAAATTCAGGCCGCTTTAGTATCATGGGCGGCGGCGTAGGGCAAATGCCAGGCAGCAACTATGACCCCGAAAAAATGCAAAAAGAAATACAGACTGCTGAAGATCAAAAAAAGATGTTGTTGGACATAGAGGAGAGATTTAACGAGCAAATGTTGGCGAGCAAGATGGGGCTTGCAGAGCAATCATTGGGGATAATGAGGCAGGCATTCGCTGATAACATGGGGGTTTCTCTTGCGTTGATGGTGGTTGAAAAAAGCATGGCAGTGGCAAGGATTATTCAGCAAGCAGAGGTGGCTAAAATGGCCGCAACTGCAGCTGCAGCCTCGCTTGGCCCTTTCGGTATCGGTTTGGCTGCTAGCCAGCATGCACAGATTGAAGCTATGAAATATATGTCAATCGGTGTAATTGCGGCCTCCGCTGTTATGGAAGGTGTCTCTATTGGCGGCAAGCGCGAGTTCGGCGGCCCGGTGGTTGCCGGTCAGTCCTACCTGGTGGGCGAAAAGCGGGCCGAGATATTCACCCCCAACCAATCCGGCTGGATCACTCCCCGAGCTGATATCGGCGGCGGTGGAATCACACAGAACATTAACATTGATGCCAGGGGCGCAGATGCTGGCGTACTGGCACGGATTGAAGTCGCTATGGTCAAGGCACGGGAACAGGCCAAGGCCGACATTATGCAGTCACTTAACCGGGGCGGTGCCTATTCCCGAGCCGTAGGGAGAGCGTAAAAGGAATGTGCTGTGATTGCGAGCACGTATATCAAGGAGGTGATCTAATGAACCAGTGCGGCCTGATTGAAGATGATGCCCACCTGTACCGTCTGCTGAAAAGGATTAAGGAGGCAGTGAAACGGGCGCGGCCCAATGTAGAGATGGAAGAGTTTTATATCATGAGGCAGCTGCCACCGGCCCCCGGCTCTCCTCGTATGCAACTTATCAGGGGGTTGATGCCCACCGGTTTCAACTTCTACGAAACCCGGCAGGATGGAATCATCCGGCGGCATAAATCCCGTACCAAGAAAAAGCGCAAGATCAGAAAGACATTGAACAGCCATGCTGCAGGCTGATTCAGACAAAGAAAGGAACCGGAAAAATGGAAAACTTAACAGAGATGAATGCTGATGTTCGCGTGGTTATCGAATCCGGAGGTGTTACACAAACCGGTGATGATGATTCCGGCGTGTTTACCGTACACATCCGCACCCGGATTGATTTCAACAGTCCTGACCTGTCTCAGATGATTGAGCGATTATCGGCCCTTGATCCTGATGCGGTTGGTGTGCATATCAGCACTGCCATTGCTGCCGGCCTGACAGAGTTGATTGGCCCTGATATAGCGGATGGAGGTGAGTGCTATGTTCAAGATCATTGAGGCGGGCCTTAAAGAGGTTGTAAGAGCGCTGGAGCGAGCAGAGAAAGAAATACAGTTTGCCACTGCAAAGGCCCTTACCAAGTCGGCCCAGGATATTCAGACTGCTGTCATAGCAAAACTGCCTGAACAGTTCACCTTGCGTACTGGCTGGTATAAGCCAAATACCCCTTTCGGCTTCAAGATCAAGATGGCAACGAAACAAGACCTTGAGGCAGCTGTGTACACCAAAGCCCCGTGGATGCTGCTGCATGAAGAGGGCGGCACAAAGCGTTCGGCCCAGGGCAAGCGCCTTGCCATACCCTTTAACTATAGACAAGGATCAGTTCCAGGTGTGGCGTTTGGTGTACGGCGTACCAAGCGCGATCTGGTGGCTAATAGCCAGAAGCCCCGCAACCTGAAAAAAGCCTTCGTGATGCAAGGCCAGCACGGTGATCTGTTGGCAACCTATACTGGCAGGGGTAAGAACAGGGTGCTGCAGATTCTGTACGCACTTGAGCAGCAAGCCAAGATTAAGAAACGTCTCGGCTTTAAAGAGACGGCCCGTAAGGTGTTCCGTGAAGTGTGGCGTAAGAACTTTGATGATGCACTTGATTATGCTTTGAGAACATCCCGGCTCAAGTAGCGGCCCCTCCCCCCAGTAGTGGAGCAGGTGCAACAGTGGGCCCTGAATAAATAAATCAGCAATAATGAAATGTTAGGTTCTTTTAGAGGAAAACCCCTCGGGGGTTCGCGAGACCCCGAGGGGTGAGTCCATTCGGAATTTTGCTGTCCGGTGAAAGAATGAAAATACAGACCGATATTATACCCCTGAAAGGATCAACAACTATGAGCAGACTACCCACCGAGTTGGTTGTTAACGGTGTAACCTTTCAGCTGCAAATATCCCTGGCTGACCGGTTCGTAAACTGGCTTGACCCGATCAAGGGACAAGAACGAATGATGGCCCGGGCGCGTATGGCGGTGACGTGCCTGCAGCAGGGTGCAGCCGAGCAGAGCATTCGCCCTGTTACCGACATCTTTGTCAAGCGCCGGCAGAAGTTCAAGGGATCCACAAACGGCGCTCTTGGCAGTGAGACGGAGCAACCGGCCGTGCAGACCGATCAACCGAAAGCAGCACCCCCGATCAGCAGGCAGACCGAAGCCCGTAGAGACTATGAGCAGCAGCCGCAACCATTGCCGGACCTGAGCGACATCAAACCCTATCAGTTCCCTCCACCAGGTGTAGAAATCTGTCGTCATTGCTGACCGGTTCCACCCCCCCCACCACCAGCACCTGATGCCCCCATGCACCGGGTGCCCCTCCTTTCTCTCGGCAGCACCGACCACTGACCTGGCGGCATGGTTTCGTGGTGATCCTGCAGGCACTTTTCCCCGCTTCAAAACACCTTGCAACAGCTTGCAACCACCTTGCCACTACCTTGCAAATTAAAACACTGCAATAATTACAACGGCTTGACTACAAAAAGTTGCAAGGTTGCAAGGTTTTACCTTTTATTCAGAAGAAAAAAAAGGGGTAGAGAGTAGAAAACAGGCAGCAAGGGGAGCTGGTGGAGTGCTGCAGGTAAAAAAAGCAAAAAATATAGAAACCTTGCAACTCGGCAAAGGAAAATCAGCGTAACCTTTTGATATAAAAAAGAAATACTGAGTTGCAAGCTTTTTGCAGACCTTGCAACTTTTGGAATTTTTTTCTGAAATAGGCGGTTGTGCAAAAGACTGTATGAAGAGCAAAAAAAGTGATCTCTTAGGGCTTTGCTTGCATGCAACTGTTGTAAGGAAAACGGAAGCTATACCGCATATCAGCACACAAAACAGAAAACAGCCTTGCAGCACCCCCATGCGCGCGGGTGCCCCTTACCCTTCTGGATTTCAAATCCGAGTGGTCTGGCAGCACCAACCCCTGACCTGGTGGCATGATGCCGTGGTGATCCTGCAGGCTGGTTGCAAGGTGCCCTGATTCTCGCTCAAAAGGTAATTACTGGGGGGAGGGTGATTTCTACCAGAAAACGGCTGAAAGTTACGAGTGTAACCTATAGCGTAACCTATATTTTTATGCTTATATTTTATTTAATTATATTAAATGCTTTACACGTTTATATCATGGGCATACATCATGGCCAGCCTGGCGCGGTTCTCCAGGCACTGGGGGCAGAGCTGACCGGCATCCTGCCAGACCTCTTCCGATAGCCATGCCCCGGCCTCAAGAAAGACTGAATCAGGTGCAACCGTTTCATCAAAGGTTGCGCCGCAGACACTGCACGTTTTCATACTGACACTCCAATCACCTGCATGGCCTTGCGGTATTCAGCCGCAAGGTCAGCATGGTCAACTGACTGCACCACGGCCCAGGGAAGCGGGTGGTCAAGGGACAGCGTCATGGTGGTCAGACGCTCAACATCCACCCCACAGACCTTTGCTGCCTTACGCAAC
Source organism: Geobacter sp. UBA6169 (assembly GCA_002422265.1). Taxonomy (GTDB): domain Bacteria; phylum Desulfobacterota; class Desulfuromonadia; order Geobacterales; family Pseudopelobacteraceae; genus Trichlorobacter. The sequence goes on from DIUB01000084.1 coordinate 17,587, forward strand.
ACCAGCCCCTTTGACAGCTCCAGCACCAGCGGCGTCAACTCACGCCCGCCTCGCGACAGCAGGGCCTGCAAAACCGCCCCCTGCAGTTCCTCCACCTTCAGCCGCACGTTGGCCAGCGGTCGCACCCGTTTTTCCAGCAGTGCCACCTTGCGTTTCAGCTCAGGCAGGGGGCACATGCCGGCCCACTGCAGCGGCGTGCCCGGCTTGGGGATAAACGGGTTTACCGACAGCGTGATCTCACCCAGCCGTTTGTGAGCCCGGGCCTGCTCCACCACCCGCTCGCGCACGGCAGCAACCAGCTGCACCAGCTCATCAAGATCGTCATCCGTCTCACCGGGCAGGCCGATGATGAAGTAGAGCCGCAGGTTAAGGATGCCGGCCCGGGCCACTGCCTCCGCTGCTGACAGGATCTGCGCTGCGGTCAGGTTCTTGCGCACCATGTCACGCATCCGCTGCGAGCCCCCCTCCGGCGCCAGCGAAACCGTCTTGTGGCCTGCCGTGGCCAGCAGCTCCAGCAGGCCCGGCGTCAGCCGGTCAACCCGCAATGATGACAGCGAAGGCGAGCCCCCCTGCTCAACAATGAAACGGCAGAGTTCCTCGATATGCCGATAGTCGGACACGGCCGCCCCCACCAGGCCGATGGTACGACGATGATTAAGCCCGGCCTTGCAGATCCCCTCCAGCACTGCAAGGGGCTGTTGACGGAACGGCTGCCAGACAAAACCGGCAGCGCAGAACCGGCAACCACGCGGACAGCCGCGACTGACCTCCACCAGAAACATGGTACTGAACTCGGTCTCCTCGGTCAGCACCTGCGAACAGGAGGGGGGGGCGTCAGCAAGGGCACAGACCCGGCTGATCGGCTGCCGATGCGGCAGGGAGGGCAGATACCAGCCAGGCAGCTGAGCCACCTTTTGCAGCAGCTCGTCACGACAGCTGCCCAGCTGTTCCTTCAGAAAGCTGCACAGCTGGGGCACCAGGGTCTCCCCTTCACCAATGGCCAGCAGATCAAAGAATAGTGCTGCCGGTTCAGGGTTGATGAAACAGGCTGCCCCGCCGGCCAGCACCAGCGGGTCAGACGATTGCCGGTCTGCAGCACAGACCGGAACCCGGCCCAACTGCAGGATGACGGGAATGTTGATGAAGTCAGGTTCAAAGGAGATGGAAAAGGCCAGCAGGTCAAAGTCGTTCAGGGAACGCCCGCTCTCCAGGGAGACCAGCGTCTCGCCCGACTTGCGGTAGGCTTCAAGCTCCTCGCGGTCCGGTAGAAACGACCGCTCGCAGACCACATCCGGTTGATCATTGAACAACCGGTAGACCGTCTGGAACCCCAGGCTGCTCATGGCGGTTTCATAGCGGTTTGGATAGATCAGACAGACCGACAACGCCCCACCGCGACAGGCTGGAATAGCCCCGGTCTCTGCAGCACGCCTGCGGCGCAGTATCTGCTCAATCTGCCAGTTCACCCTAAAAAATCAGTTTCACGCGGAGGCACGGAGACGCGAAGAGTACTGTCATGTAGTTATGGTATGCCATTGTTTCACCTGGAGGTTTGATCACGTATTTCAGGTAACGGCTCGATTTTCTCCGCGAGCTTCGCGGCTCCGCGTGAGTAATTGCCGTTGTAAGGTTCATAGTCACTCTTCTGCCATGATCCGGCACAACGGCACAACAAAAAACAGGCAGCCCATAGAATGGGCTGCCTGTTGTGAGCAAACGTGTGCAGTTTGATCTGCACCATCCTGGCCCCCTCCCCGGCCCTCCCCCTCCAGCGGAAGGAGGTCGGGAGGGGGTACTTTTTTACCCCAGGATGGCTTTGAGATCTTCCTCTGCCGTGGTAATCGGCATGATGTTGAAGTTCTCCACCAGGAAGGCCAGCACGTTCGGCGTAATAAAGGCCGGCAGTGAAGGTCCGAGGCGGATATTCTTGATCCCCAGCGAAAGCAGGGTCAAGAGGATCACTACTGCCTTCTGCTCGTACCAGGACAGGATCAGCGACAAAGGCAGGTCGTTCACGCCGCACTCAAAGGCACCGGCCAGGGCCACGGCAATCTGGATCGCACTGTAGGCGTCGTTGCACTGCCCCACATCCAAGAGGCGCGGGATACCGCCGATATCGCCGAACTCAAGCTTGTTGAAGCGGTACTTGCCGCAGGCCAGGGTCAGGATCACGCTGTCCTGGGGGGCCTTTTCGGCAAACTCGGTGTAGTAGTTACGGCCTGATTTGGCGCCATCGCAACCGCCCACCAGGAAGAAGTGCTTGATCTGACCGGCCTTGACCGCAGCAATCACCTTGTCAGCCACGCCCAGTACTGCCTTGTGACCAAAACCGACCAGGATCTCCTGACCGGGATTTTCCGGCAGACTCGGGCACTCCAGGGCCTTGTTGATCACCTCGGAGAAGTCCCAGCCTTCGATATGCTTGACATCGGGCCACTGTACCAGGCCCCAGGTATAGAGACGATCCTTGTAGGAATCAGCCGGACGCTGGATGCAGTTGGTGTTGAAGATAATGGCACCGGGGAAGAGCGGGAACTCCTTGGCCTGGTCCTGCCAGGCCCCGCCGTAGTTGGCAACCAGGTGCGGGTACTTCTTCAGGCCGGGATAACCGTGGGCCGGCAGCATCTCACCGTGGGTGTAGATGTTGATCCCCTTGCCTTCGGTCTGCTTGAGCAGTTCCTCCAGCATCTTCAGGTCGTGACCGGTCACCAGAATCCCTTTGCCGGCTCTGGTACCCAGGTTGACGGCGGTCGGCTGAGGTGCGCCGTAGGTCTCGTTGTGAGCCGTATCCAGCAGCCCCATGGTGGTCAGGTTCTGCTTGCCGCACTCCATGCAGAGGCCCACAAAATCCATCAGGCCCAAGGAGGCATCGGTGGTGGCAGCCAGCGCCTTCTGGAAAAAGGCCAGCACGTCATCATTGCTGCGGCCCAGGATCATGGCGTGATCCATATAGGCCGACATCCCTTTCAGGCCGTACATCAGAATCTCAATGACGGAGCGGATATCTTCGTTGATATGCTGGGTATTGATGCCATGCTGCTCACCCTGGGCAACCATACCGGCCAGGTCTGCAGGGGGCTGCCACTCGGCAACAGCGCCGGACAGAGTGATGCCCTTGATTGCGCAGGCGGCCTTGGCCTTTTCCTTCAACTGATAGCAGCGCTGGATCAACTTAGCGATGTCGGCCGGGTCAAAGTCAACGTTGGTAACGGTAGAGAAGAGCCCCTCAACCGTGAAGCGGTCGATCTCCTGGTCGCGGCCCAGCTTGTCGGCATAGAGCGCCAACGATTTCAGACCGTACAGCAGCAGGTCCTGCAGGGCAGCCACATCCGGCTTCTTGCCGCAAACCCCTGAAATATTGCAGCCGGTTCCATTGGCAGCCTGCTCACATTGATTACAGAACATTCCCATGTGTGTATCCTCCTTGTGGTGGTGTTAAAAATGAAGCCGGAAGGCTCCTTAATTTGTTGTACTGACACTATACCTAACATGCGGGTGATTACATGACCCAGGTCAAAAAAGTTGCCTAAAAAACCGTAGAAAAGTTCAGTACCCTACCCCGGCTGCCTTGATACTGCGCGGGTCATGGGCATGACAGGGGGTTACGCCATAGACCATGCCGCAGTGGTCGCAGACTGACTCCATGGTGCGGGCGGTAAACTTTATGCCGCACCCCTCGCAGACCAGCTCCACCTCGTTCGGCAATGGTGTGCCGCTGAATCCCATCATGCGCAGTTTGTCCACCACCTGTGCTCCGCCGCCAAAACTTCCGTCACATCCTTGATGCATGTTCATCTCTCCTTGTCTGTATGTATGAGCCTTAAAGCGGCAGTTACTCACGCGGAGCCGCGAAGCTCGCGGAGAAAATCCTGGTAGTTACCTGCAAAAGGGACCAACCTTACGGGTACAACAACGGCATGCTGTACACACATGATGTTACTCTTCGCGTCTCCGCGCCTCCGCGTGCAACTGCTTTTCCAGGATCAGATTTCTTCCAGTGTTTCGCCGAACCTGATCCGGTTCCGCAGGGCCAGCAGGGTATTGTCCAGCTCTTCCAGCCTGGCCAGGTTCTTCCGCTCTGCATCGCTTGATTCAATGATCCGGGCAATACCGCCGTTTCTGATCACCAGCCGCCGGTCTCCCATCAGGGCCAGGATCGGGTCGTGGGTGGCCATCAGGATGATCTTCTCCTGTTTTACCAGCAGTTCCAGCGCCCGCTTACGGTCAATACCGGCATTTTCGATCTCGTCAATCAGCACGATCGGTGATTTACTCAAGATCGCCATATCAGCGATCATCAAGGCCCGTGACTGGCCGCCGCTCAAGGCGGTAACCGGCGTATCCGGCTTGAACTGCTCACCGGCCAGCTGGTTGGCCTGTTCCAGAATCCGGGCCACCTTCTCTTCCGGGTCCGGCACCAGGCGGCTCTCGGCATGCATCCGCACAAACTCCTCGGCGGTCAGATCCATCACAAAGTTCATGTTCTGGGAGAGCTGGGCCACCAGTTTGTGCTCGGTTGAAAAACGCCACGTGCTGTCAGGCACCTTGTTGTTGATCAACACCTTGCGTCTGGTGGGGGTATCCCCCTGGGCTACCCATTCGATATCAGCCAGAAGCCGGCTCTTGCCGGAACCGGTGGGGCCGACAATGCAGATCACCTGCCCCGGCTCCAGGGTCAGCTCCAGCTCTTCAGCCTTACCGGTCTTGTCAAAACCGCCGATGATGGTCAGCGACTCTACTTTTTCAGCCGCTTCCTCAAGGGAGAGCATACCGGCGATAAAGTCGTGCAGGGATTGCCCCAACTGCTCCCTGCTGGTACCCAGGTCCAACAACTGGTCGGGATCAAGATGATCGAGAAACTGCTGCAGGGTCTGCTCACCGGCCTGCAGTTCAAGACCAAAAGAGCTGAAGAAATCAGCCAGCCAGGGATAGTCGGCCAGCAGCTGCTTTAAGGGTTGTAGTAAAAGATCGTGGTAGTGCATGTGGTACCTCGAAAAAATATGGGCCGCGGATGACGTGGATTGAGCTGATTTACACGGATGAAACATTCAAATAGCAAGAAAAGCTGAAAAAAAGACAAACACGAAACCTTTTTGTTATATCTGCGACAATCCGCCAAAATCAGCGTCATCCGCGTGCCATTGCCTTTTTTAACTCTCCATTTTTCTGACGTTTCCTGTCTGATACTCATCGCCGATCCTGGTTTCACCCAGGCAGTAGGAGCAGAGTGCCGACGGCATGGAGAAACGCAGCCGCATCCCTTGCAGGGTCTCAATATCGGATGCCTCTTCAAACAGGGTAGTCAGCTCAAAGGCCCCCTGGCCGGTGATGCCGTTGATGTTCATAATCACCGCACCGGGGTTGACCTGCTTGACCCGCGAGGCAAACACCTCCCGCTCGGCCTGGGAGACGATATCTCCCTTGGTGATCACCACGATATCAGCCGACTTCAGCATCGGCCCGATCTTGCGCGG
>DIUB01000084.1:23084-30445 GCA_002422265.1 Geobacter sp. UBA6169
CCCTTCTTGACCAGCACCCCTTTTTTGGCATAGCGCAGGTCGTCTTCGGTCATCAGACAGTCGTACTTGACGACTCCGATCTTTTTCTGCTTGGCTTGCAGCGCCTCGATCACCCTCAGGATGACCGAGGTCTTGCCGGATGATGGGGGGCCGGATACGGTTAAAAAGTGCATGGTTAGTTCTCCTGGAACAGAGCAAAAAACAAAAACATTAGCACGCGGATGACGCTGATTTTGGCGGATTTACACGGATAAAAACAGATTCAGATTTGATCCTTGTTATTATCAGCCTTCCTCGTTTTGGTTTAAAAATCAGCGTAGATCAGCTCAATCCGCGTCATCCGCGTGCTATCATCATGGCCTTTCATCATTCATCTGCTTCCATGGCTGCTTCAAACAGGCCGACCGTGTAGCGGATCTGCTCGGCAATGTCGTGACTGTAGAGGTACTCCCAACCGACCCACTGCCAGGGATGGCTTTCCGGCAGCTGGTTTTCAACCTCCGGGTTCAGGGCCGGGAACAACCCCCGGTTGGTCAGGGTCTCACCCACCTCACGGCTGGCAAGGAAATCGGCAATCGGCTGCAGCTTGTCCCGCTTGTCAGCCTTGGCCAGCATAAAGATCGGGCTGATAATGGCACCATCCTCAGGCCAGACCACCTCCAGGCTCTTGACCATACCGGCCATCCGGCTGAAGAAGTAGGGGATGATGGTGATCGGCGGCTTTTCCTCAGCCACCCGTTGAGCGTTCTTGATCATCTGGGCCGGGTGCATTGATTTCAGCATACAGCGCCCCAGCTTCTTCACCCCGTCATCACCGTACATCTTATGAATAGTCAGCAGGATGGCGTTGAACAGGTCAAAGTCACCCACCGGCAGGGCCACCTTCTGCTCGTACTCCGGCTTGAGGATGTCGGCCCAGGTGCGGGGTGCCGGCAGATCCCCCAGCTCGTCATGGTTGATCATAAAGGCCGACGGCACCACCGAGATCAGGCCGTAGTGCCCCTTGGGATCTTTCAGCTCAAGACCGTCAAAGCTGCGGTTGATGCTGTCACCGGTCAGGTCGGCAAACAGGCCCTGCTCCTTGAACCTGCCGATCGTGCGGGGATCAAAAAAGGTTTCAAAACCGGCTGAGACAAAGATATCAGGCAGCTGATCCGCCGAGGTCACAGTCTGGATATGCTCATCCATCCAGGCCGATCCCAGCGAGGCAGCCTCAAATTTATAGCTGACCGTGGTGCCGGTCTCTTTGGAGTACTGCTCCACAAACCGGTCAAACCCTTCCAGCAGCGGCAGGCGCACCGGGCAGGGCAACAGACCGGAGATGGTGATCTCGCTTGTGTTGTTCTGGGTGGTCTTCATGGTCACATCCACCTGCTGATGCTGTTCGGCCACCTTCTGCTGCAGCAGACTCAGAAAATTATCCAGATCGTAGTTCTTGGTCCGGGCAGCCCGCTCCAGCTTGAGAAAGCCCCCCACCCCGGCCAGCACCTTGGGGTCTTTGAGGTTCTCGAACCCGTTGGCCACCAGTACATCCAGAGTCTCGGGGTGATGATCCAGCAGCTCTTTAACGGTCATATCTTTATGTATGGTCTGTGCGCTCATGGTGTCCTCCTCAGTTGTTGATGATCCGACAGTACCGGTTTTTTTCAGGGGAGACCTTGACGGAGGTCAAACAATTACCAAAAAACGGACGCACAACTGAAAAACGGGCTGCACCGGAAGGTGGCAGCCCGTTTGTATCAACGGCTCAAACGCAGAATGCAGCAGTTATGCCTGCAGACCGTCCAGATATTTTTCAGCATCCAGGGCAGCCATGCAGCCGGTGCCGGCCGAGGTAATGGCCTGGCGGTAGACATGATCCTGCACATCACCGGCAGCAAAGATGCCGGGGATACTGGTCTGGGTGGCAAATCCTTCAGAACCGCCCCTGGTCTTGAGGTAGCCGTCCTGCATGGCAAGCTGCCCCTCAAAGATGCCGGTGTTGGGTGAGTGGCCGATGGCAATAAAAACGCCGTCAAGGCTTATCTCTTTGGTTGACCCGTCCCGCACATCCTTGATCCGCATGCCGGTCACCCCGCTGGCGTCTCCCAGCACCTCCTCCAGGACATGGAACCACTCAATGGTGGCCTTGCCTTCAGCCGCCTTGGCCTTGAGTTTATCAGCCAGGATCTTTTCGGAACGGAACTGGTCACGGCGATGCACGACCGTGACATGGGAGGCGATATTGGCCAGATAGAGCGCCTCTTCCACAGCGGTGTTGCCGCCGCCGATCACGGCCACCGGCTTGTTGCGGTAGAAAAAGCCGTCACAGGTGGCGCAGGCCGAAACCCCCTTGCCCTTGAACGCCTCTTCCGACGGCAGNNCACAAACGGGCGTTTGGCAAGATCGGTTGAGACGATCTGGTCGTAGATGATCCGGGTATTGAACCGCTCGGCATGCTGCCGCATCCGCTCCATCAGCTCAGGCCCTTCAACTCCGGCATGGTCGCCGGGCCAGTTGTCGACTTCCGTGGTGGTAGTCAGCTGGCCGCCGGGCTGCAGACCGGCGATCAGAACCGGCTCCAGATTGGCACGGGCAGCATAGACAGCAGCGGTGTAACCGGCAGGACCGGATCCCAAAATAATCAGGCGGTGGTGTTCTGGTACGCTCATGGCACTCTATCCCTTCTGTGTGCAAGTTACAGATTGTGCCTGTTTTATTCGCAGATCAGCATGAAAAAGTCATCTGATTTTGTCAAAACAGCGTTAGTGCGCCAGAAAATCCGTGCTTGCCTGCATCAAGCCGATTTGACACACCGGCAGCCCTGTGGTAGATACAGGGCATCTTTACACACAAGGATTACAACAATGCAGACTCAGTCCCCCGCTATTATCCGTACCATGCAGCTGCAGGTAAAGCCGCAGCGCAGCCTGCTGCAGGCTCTGTACACAGCGGAGGGGACTGTCTAGTTTTTTACACAAGCAACCAGCAGTATTACAGCCCCCGCCGGTACCAGCCAGCAGGGGCTTTTTTATTGGATAACATCTATGGACACTCAACTTCCGCTCCAATTCTGGCGGCAACAGATTGCCCTGGATCTGGGTACCGCTGCCATACGGATTGCGGCCGCTCACGGACCGGTGCTGGAGCTGCCTTCCTGCCTGGGCACCAGGGAGGGCTTATGCGGCGGAGTGGTGGTTGATCAGGAAACCGTGGCCCGTCTGCTGAAACCGCAGCTGGCCAAGCGACGACTCTTCGGCATTGTCAAACCCCGCGTCCTGGCTTGCGCTCCCAGCGATGCCAGCCGGGATGAACGGGCACGGCTCATCCGGGCGGTGCTTGAGGCCGGGGCCGCATCGGTCTACCTGATACCGGAGCCGCTTGCTGCAGCCGTGGGTGCAGGCCTGGATGTATCATCGCCCTACGCCCAGCTGGTGGTGGATATCGGCGCCGGGGTGACCGACTGTGCCCTGATCCGGATGAGCAGGATACAGGCCACGGCTGCGCTCAGAATCGGCTGCAGCCGATTACAGGATGCAACACAGGCGTCATGGCATCCGGTAGGCGACCTGCTGGAGGGGTTTCTGCACGACCTGCCTCCTGAAATCGGCTGTGAGGTGATTGAAAACGGTATCTGCCTTACCGGCGGCGGGGCGCTGATTCCGGGGCTGCCTGCGTATCTTGAGGCCCGTACCGGCATTACGGTCACTCCGGCCGCGATCCCCTGCCACTGCGTGGTGGAGGGAGCCCGGGCCATCCTGCCGGTGGTGGTCATGCTGAATCTCTGGAATGAATAATCTGGCTGCAACAACACAGAACCATAAGGAGTTACCCATGAAAAAGAGCACCGTAGCACGACAGATCTACATCACCGACTTTGACCTGCAGCGCCTTGAAGAGCTGATCGAGGCGGCAACAGCCCGCTCAACCCGCGACAGCAGCAATATCGAACAACTTGAAGAGGAGCTGTTGAAGGCTGAGGTGGTGGACCCGGCCGGTATTCCGCCAGATGTGGTTACCATGAACTCAAAGGTCTGCCTGAAGGATCTGGATTCGGGAGAGGAGCTGGAGTACACCCTGGTGTTTCCACCAGAGGCCAACCTGGCGGCCGGCAAGATATCAATCCTGGCACCGGTGGGCACCGCCATGTTCGGCTACCGCGCCGGTGACCGGATCAGCTGGGCCGTACCGGGCGGCACCAGAAAGCTGAAGATCAAAAAGGTACTGTACCAGCCCGAGGCAGCCGGCGATTATCACCTCTGATCAACGGCGGCAGGCTCTCGTGTATCCTCTGTCAGCAACCGGGCGAACTCATCGGCCGGAACCGGCCTGCTGTAGTAAAAACCCTGAATCCGGGCACAGCGTTTCTCAGCCAGGTAGTCACGCTGGGCACGCTCTTCCACCCCTTCGGCCACCACTCGCAGATTCAGACAGGCCGCCATTCCCAGGATCGTGTCAACAATCGCGTTGGCGCTCTGTTCTCCCGGAATGCTGATGATGAAGGAACGGTCGATCTTCAGTTCATGGATCGGCATCCGGCGCAGGTAGCTGAGCGAGGAGTAGCCGGTGCCGAAATCATCGATGGAAAGCGACACTCCCAGCTCCACCAGCTGCTCCATAATGGCGATGGTCTGTTCCACGTCATCCATGATCAGGCTCTCGGTCACCTCCAGACAGAGCAGCCGGGGATCAATTCCAAACTCCTGCAGGGCCCCACGGATCGTCTCCACCAGATAGCCGCGGTGAAACTGCAGCGCCGAGATATTGAGCGAACACTCCAGGGGCGGCAGCCCCTGGTCAGCCCATGTCCGCAGCTGCTGACAGGCCTGGCGAATGACCCAGCGCCCCACCGGAATGATCAGGCCGGACTCCTCCAGCACCGGGATAAAGCGCACCGGCGAGACCATCCCCTCAACCGGATGCTGCCAGCGCAGCAGCACCTCCATGCCGACGATCCGTTCATCCGGCATCGCTAACTGGGGCTGGTAGAACAACTCGAACTCCTGGCGTTCAAGGGCGCGGTGCAGGCTGTTCTCCAGGGCCAGCCGCTCTTCAGAGTGGCGTGACAGCTCACGGTTGTAGCGCTGGATCCGCGAGCGTTTCTGCAGCTTGGCCTGATGCAGGGCGGTCTCAACATTCTTCAGCAAGGTCTCAACCGTGGCGCCATCCTGGGGATAGCTGCAGATACCGATGCTGGCGGAAACAAAGATATCCATGCCGGAGATCACAAACGGCTCCTCCAGCAGCCTGAACACCTGCCTGGCCAGCTGCTCGGCCGCTTCATCTGACGGCAGGGCCGTGGCCAGCAGCATAAATTCATTGCCCACAAAACGCGACAGGGCCTCCCGAAAGGTACAGAGCGGCAACAGCCGTTGGGCAAGCTGCTGCAACAGCTCATCACCCCGGTCGTGGCCCAGCGTGTCATTGATATGTTGCAGCTTGTTGATATTGATCAGCAGCAGGTGGCAGGTACCGCCGGTAATGGCAAGATTTTCCAGCACCGTTGCCAGGGTCTGATTCAGACGGTGCCGATTGGGGATGTTGGTCAGCTCATCAAAATGGGCCTGGCGGAACAGCTCTTCCAGATGCTGGCGCCGCTCCGACACATCCCGGATCAGGGCCTGAAAATGGGTCTCTCCCCCCAGCACCAGCCCGTTCAGGCTGATCTCGGCATCGAACCAGCCGCCACCATGACGTTTGAAACGCCACTCAAAATTCTGGGGCGATCCGTCACACACCCGTTGGCAGTACAGGGCATACATATCATCAGAATACAGATCGTCAGGCTGCAGGAGCGGCGAAAACCCCAGCAGACTGTGGCCCAGCATCGTGTCAGCCTCCACCGCAAACAGCTGCAGGGCGCGCTGGTTACAGTTCACAATCCGGTCACCCTTCAACAGCACGATCGCATCGTGGGCAGATTCAAACAACAGCCGATAACGCTCTTTTTCCTGCTCCAGCAGCTCGGTACGCCGCTCGATCTGCTCCTCCAGCCGCAGCTTGTAGGCCCTGTTCTCCTCCAGCAGCCGGACCCGCTCAAACACCCGTGCCAAGACCGCCTCCAGCTGCTGCAGCCCCTCCGGGGTCTTTTCCAGGTAATCCCACGCCCCCAGCCGCAACAACTCAATTGCCGACTGCATCGAATTTTTAACGGAAATCACGATCACCGGCAGATCGGGATAACGCTCCTTCAGACGGCAGGTCAGTGCCTTGCCGCTGATACCGGGCATTTCGAGATCAGTCAGTACCAGGTCGAACGCCTGCCGGTCAATGGTCTTCAGACCGGTAACACCGCTATCAGCGCTGACCACCTGATGTCCCAGGGTTTCAAGACGGCTCACCAGGGCATCCCGCATCATTTTGTCATCATCAATCACCAGCAGCCGGTACGAATCTGTCATACCGCTCCTCCCTCATGTACGACAATACTCCAGCCCCCGGCATCCGCAACTGCAGCTGTCGGACGGCCCTTACCAGCAAGCTGCCCCATCTGAACAAAACTTGCAAGTGTTCTGACAACACTGCAGACTGCAGGTAATTTGACCTGCATCAAGGAACAGCACACCGATCCCGTTCTATAGTGTACCTGACGTGCAACCAAGGAGCTACCCCATGATCCGTCTATTCCGCTACCTTCCGGCAATACTCCTGCTGTTGCCATTGCAGGCCTCTGCCTTTGAATGTACTGTCTGCCACAGCAAGAACCCGGCCATGGTCAAGATGCACAAGGCTCTGCAGGGACAGAGCTGTTTCGGCTGCCACAAGGTGGGAGCGAAGCTGATGGGTAAAGGACAGCCCAAAGACAAGGACAGCCTGCTCAAACGACGGCAGACTGAAGAGACCTGTTTGCCGTGCCACGCCCCACAACCTGAACGCAAGGAGGTGCGCTCATGAATCAGACAGACTATCTTACACAACTCGTTGACTGCTCCCAGGACGCGATTCTGATCGCTGACCGGGAAGGGATCATCCGCTATTGGAACGCCGGTGCAGAACGGATCCTGGGCTTTACCGCCGCCGAGGCAATCGGTCAGTCACTGGATCTGTTCATTCCTGAGAAACTGCGCGGCCGCCACTGGGAGGGCTATCACCGGGTGATGGCCAGCGGCGAGACCAAGTACAAGACCGGCCTGCTTTCTTCACCCGGTATCCGCAAGGATGGCAGCCAGGTATCGCTGGAGTTCAGCATGGTGTTGCTGCATGACGTCAATGGTGCCATGCAGGGCTGCGCCTCGATCATGCGGGATGTGACCGAACGCTGGCTGAAGGAGAAGGAGCTGAAGCAACGGCTGGCAGCCTGCGAAGAGAAAAACCGTGATTAACTCCGCATACCGGGTACAGCAGGAAAGGACCTGTCAGCTGCACGGAGCGTCTGATTTTGT
>DIUB01000152.1 GCA_002422265.1 Geobacter sp. UBA6169
CGCAGAGAATGTGTCGATGATAAGCAGGATATTCAACGTCTTCAGAGAGATGGTGGAGCCAGGCGGAATCGAACGGCCGACCTCTTGAATGCCATTCAAGCGCTCTCCCAGCTGAGCTATAGCCCCAAATCACTACTTTCAAACTTTTTACCTGAACGATTAAAAGAACAACTCAAACAGGTCCGCGTTGTATATAATCTTATCCGGCTGGTGTCAACAAAAAAATCCACCTTGCCCCCTGCTTGAGGCATGCATGACAGCCAACTGGCAACCCGGTCAGTGAAGCTCGGGTATAACAATCTCAAACACCGTAACGCCTGGCTGAACTGCAACAAACCGTACGTTGCCACCATGGGCCTGAGCGATACGGCGGCTGATAAAGAGCCCCAGACCGCTGCCGCGCACGTTTCTGCCGTTTGTAACGGTTCTTCCCCGCACAAATTTGCTGAACATCATCTCGGCTTCGTCCGGACCGATGACCTGCCCCTTATTCTCAACCCGAATGAGAAGGCAGCCGCAACCGGCCTGCACCCGGACCAGAGCCCGTTCGTCATCCGAGTACTTGAGGGCATTGTCGATCAGGTTCGCAAGGGCGATCCGTACCAGCGTCGGATCAAGATGCCAGGTGACAGGGGCCTCGCTGCAGTCGACGATGACAGCATCCTTCGCATGGATACCGGTTGAGTGCACAATATCAGCAATGAATGCAGGGATAGCTGTTTCCTGAGGTGTAACCGCAAACCCTCCCTGCTCGACCCGTTCGGTGGTAATGCAGTTTTCGACCAGATGGGCAAGAATACGGGTCGCCCGCATGATCTGCGCTGCCCGCTGGTCAAGCTCGATCTGGTCTTGCGGCGGCACAGCCGTGAGATTGGTGGCAGCGGAATCGATCACCGCCAGCGGTGTGCGGAACTCGTGGCTGACCATGCTGAGGAACTGCTGCTGCTCCTTCAGCATCGCCCGTTCGCTCTCCAGGGCCAGCTCTGTGGCGGATTTTGCTTCACAGTTCTCGAATGCCGAACGCTGCAAGGCCATGATGATGAACCCCATGGTCCAGAGTGTACTCATCACCAGCGCGATCAGGTAGGTCAGCACCTGGGTCGGTGAGGGGGTAAACAGGCTTCCGGGTGATAAGGCAAAAAACGGTGTCATCCCGCGCACCAGGAAGACAACACCCCCTGTGCTGAATACTGCACAAAGGAATGTGGCGGACATCGTCACAGATCGGTTCCGGTAGATGAAGAGCGCCCGGGCGATCATCAGGAACACACCGCCCACGGCAAGAGAGATAACAACACGTCTGGCAGACTGGCTGTCATGCACGAAGGTGAAATACCATGCCGTCAGAGTCACTGCCCCGCAGACGGCAACAAGGGGACCACGGCGCTCCTTCTGCTCAAAAAAGCGGAGTACCCCGGTGTAGATGACCAGAAATCCGCCGATAAAGAGCATATTGTTCGCCAGGATCGCGTAGGGCCCTATACCGGGCAGCCCCCGCAGATAATTGCAGAGAAACCCGAGGGAACACAAGCCGGTTCCGACGGCCCAGAAACCGATACCGTGGTAGGAGAGATTAAGACGGTACAGCACACCAAGTGCAAGCACCTGCAGAATATTGACCAGTGAAAGAGTAAACGCCAGCGTGTGTATGTCAAGTTTCATGGGATCACACCGCGATCCTCACGATGTCACCATGCCGGGGCTGACAAAGACAAGCCCCCTGCCAAACACTGCCTGCAGCGGCAGACGCTGTCCGGCAGCAGTTACTTTTGCCCGCAGCCGCGAGACCAGCACCTCAATACGGTGAAAATCCCCCTGCTCCGGATCCTGGCCGAAATGTTCCAGCAGGCGGGACTTGGTAAAAACCTTCTCGGGTTGGTTCATCAGGTGCTCCAGCAGATGCAGCTCGCCTGACGTCAGTCTGACCGTCACACCGGTTGGTGTAACCAGCACCGCCTCGCTGCGTACCAGCACCCAGGCAGCGTTTTCAGACACGGCAGTGGCAGTTTCCACACCGGCCTGCAACCGTTTCCGCAGCGTTGCATGAATGGCTGCGGCCAATTCGTAGAGATCAACCGGCTTGACAAAGTAATGATCTACTCCTGCCTCAAGTCCGGCAATCCGGTCATGCACAGCGCCACGGGCGGTCATGACAATGATCGGGTGCCTGCCGCGACTGTTCAGATGGGTTATCAGCTCAAGCCCGTCCTCACCCGGCAGACCGAGATCGGCAATCACCAGGTCGGCATCGTGCACCGCAAGCTTGCGGTAGAAATCCTCCGCTGAAGCGGCGCTCCAGACACTGAACCCCTGTGCCTCCAGAAACCGCACCACATTCAGACGCAGATCCTCTTCGTCTTCCACAAGCGCGATGACAGCTGACGTATGTTCGGCAGCATATTTTTTCATAACACCCCCAAGATAACCGTAACCATTTGTTTTTCTTGTAGCGCAAGCTCACGTCTTTTTGCAACAGAATCCCGCTTCAGCTAATGAAGCCGATGCAATTGTGAGCAATTGTGAGTATTTGTGATGTAACGTGAGTTGTACATCTCTGTATTTATTGATATTTATGAACCAACTCAAGCTTTGAGACTGTTTTACCCTTAGGAAATTTACGCAATGACCATACTCCGCACCTTTCTATGCGTGATACTGCTGGCTGGCCTTGTCCTGCTTGCATACCCGCCAGGCTTGTCTGCAGAACCGCTGACACCGGTCTCGCTGCAACTACGCTGGCGGCACCAGTTCCAGTTTGCCGGGTACTACGCAGCGCTGCACAAAGGTTTCTACCGCGAAGCCGGCCTTGAGGTCACCCTGAAAGAAGGCGGCCCCGGCGCCGATCCGGTGGCGGATGTGCTGGCTGGCAGGAGCGATTTCGGTATCGGCGTATCAAGCCTGGTCATCGACTACCTCAAGGGCAAGCCGGTACTGCTGCTGGGGCCGGTGTTCCAGCATTCCCCCAATATCCTGATCGTACATGGCCGCAACCAGAGCCCTGATAATCTCGCCCGGCCAGGCTCCGGTAAGCCGAAGATTGCGCTGATGGGTGGCGACCAGGATGTGGAACTGAAGGCGATTTTCCTGAATGAAGGGATCTCGCTGGACAAGTTACAGATTGTGCCGGACAGGAACCACCTGGAAGACTTCCTGAATCAGCATGTCGACGCGCTTAATGCCTATATGTCAAATGAGCCGTTTGTCCTGAATCAGCGAGGCATCCCCCACACCATTCTCAGGCCGCAGACCTATGGCATGGATTTTTACGGCGACCTGCTGTTTACCCGTACCGATCTGGAAAAGTCACGGCCAGACGTTGTTGCCGCTTTCCGCGCCGCATCGATGAAGGGCTGGCAGTACGCCCTGGATCGTCCGCGCGAGATCATTGACCTGATCCTGGAACAGTACAACAGCCAGCAAAAATCGCGCGAACACCTGGCCTACGAGGCCCGGGAAATTTCCCGGCTCATCAATGCCGAGGTGATCGAGATCGGCCACAACAACCCGGGCCGCTGGAATCATATTGCCGACACCTACCAGCGGTTCGGTATCGTCGACCTGGATCGTCCGCTCAACGATTTTTTCTACCAGCAGGATCAAAAAGCAGATTTCACCAGACTTTACTGGATAATAGCGATCAGCGTGGGCGTCATGCTGGTCACCGGCGGGATCGCCTTCTTCATCCATCGCATCAACCGCCGCCTGGGGCTGGCCCTGGAAGAAAAATCCCGCAGCGAAGAGCGTCACCGCGTTATTTTCCAGACATCGGCCTCGGCAGGTATTGTCTGGCGCGAAGGCTTCATCATCACCGACTGGAATCGACAGGCAGAGGCAGTGTTCGGCTGGAAGCGGGAAGAGGTGCTCGGCCGGCGTTTCGTGGATTTTCTGCTGCCGACAGCCGAATATCAGCGGATGGAGCCTGAGCTCTCGCAAATGGTGTGGGATGATATCCTGCCCCACAGCATCAATGACAACCTGACCCGTGACGGCCGCGTCATCACCTGCGAGTGGTTCAATGCCTGGCTGCCCGAGCGCCCCGGCGACCCGCGTGAGGTGGTATCACTCGCCATTGACATCACCGAACGCAGGCAGTCAGAGGCAGCCCTTGCCGAACTGACCAGATCCCTTGAATCGTTGAGCATTACCGATTGCCTGACCGGGCTGGCCAACCGCCGCCATTTTGATGAGGTGCTGAACACCGAGTACGGCCGGCATGTCCGCTCAGGGGATGAACTCTCCCTGATCATGCTGGATATCGATCACTTCAAGGCCTTTAACGACACCTACGGACATCTGAAAGGGGATGATTGCCTGCGGGAAGTGGGCAGGGTACTGCGGGAAACCGTTTCCCGTGCGGCTGATCTGGCAGCACGGTACGGCGGCGAGGAATTTGCCTGCATCCTGCCTGATACCGACCGGAACGGCGCGGTGATCGTTGCCGAGCAGATCCGCCGGGGCATCGAGGCACTGTCTGTCCCGCACAGCGGATCAAGCGTTGCGGATCATGTTACTGCCAGCCTCGGGGTTATAACCGCGCCATGTGAACCGGGGGGGTCTCCACAGCAGATCATTGCCCGGGCCGATCAGTTGCTGTACCAGGCAAAGGCAACGGGCCGCAACCGGATTCAGTTTGTGGCCTGCAGCAATCCAAGTGAACCCCGGGAAGAGGTCGGCAGCGGCTTGGTCCGGCTGGTCTGGCATGATTCCTTCTGCAGCGGCAACCCCCTGCTAGACGCGCAGCATCAGACACTGTTCCAGGCGGCCAATGACCTGTTCAGTGCCCTGCTTTCAGGGCGCCCTGCTGCAGAGACAGCACCGTTCATCTTCAACCTGCTCGCCGATGTGAAACGTCACTTTGAAGATGAGCGGAAGATTCTTGAACAAACCGCCTTCCCCGGTCTGCAGCAGCATCTTGACGACCATGACCGGCTGCTTGCCAGAGGGGGCGAGCTGATAGAACAGTTTGAGGCAGGAACCCTCTCGGTCGGTGTTCTGTTCCAGTTTCTGGCCTACGATGTGATCATGATCCACATGCTCGGGGCAGACCGGGAATATTTCCCGTTTGTCAGCCCGGGTAACGTACAGCAGCTGTACGGCCTGCAGGAGCCCTGACCGTTCTCAGCTGCTGCTGACTGCCTGCCCCAGTCCCAGCACCCGCTCCAGCTCCTCCCGCAAAAGCGGCTTGGCCAGCAGGCCGTCAAACTCGGCCGAGACAAAGGTCTCGTGATAATCCCAGCGCCCGTAGGATACCAGGGCCACCACCGGCGTCCGTTCCCGCCCCTGCTCCAGCTCCTGGCGCCGGATCTCCATCAGCACATCAAAGCCGTTCATAACCGGCAGCTGGATCGACAACAGCACCAGATCAGGATTAAAGCGCTTCCAGGCCCCAAGCACACCGTCACCACTGCTCACCACCAACGCAGTATGCCCCAGCTTGCGCAGCAGCACCTCGGTGGTCATGGCACTCAGGTGGTCGTCATCGGCCAGGATCACGGTCAAATGCTCCTTCAGGGCAGACCGGCCAACCACCTGCTGCAGTGCAAGGGGCAGTTCCAGATAAAAGGTGCTGCCCCGGCCCGGTTCACTCTCGGCCCAGACCCGGCCCCCCATGGCAACGGCCAGCCGCCTGCAGACCGTCAGCCCCATGCCCAGCCCGCCAAACCTGCGGGTGTTCGACATATCCGACTGGGTGAACAGCTCAAAGATCTGTTCCAGCTTGTCCGGCTCAATCCCCACCCCGGTATCCTGCACCGCAATCAGCAGGGTAAACCGGTCTGCGGCTGCAGCCGTACCGGAAAACCTGAGCGTTACACCGCCTGCAGCCGTAAACTTGATGGCATTGCCCAGCAGGCACTGCAGCATCTGCATGATCCGCACCCGGTCACCCACCAGCTCATCAGGCAGATCAGGCGGCAGCTCCTGACGGATGACCAGCCCCTTGGCCTGGGCGGCAAACTCCTGCACCTGCACTGCCTCGGCACAGCAGCGCCGCAGCGAGAAGGGGGCCTTTCTGAGGGTGATCTCCTCCGTCTCCATCCGCACCAGTTCCAGCAGGTTATTGATCAGGGTCAGCTCACCGCTTGAGGCCCCTTCCAGCATCTGCAGATAGCCGTCCTGCTCAGCGGTCAGCTCGGTGCAGCGCAACAGCTGGGCCCCGCCGATAATCCCGTTCAAGGGGGTGCGCAGTTCATGGCTCAGGTTGGCCAGCAGCTGCGATTTCAGCCGGCTTGATTCCTCTGCCGCCTTGCGTGCCACCACCAGCTCTTCCCGGCTCTTGCAACGCTCCACCAGCGACCAGGCCGTATGCAGCAGCAGCTCAAGCTGGCGGACATCGCTCTCGGTGTAGGGCTGTTCCTTGTTCCCCACCCCCACCACGGCAACAATCTGCTTATCCCTCAAAATCGGCAGGTTCAGGTGACGCTTCAGCGGCACATGCCCCTCGGGGTAGCCTTTTTTGTGCGGGTTCGGGGCGGTATAATCATTGGTCACAATCGCCCGGCGCTGCCGCACCGCCTCGCCCCACAAGCCGGTCTTGTCCAGCTCATACACCGTCTGCTTCTCCATAATGCTGCAGGCCGGCAGCACTCCGCTTGACCAGGCGTACAGGGTAAACAGACGGCTGGTCTCATCGTACTGGTAGATATAGCCGATGCCGCTTTCGGTCAGTTCCAGCGCCTCGGCCAGGGCTGCATCAAGCAGATCGCTGCAGCTGGAAGCCTCCAGCTCGTACAGCCGCAGCTGGGCCTGCTGACGTCGGTTATCCTGCAGCACCTGGGCCTGCAGGCTGCTGTTCCAGCGTTCAAGCTCACGGGTTGCCTTGCGCAGGGCCAGATGGGTCCTGACCCGGGCCAGGGCAATGGGCGGGTTGACCGGTTTGGTCAGATAATCCACGCAGCCGACGGCAAACCCTCTTTCTTCATCGCCGCTCTCACTCAGGGCCGTCACAAAGATAACCGGGATAGTGCTGGTGGCCGGGTTCTGCTGCAGCCGGGTACAGACCTCGTAGCCGTCCATTTCCGGCATCATGATATCCAGCAAGATCAGATCAGGCTGTACGCTCTCGGCCAGCTGCAGGGCCTTGCGGCCGCTGGTGGCCACCTTGACCGTGAACTCCTCGGACAGGATCCCCCCCAGGATATCGATATTTTCCGGCAGATCATCCACCACCAGCACCACGGCACGGCGCTCTTGTATCATGTTCTCGGCTGTCTCACTCCTCATGCCTGTTCCTCCTTCTCCAGCAACTGATCCAGCAGCTCCAGGGCCTCATCCAGGGCAAAATTCTCCAGCAGGCTGCCAAGCTGCTGCGCCTTTTCACCGTAACGGGCCTCCAGCCCCCGCCGCAGACCATCAAAACAGCTGCGGGCACGCAGATCGTCAGAGGCCAGGAACCGGCGCAACTGCCGCAACCCATCCCCCAGCGCCACCGGATCAGTGGCAGCAGCAGCTTCGCTGGTCTGGTCCGGCATCATGCGCAGCCCGTGTATCACCCGGCCCAGCTCCTGGTCCAGCTGTGCCACCGACTGCAGCAGACCGTCAGCAGCCGGAACCGTCTTCAAGTCCTCCTCCACTGCCCTGGCCGCATCACGCAAGGCCGGAAAGCCCAGTGTGGCAGCTATTCCTTTCAGGCTGTGAGCGGTGCGCCTGGCCTCATCCTGATGCCCGTGGGCCAGCTGTTCCAGAATCTTCTGCGGGTCTTCGGCATGGTCTGCGGCAAAGGAACGCAGCAAACGGGCCAGGCGGTCCGTTTTCCCCATCACGCTACGCAGACCAACCGTCAGATCAAGACCAGGAATCGCAGCCAACTGCTGCAGCTCCCCTGTTTCTCCATTATCCGCCATCGGCCGTGGCAACGGATCGGCCACTGCCGGTGCCGCACCCGAACGGGGCTGAATCCAGCGGGTCAGCACCCGGCACAGTTCCTCCGGATCGATCGGCTTGCCCAGGTAATCGTTCATGCCGGCCTCAAAGCAAAGATCACGGTCCTGCTGCAGCACATTGGCGGTCATGGCCACAATCGGCAGCTCCCGGCAGTCCGGCAGCCTGCGAATCTCAACGGTGGCGCTGACCCCGTCAAGCACCGGCATCTGCATATCCATCAGCACCAGATCGTAGGCTGTCTGCTGTACCATCTGCAGCGCCTGCAGACCGTCGGTTGCCAGCTCCACTATCAGCCCCATATCCTGCAGCAGCTCAATCGCCACCTCCTGATTCAGCTGATTGTCTTCAACCAGCAGCAGCCGGGCTCCGGCAATGGCACGCAGCTCGCTGCTCAGCTCGGCAACCCTGACACGCTCACGCTGTTCATGCCGCAAAGGCCCCAGCAGGTTCATAACCGTGTCAAACAACAGCGATGCTGTGACCGGTTTGATCAGCACCCTGCTGATGCCGTAGTCATCAGCCCGCCTGACCAGATCCTCACGCCCGTAGGCAGTCACCATGATCAGCTGTGGCGAGGGTTTCAAGGCCAGGGCCTGGATTCTGCTGCAGGCCTCGGCACCATCCATGCCGGGCATCTGCCAAT
>DIUB01000205.1 GCA_002422265.1 Geobacter sp. UBA6169
GGAAGAAGCCAGCTTTAACCGCATCTTCAGCAGATCAAGTTTGAGCAGAGTCTCGTCATCGGGCGGTACCGGCGGTACTGCCATTAACGCCACACCGTAGGCATAGTGATAATCCACACAATCCAGGGCGGCAGGCAGAAGTTTCTGGGCCTTGCGCTGTTCGCAGAGGAAGGTCAGAAAGCGGCGCTGCAGCTGCCAGATCTGCTGATCATCCAGCGTAGCCTCATCCGGCACGGCCCCCATCTGTTGCTGCAGCCATGCGGCAAACTGCTCCAGCAGTTCTATCGGCTTGAGTTTGAGCCCCCGCGCAACACCGTTGAACCAAGCCACCGCCTTGCCGCGACTGTAGAAGATATCGCTGGCTGCCCCCAGCTGGCGGGCTTTTTCCATATCTGCACGGGGGAAGCTGGCTGACTCCAGCAGGGTGTAGGGGGGATCAGGCAGATGCTTCATACCGATACCGGCTGCTTTCTGGGCCACCTTGGTGCCGGGTAGCACCGCCAGCGGAAAGATATCAAGGTGGTTGGGGTAGAGTGACAGGGCAAAGTTAAGCCCTTCACGGAATGTGGCAAAGCTGTCATCCGGCAGGCCGTAGATCAGGTCAAAACCAAAGGTGGCGCCGGAGTTGTTCAGCAGCATCACCTTGTTGGTGAAGTCGTCACGGTTGAAACTGCGCCCCACCCCGCCGGCCACGGCCGGATCGGCGCTCTGCAGGCCGATCTGAACCGAGCAGGTCAGCGAAGCGAACAGTTCAGCCTGTTCCTTGTCCAGCAGTTCATGGCGCACTTCAAAGTGGAAGTGAACATCCGGAGCTTTCTCGGCAATCAGACGCAGCAGGTGCTTGGCCCGCTTCTTGTCGGTGTTGAAGGTGGAATCCAGCGCAAAGATCTGGGAGGCGTCACGGGAGACCAGATAGGCCAGCTCCTGCTCCAGACGATCCAGCGGATAGCGCCGCACCTTACGGTCTCCCATGCCGTCGTAGCAGAATTCACAGGCATAGGGGCAGCCACGGGAAAGCTGCCAGACCATGCCGTTTTCAATATGCCGGTCCAGCAACCCTGCCAGATAGGGGGAAGGCAGGATAGACAGATCTTCAATCTGGGGGCGGGGAATGACCTGAACGGCACCATCTACCCGTTGCGCTGTACCGGGCAGCCCCTGCAGCGGTTGGCCTGCCAGTCTGCGTTCCAGCAGCTCGGCAACGGTCAGTTCTCCTTCACCGATTACCAGCAGGTCAAAGGGGGCTTCATTCAGCAGACGTGTCGGATCAGCAGTGGCTTCCGGGCCACCGGCCACCAGCAGCAGTTTCGGCCTGGCCTGGCGCAGTTGTCTGGCCAGCTCACAGCAGTCAGCACGGTTCCAGACATAGACCGGCAGGCCGACTACGTCTGGGCTCTGAGCCAGAATCCCTTGCTGGATCTGACCCAGCGGCGTTCCGCAGAAGAACTCGGCCATACTGACGGTGGCTTTGCCGTGCAGACTGGGCTGCTGGTCAAGAGAGGCCTTGAGAAAGGCGGCGGCCAGCGGTACGGCCTGGGCGGATGGCATGGCATGCAGGGTAACAAGGTGCAGGTTCATGGGGTGCAGCATACACCAACCTGGTATAAAGCTCCAGTATCTCGGCCCTGCAGAGAGAACGCCGACCAATAATGCGGTTAAATAATTTGATGTTTCATCTGTTTTACAGTACGCTTTTGCACTATTCTAACCTGGCAAGGAACTTTGCATGCCTCTGCTTGATCATCCCATCTTCGTGATCTCGGTCAATGACGACACTCGGGCTGCACTGGTTGCGAGCCTCAAGCCGTTTGACGTGGAGCCGGTGCCCTGTGCCACCTTCCTTGAGGCAGAAGACCTGGCCTTGAAGGGACTTTATAACGGCATCCTGGTTGATCTCCCCTCCATTGTCAAAGCCAAGGGAGAAGAGAAGATCGTGGCCTGCTCCCTGACCGGCTTCTTCCCGACCCTGCGGGTTCGGGTGATGGGTGCCATGCTGATCCCGATGACCATGCCCGGTGCCGCCAGACAGGAAAACAGCGTTGCCGACTTTATCAACCGCGCCTGCAAACAGTTTGTCGCACGAAAGCTGCGTGCCCACCACCGGCACCTGATCGGCATCTCGGTTGCCACCCGGTTCAAGGAAGCCGAGACCCGCGCCTTTACCCTGGATATCTCCTGGGGCGGGGCCTTTATCGTTGATTTCAATCCGGAGCGTTTCAATCCAGGGGATGAGTTGACGGTTTTTTTTCAGGAGCCGGGCTGTGAGGCACGGGCCACAGTCCGCTGGAAACAGTCCTGGGGGCTGCGGCATGCACCCGGCATCGGCGTACAATTTCACGAGCTGAGTGACTGCCTGAACGACTTCTTTCTGCGCCTGCTCAAACATGCCAAGGATCACGACCGGGATCGTCTGGTTGCCTGATCTTTCGTTACCGCTTTTAACCTGCAACAAACCACTGTGAACTGTACAAAGGAGCACCTGACGTGACGTTATCCGCACCACCTGCCACTGCTGCCGGTTCTGGCATCGATTTA
The DNA here is from genome assembly GCA_002422265.1 of Geobacter sp. UBA6169. Taxonomy (GTDB): domain Bacteria; phylum Desulfobacterota; class Desulfuromonadia; order Geobacterales; family Pseudopelobacteraceae; genus Trichlorobacter. The sequence goes on from DIUB01000205.1 coordinate 2,536, forward strand.
AGCGGCGAACCCGACTGGAACCTGTTTGACGCCCCTGCCCTGGTGGGCGAATCACTTCGCTTTGTATCCGGCGATCCGGCCGGGGATCGTTTCAGGGTTCGTTACTACCGCGACGCCGACCTGCACCTGCATGCCCGGATCTGGTTCGGCCCGGAGACCCAGGGGCCACCGGGCCATGCCCACGGCGGCTCCATTGCCGCTGTCATGGACGAGGCACTGGGGCTGGCAGCCTGGGCTGCCGGCTACCCCGTGGTGGTGGGCAACCTGAACGTCAGCTTCCGTAACCTGCTGCCACTTGAGCAGGTAGTCACCCTGGAGAGCGAAGTGGTCTCGGCAGAGGGACGCAAGATCATGGTCCATGGTCGCCTGTTCTGCAACGACACCCTCTATGCCGAAGGGCAGTGCCTCTGCATCACCATTCCGGGCCGGTAAACCGGCCTGTACAAAACTCTACACTCGCGAGGAGAGACCCATGTCCAGTTGTCCCTGCGGCAGCCCGAAACAGTACAGCGACTGCTGCGAACCGATCATCACCGGCACCAGACCGGCAGCAACCGCCGAACAGTTGATGCGGGCCCGCTACACGGCCTACACCAAGACAGAGATGGACTTTATCTTCACCAGTACCGACCCGGGACAACGTGAGGGTTATGACCATGACGGCACCAGGGCCTGGGCAGAGAACTCGGAATGGTTGGGGTTGGAGATTACCGGCACAACCGGAGGCGGCGCTGATGACAGCACCGGCGAGGTGGAGTTTATTGCCCGTTTCAAGGAAAACAACGCCCTGCGTGAGCATCGTGAAAACGCCCTGTTTACCCGTAAAGACGGGGAATGGTACTTTACCGACGGCAGGATGGTGAAACCGAAACCGATCATCTCCAGCAAGGTGGGTCGCAACGACCCCTGCCCCTGCGGCAGCGGACAGAAATACAAGAAGTGCTGCGGCAGATGAGCCTGCTGTATGCCTTAGACCTGCTGGGGACCGCTGCCTTTGCCGCCTCCGGTTCCCTGGCAGCCATCAGACGGGAGATGGACCTGTTCGGGGTGCTGATGCTGGGACTGGTGACCGCCTGCGGCGGTGGTACTCTGCGCGATCTGCTTTTGGGGGATACCCCGCCTTTTATCTTCAAGGACGAGACCTACCTTTACCTCTCGGTGGCAGTGGCCCTGGTTGTTTTCTTCCTGCACCATCACCTTGATTTTATCCGGCATCCCCTGCCCTACTTTGATGCCGTTGGCCTGGGAACCTTTGTGGTGATCGGCACCGGCAAGGCGCTGGAGTTTAATCTGGGTCTGTTCGGTTCAGTGATGATGGGGGTGATGACCGCCACGGCCGGTGGGATGATCCGCGATCTGCTGTCGGCACAGGTTCCGATGGTGCTGCAGCGGGAGGTCTACGCCTCGGCCTGCCTGGCCGGCGGCACGTTGCTCTACCTGCTGCACCACTACACGACCATCCCCCATGCCTGGGCACTGGTTGCCTCGGCCCTGCTGGTGGTAGTCATGCGTCTGGCGGCAATCCGCTACAACTGGGCCTTGCCCCGAGCTGTCAAGCAGCATCAGGACTGATTCCCCTGCGCTCTTACCAAAAACAGTGCTCTCAAAAACTGCTCCGCCATTGTGCGTTCCTCCGGTGCAAGGGAAGATTCCTGCACCGGTCGCTTGAAACGCCGTAAAAAGCGTCGCACCCCCCACGTGAGCTGCGGATTATCATGGCCCAGCCGGTCAATCGGTTGTGGTGATTGCAGACTGAACAGGGAGACGGCCTGGTGCAGGGCAGGATTCAGGAACAGATATGAACGCTCCGACACGCCTGCCGCCCCTCTGCAATCCCGCCCCAGATAACAGATGATATTGGCCCGGGTTTCCCGGCGGCGGTCCAGCTCCTGCAGACGCTTGATCTCCTGCTGCGGATCAGCCAGGGCATCCAGGTGGGTGAACAGGAGCGGCTTCAGGCCGGTCTGCCCCACCACCTCCATAAACTCGTCAATCCGGTAGGTCTTCACATTGGGGTGCAGAAACAGGTCAGCCAGTCCGGAATCGTTTTTCGCCTCCCAGGCCGCATCAACGTAGTTCCTCAACCTGCTGTCCGGTGCAGCCCGCTTCAGCATCCGCTTGATAGTCGCCACATCCCGCACCTTGAGCAACCGCATGGCCCGCCGGACCGATTCCGCCTCCTGGCGCGCATAGCGCCCATAGACCATCACCCGCAGAATCCCACCCGGCACCAGCCGCTGCTCAAGCGCCCGCATCCCGGTTGTTGGATCATCCAGATGGTGCAGCACCCCGAACGCCTCAATAAAATGATACGGCCCCGGTGTTACCGCAGGATCAAGAAAATCCCCCTGCAACAGCCTGACCTTGAACCTGCCGTGCAGCAGGCAATGCAGCCGCGCCCGCTGCAGGTTGTGCTGCGCCAGATCAACGCCGGTAATCTGTGCCCTGGGGTTGGACAACGCCATCGGATAGGGGGCAAAGGCACCACACCCGGCCAGCAGGATCTTTCCCGCCCGCTCCGGCAGTAACGCGCCGTTAAACCTGGCCCACAGGGCAGTCAGGTTCATGGCATAGGTGTCATAGCGACGGATGGAGGCCAGCAGCGGATAGTGGGGATAGGGATGACGCTCGTAATGTCCGGTAACTTCGCCAAACGACATTGCAGCTCCTGATTGTGTAAATGGGGTGATCAGCGTATGCTACTGTACTACACACCTGACAGGGAGGAAACACCATGCAACGATCATCATGGCTGACTATCGCAGCAGTGTTCTGTATCCTGACCGGCACACCGGTACTGCTCCACGCAGACGCTCCCCAACCGGACGACCGTGTTGCGCTCAAGGGAATGAAACAGGCCAAGGCTATTTTTGATGTGCGGCTGGCTGACCTGGATAAGCTGCTGTTCAATTTGGCGCTGATCAAGGAGACCCATGAAGGGATCAGCAACCAGAAGGTAAAACCGCAGCTGATGGTGACGCTGCGCGGACCGGCAGTCAGGCTGTTTACCAGGGACCAGGCACCTGAAGAGCTGAAAGAGCTGTTGAATGACCTGAAACAGAAAGGAATACGGCTTGAGATCTGCAGCGTTGCCACCCGCGTCTTCAAGGTGGATAACCGTCAACTGCTGCCGGACGTGACGCTGGTGGGCAACGTGCTGACCTCTCAGATCGCCATGCAGAACAAAGGCTATGCCCTGATCACCCTTAACTGATCAAATTCCAGCTGATGGCGTACCGGTTGTGATGCAGCTTTGCCTGCTGAAGCTGTGCCGCAGCCAGCGGGCTGCGCTGTTCAGCCGGGTGGCCGATACCGATGATGGCCGCAACCCGCAGCTGCGGCGGCAGCCCAAGCTGCTGCTGCACAAACTGTTCAGCAGTGGTCTGCTGGTCATGCTGCCGTTTTCTGATCTGGGCCCAGCAGCTGCCCAACCCCAGCGACAACGCGGTCATCTGCACCAAAATGGCGGCAATGGAGCAGTCCTCCACCCAGACATCGGACTTGGTTTCATCGGCACAGATCACCACCGCCAGGGCAGAGCCGCGCAGGAATTCGGACCCGTGCTGCTTGGCAGTGGCCAGTTGGGCAAGCAGCGCCTGATCATCCACCAGGACAAATTCCCAGGGGTTGATGTTGCGGGAAGACGGAGCCCGCAACAGGGTCTCGGCCAGCAGAGCCTTCTGCTCTTCGGTGAGCGGTTGGTTGGTGAAGCTTCGAATACTGCGACGTTTGCGGATCAGCTCAATCATGGTCACTCCTCCTTGTCTGGCAGGCCTGCAATGGCCGCATGTGTGCCAGAAAAAGCTGCTCCAGCCGGTCAGCTTGCGCTTGCCGACCAACATCCCGCAGCAACTGGATCACACACTCGGCAGTACAAAGACCGGCCTCTTTCTGGTTTTTTCGCAAGTTATAGCGTGATGGCATGGCAGGCTGCAGGCTGATCCGGCGGGCCCGCTGCAGATAGGGGCTGCGCTGGTGGATCTTGCGTGCCTCGTGCCAGGTGCTGTCAATGAGTATACACCGTGTGATGCCACGCAAGTCAGGGCAGGGCTCATCCGACAGCCCCGGATAGACCAGCGCAACGCCGCCTGCCTCAATCTCCCTGACCAGCCCATCCGGAGGGGTCAGCCGATCCCAGCGAATCTGTTCTGCCGCATCCCCCAGCACCTCAAGCACCAGCCGTCCGGTGTTTGAGCGCTTGCCGATCTCTTTGGCATGGGTCAACAGGGTGATCTTCATCAGTAGTGACTTCCTTCAGACCTTTTTTGCGGTATACTCCCGACAATCCATTGATGCGAAAGGTAGCACGCCATGGCCCGATGTTCAAACTGTAAGGCGCCCCTGCCGCCCGGTTCCCTGCTCTGCCAGTACTGCGGCAACCGTACCGATGTGGACCTGAAGGGGATCCATTACTACACCACCCACGAAAGTGACACCCCGCGCATCTGCCCTCGCTGCGATGTGAAGCTGAAGGTACTGGATCTGAAGCTGGACGACCGTTTTTTGATCGACCGTTGTGAGGAGTGCCTGGGCATCTTCTTTGATCCGGGTGAGCTGGAATACCTGCTTGAGGCCACGGTCGAGAACCGGGGCGGCATTGATCGGGCCGGGCTGGAGGCGATCAATGAAAGACGGGAGCCGAACCAGTACCCGATCGCCTATGTCAAGTGCCCGGTCTGCAGCAAACATATGCACCGGGTCAACTTCGGCGCCAAGAGCGGCGTGATTGTGGACCGCTGCAAACAGCACGGCATCTGGCTGGACGGCGGTGAACTACGCCAGCTGTTTGAGTGGATGAAGCTGGGGGGGCATCTGCTGGAGCAGCAGCGTCAGGAGCAGAAGCAACGTGAGGAGCAGGAGCGTGAAAAAGAGCATGCCCGCAAGGTACAGGGATGGGATGAAGAGCCATCGCTGTTCGGCAGCTACAGCGACCCGTTGCGCCGCTCAGACCCGGACCTGTTCCAGATCATCCTCAAGGCGCTGCGGTTCTTTTTGAAATGAAGCCTGCCGAAGCAAGGCAGCCGGTCTGCCGCACCTGCAGCGATGCACCTTCAGGGCAGCTGTTGCTGGGTGTCCGGCAGTTTAATAGCCACCACTGGTTTGAGTGCCATGAAACGGTGGAAGCACTCTGGCTGCAGGCAACCGGTGAACTGCGCAACCTGTACCAGGGGATTATCCAGCTGGCCATTGCCCAGCTGCACTGGCGCAACGGTAATTTTAACGGAGCTCTGGCGTTACTGCAGGGGGGCATCGGTTATCTGCAGCAGGTCCCCAGTCCCTGCCAGTGGCTTGATCCAGCTGACCTGATCCGGCAGGCGAACCTGCTGCTGGCGGAGCTTAAACAGCTTGGCCCTGACGAGATGGTCCATCTGAATCAGGGCCTGCTGCTGAAAATAACCACCGTCTCACCGTAACAGACTACAGCGTCAGATCAGCATGTCCCTGACAGATCTGATCCCGGGTCCGCTTCACTTCTTCATTTTCCAGATACTCCTCAAAGGTCATACTCCGGTCAATAATCCCGCCCGGTGTGAACTCTACGATCCGGTTGGCCACCGTGCTGACAAACTCATGGTCGTGGGAGGCGAACAGCAGCACCTCGCTGAAGGCGATCAGACCGTTGTTGAGGGCGGTTATCGACTCCAGATCAAGGTGGTTGGTCGGCTCATCCAGGATCAGCACATTGGAGTTGGTCAGCATCATCCGGGCCAGCATGCAGCGCACCCGCTCGCCACCGGACAGCACCCGGGTCTTTTTGGTGGCCTCATCGCCGGAAAACAACATCCTGCCCAGAAAACCACGGGCAAAGGTTTCACCCTCGGTGGGCGGTGAGTACTGCCCCAGCCACTCGATCAGATTCAGGTCATTGTCAAAGTAAGCGGCATTGTCCTTGGGGAAATAGCTGCTGGTAATGGTCACCCCCCAGCGAAAGGTGCCGGCATCCGGTTCCAGCTCACCGGCCAGGATCTGGAACAGGGTGGTCTTGGCCAGGCTGTTGCCCCCCACAAAGGCGATCTTGTCCCCCTTGCGGACGTTCAGATCCAGATCCTTGAACAGCTCCACACCGTCCACGGCCTTGGAGAGTCCACTCACCTCCAAGATGATGTCGCCACAGGGGCGCTCCGGCTTGAACACCACATGGGGGTACTTGCGGGATGAGACCGGCATCTCTTCAATGGTCAGCTTTTCCAGCAGCTTCTTGCGGGAGGTGGCCTGCTTGGCCTTGGAGGCGTTTGATGAGAAACGCTGAATAAACTCCTTCAGTTCGTTCGCCTTATCGGTGACTTTACGGTTCTCGTCCTGCTTCTGCTTCAGGTTCAGCTGGCTGGCCTGGTACCAGAAGTCGTAGTTGCCCACGTAGACCTGAATCCGGCCAAAGTCGATATCAGCCATATGGGTACAGACCTGATTCAGGAAGTGACGGTCGTGGGAGACCACGATCACGGTATTGTTGAAGCGGGCAAGGAACTCCTCCAGCCAGTTGATGGTCTTCAGATCCAGGTGGTTGGTCGGTTCGTCCAGCAGCAGGATATCCGGGTTGCCGAACAGGGCCTGGGCCAGCAGCACCCGCACCTTGTCGCTCCCTTCCAGCTCCTTCATCTGCTTGTTCCGCAGCTCCTCCGGTATCCCCAGGCCGTTCAGCAGCACCGCTG
>DIUB01000128.1 GCA_002422265.1 Geobacter sp. UBA6169
TTTGCTGATCACCGTTTGTCTCCATATACAATAATATCAATTATATACATCATTATGCATGCCCTGCATATTTCTCAGAATGGTGTTGCAAAAGCCCAACCTTGTCGTACCGCCCAGCTGCCTTGCAATTCCTTGGTCAGACAGCCCGGCTACCATTACGGCAACATGAATACGGATTATACAAACGATGTCTTTTTAGCACAGGTGACAATGGCCTGTATATGAGGTGATCACCTTACGACGGCTGGCGGCAGGTGGCAGTGGTGGCGTGTGGCTCTGTATTCGTGGACTTCCGTTCTGGATAATCGAGGAGAATAAAAAACCCCGGCAAGATGCCGGGGCTACGGGAAGAGAAGGGGCAGACAACAGCAGCCGGAAGCCCGGCTACGCAGATGCTGCCTCAAGTCTGAATTTATGTACCATGCTGGAGAGCTTATCAACCTGACGCTCCAGCCCTTGAGCAGCTTCGGATGATCGGGCGGCGCTGTCGGCATTCTTCTGGGTAACCTGATTCACCTGTGCCACGGCCTGATTGATCTGCTCAATGCCGGAGGCCTGTTCAGAAGTAACCTGAGAAATCTCATCGGTCAGCAGACTGATGGTCTTTGCCCCTTCAACCGCGCCACGCAGCTGACGGTTGATGTCACGGGAAAGCTCTTCGCCGTTTCGGGAAAGCTGCAGCGACGACAGGGTCATCTGTTCGGTCCGCTTGGCTGCATCGGCAGAACGGCTGGCCAGGCTGTGAATCTCGTCGGTCAGGTTTCTGAAGTCATTACCGGCCCCTTCCACATGGGCTGCCTCAATGGCAGCATTGACCCCCAGCAGGTTGGAGAACATGGCCACATCCTCAAGGTCATCGATCAGCAGCTGGAAGTCATCCCGCAGTTTTTCAGCCTCTGCCCCTTCTCCCAGCGATACCTGCTTGCTGAACGCCTTCATCCCCTTGGCCGTTTCAGTGCAGCGCTGTCCCAGCTTGCGGATCTCGTGTGCCACCACCCCGAAACCGCCGGCTGAAGTCCTGATCCTGATCGCCTTGTCCAGGGCGCTGGTGGAAAGGGTGCCGGTCTCCTTGGCAATACCGTCGATCTCGCTGACAATGGCCGAGGTGTTTTCAGCGGCTTCACGAATCCGCACCATGGCCCCCAGCATCCGCTCCATGGCTGCCTGGGCCTCCTCCATACTGGCTGCTGCCTCATGCACCTTCTGCTTGGCCTCGCCGGTCTTGGCGGTACTGAGGGCTGCACCGCTTGCAATCCGCTCCAGACTTCCGGAGGTATCGGCCAGCTGGTTGCTCTGCTCGGTTGCCCCTTCCGCCACAATCGAACTGCCCTCGCTGATCTGACGCCCCACTTCCGAGACCAGCTCGACCGTCTCGGCAACCTGGGAGATAGCTCCGTGCAACGCCTCGGCCGTGGTGTTCATCGCCTTGCGGATCACCGCATGGTCACCATGGTAGCGGCCCCGCATCCGGGCGCTGAGATCGTAGTTTGCCAGACGTCCCAGCACCTTGCCGGCCTCGTTGACCGGATCCAGCACCGCATCCAGGGTACCGTTCATACCCCGGATCAGCTCCTGCCAGATACCGTCGTAATCCCAGTCGTTGCCCCGGGTCTTCAGGTTCCCTTCCCGCACCGAATCGGTCAGGTTGGTGGTCTCCTTATGCATGCCATACAGGATCGCCAGCAGGGTGTTGATGTTCTGCTTGATGGTGTTGTACTCCCCCTGGTAGTCATCGATCACAAAGGGAGGAATCCGGCCGTGGGCGATCTCGTCCAGGGCAGTGCCGGCCAGACGCATCGGGGCGATCAGGGCATCCAACATCCGGTTCACCAGCAGCAGCAGTTCGGCATCCTGGGGAGCATGACCGGCCGGGTCACAGCGTTCGTCAAGCCGGCCGGCCATCATGGCTTCGGCAACAGCGTGAATGGCGTCATAGGTGGTCATCGGTTGTTCAGGCATGGCTACTCCCTCGGAATCTTCTGAAAACAGCGATTGTACTTCTGTGCTGACAACGCTGACCGCTTCCGGTACGGCAGCGGCAACCGGCGGGGTCATCGGTTCACCCAGCTGGTCAAAACAGCGCCCTTCAATCCCCACCAGCAGGATACGCGGCGGCATCAGCTCCGGGTAGAGGGTCTGGCCGATGGCGATGGTATCCTTCAGGCCGATGCCGTGGGCAGAGATCGCATTGCCGTCACCCGCCGCAGGCAGCTGATCCCATGACCAGCGGTGCACCGTGCCGTGGGGAGCGCCGAACTGCACCGCATCCACCACGATCAGCAGCTGGTCCTGGCCGGACAGCAACTCCAGCATGGCCACACCACCCACCGCGCAATACTCCAGACGGACCGCATCCGGCAGCCCTGCCCCGGACAGCGCCTGAAAAACCGCATACCCCACGGCATCATCGGCCACCAGCTCGTTGCCGATACAGACCACCAGGGCGCGGGACGGCTTCACTGGCTGCAGGTCCTGATCCTGCAGACCGGGCCGGTCTCAAGGATCTCGGACTTGACCGGACGGTGCAGCAGCTCATTCACGATACCGTCAAAATAGGAATGGAACAGACGGCAGACCGCGCTGCCGGTCTCCATCTTGCGCAGTGCGCAGACATCCCGCAGGGCGCAACGATCAAAACGCAGGGTTGCAGCAGCGTCTCCATCCGGCACAGCTGTCATCTCAAAACCGGCCTGCATCCGTTTGGCCAGCAGCTCCAGCACCGAAGCCAGATCAGGTTCCTGCAGGCTGAGCGGCAGCTTGCGGGCCATGGAACGGCCGGCAATCCGCCCCACCGGCGCAGTGGCGCCACCCATGATGTTGTCGATGGTATTGGCAAAGCTCTCGATCAGGAAGGCCACCTCGGTAAAGGCGGCCTGATGATCCTCAGGGCTCATCTGCAGGGCATTGTCGTTGGTCATAGGAATTTCCCCATCCGCTTGCTGAATTCCAGATCGCGGTAGAAGTTTTTCACCTGGTGGTAGTTGCCGTGCGTAATCGCGCCGGAGGGGCAGAGGTAGGCGCAGGAGAGGCAGGCGATGCAGTCCTCGGCATGCCCCACGGTGCAGAGCCGCTTCTCCTCATCAAAACCGAACACCCTGGTGGGGCAGATATCAACGCACATCTCGCAGCCCCGGCAGGCCTGGTCATGGATACGGATCTCAACCGTTTGTGCAGTACTCACCGGCTACCTCCTGATGGTCCTGACGGTTTCACCGCCACGGGTGATGGTGATATCCAGCGGCATGGCCCCGACAGCATGGGTGGCGCAGGACAGACAGGGATCGTAACAGCGGATACTGAACTCGACCGCATTCAGCAACTGCTGGTCATCGGGCCGCTGCAGCACATGGGAGACTGCGGCATGCTCGATGGAACGGTTGATGATGGCCTGGTTCTGCTGGGTGGCCACGATCAGGTTGGCAGCCCGCACAATACCGTCTTCATCAATCTCGTAATCGTGGATCAGGGTACCCCGCGGCGCTTCGGAATGACCGACACCGCGTCCCCCCTTAAAGGTGACCGGCACCCGGGTTTCGCCGTTTACCGCCGGATCACGCAGGATGTCGCCGGCCCGCTCAACGGCCCAGATCAGCTCCACCAGCTTGGCGTAGGCCTGAAACAGGGTTATATGGCAGGGATAGCCGCCGAGTTTGAACATTTCTTCCATTTCACGGGTGGCCCACTCGGTGTTGAACTGCCGCATGGCGTTCATCCGGGCCAGGGGACCGACCCGATAATCATGCACCAGACCGTCATGACGAATACTGACCCGCTTCATGTACGAGAAATCCACCACTGATTCAACCAGGTACCGGTCGTACTCCTGCACCGGAAACTCGGCCCTGACCACGCCGTTCTCATCAACCGCACGGATATTCCCCTCAATCAGCGAGATCCGGTTGTCCAGCACCGTACCAACCCCCCAGGACGGAGCAACCCAGTCGGAGAGCATGGCCGGATGCTTCTCGATCATGGTCATCACCAGCTGTTTCACCACCGGGGCCAGGTCCTGTGCCAGCTGCGTGCCTTCATCCACCAGGCTCTGCAGCAGGCCACGCTTTTCACTGTCCAGCACAAAGGTGATCCCCCCTGCCACCGAGGTGACCGGATGGGTGCCGCGCCCGCCCACGATCTCGTTGATCCGCTGGCCGACCGATCTGATCCGCAGCGCCTTCTTGGCCACCTCCGGGTTGGCCTGCACAATCCCGACCACATTGCGAATGGCCGGGTCGGCATCCAGCCCCAGCACCAGATCAGGCCCCTGCAGCACAAAAATCGACAGGGCATGGGAATGGATGATATGCCCCATGTACATCAGCTCCCGCAGCAGCATGGCAGCTGGTGGTGCAACCACGCCGCAGGCATGGTCAAGGGCGTTGGAGGCGGCAATATGGTGGGCGGTGGGGCAGACGCCGCAGATCCGGGCCGTGATGTGGGGCATCCGGTTGGCCTCCATCCCCACCAGGATCTTTTCAAAGCCGCGCAGTTCGTTCACCACCAGCCCGGCGTTATCCAGTGAGCCGTCTTCTTTCAGGTTGATGAACACCTTGGCATGGCCTTCGATACGGGTAACCGGGTCGATCCGTATGGTTTTTGAGTTGGCGGGTTCGGTATGCGTTGACATGACTGGTGGTACCTCCTTGGTACGCAGCGACCTTCTTTTCCCCCTCCCCGGCCCTCCCCCGCTGGGGGAGGGAGCGTTATACGCTCCCCAGCGAGGGAACATTGGGAGGAAACATTCTCCTCCCCACAGCGGGGGGAGGTCGGGAGGGGGGAGACGATGTTTGGCTGTGAAAAATGCTCGTTCGTGTTTCTAACCCTGTGCGGCTTCGTAGTCCTCATCGGCCTCATGAATCCATTTTTTTATCAGGAAAGTGGGCTTTTCGCTCACCATCGTACTGGCCATGGTGTAGGAATAATGGGATTTTGAGCTCTTCTCGATCTCCTTGACAATGTCTTCGTAGGGTATCCTGGTCATACGGGCCATCCGGTCGGCAATCTCGGTGCGGATATCCCGGTTCGGCTCAGAAAGAATCTGCATGGTGGCGCCGGCACAGCCGGTACAGGGTACCCCGTTGGTGGGGCAGGGAGAAAGGCAGCGGTCGATGGTGGCCGAGCCCATGCAGATGTAGCCCTGGGACAGGAAACAGAGATCAGGGTCAGGAATGCCGTCGGTATGCTGCCGGATGGCCGTTACCTCACCCTTCTTCATCTGCCGCTTGCATTTGGCGCAGACCGATTCCTTGGTTGCACGGGGCTGACGCCCCTCCAGCAGCGAGAGCAGGGCATCAAAGATGTAGGTGGGATGCGGCGGACAGCCGGCCAGGTACAGATCCACGTCAATCACCTGATCGATCGGCGTCACTGCCACCTCAAGGGGTGAGATCTCCCGGCTGGGCAACTGTTTCGTGGCGGTGGTCTTGTTGTTCAGATAGACCGCATCGGCAATCTCTTCGCGGGTATGGACATTGCCCGCCCCGGCCGGACCGCCGAACACGGCGCAGGAACCCCAGGCGATGATCAGATCGCAGCTGTTGCGCATCTCAACGGCAGCCTGCTTGTCATGCTCATTGCGGATAGCACCGGAGACCAGACCGATTTTTGCCGGGGGGTAATCCTTGACGTCGGTCAGCACCGGACAGCGCTGAATCCGCACCGATTCCAGTACCGCCAGAATCTTCTCATGCAGATCCACAATGGCGATATGGCAGCCGGAACAGTCGGACAGCCATTCGGTGTTGATGGTTACCAGTTCGGCACTCATGCGGCACCTCCGGCAGTGCGGATGGTCAGCTTCTTCATACAGGCGTTCTCACCGGCATGGATGATCTCCAGGGCGGAATCGGCCCCCATGATGGTCTGCAGCGCCCCGGCAAAAAAACCGTTCATCATGGTGCAGAGCGACCCTTTCTGACAGTGGCCGAAGCGGAACAGGGACTGCCGGATCATACAATCACGGAACACCAGACTGATCTCCTGCCCTTCCGGGGTCTGCTGGACCAGTTCAGGCTGATCGTGCATCTTGAAGGTCTCAAACAGCCAGAGAAAGCCGTTTTTCACCAGCACGTCACGGGTGGCCTGTAACGCCAGCTCAAGGTTGTCGGTTTGGGGGATGTCCCGGGAGAGGTTCTTACCCAGGTTCTTGCCGGCCAGATAGGAGATACTGTTGGCTGATTCACCGATGGCCTCTTCCATGCCGCTGGCAATGGCCCCCAGAAAGACCATGGTTTCCTGCAGGGCACGGCGGGGATCGGAAACTGCTGCCGGGTTCACTGTTTCTGACATCTTCAAGCGCCTCCAGTCTGCGAGTGGACGGTTCCGGTCTGAAAAAGTCCGATTATTCTGTATACAACCCTGCAGCGCTTGTAACAGATTTGTCACAAACTTACTATAAGGTAATCACCCTATGGTAGCTGAGTGTCGTTACAGACAACACCAACTCCTTCAGCTTGCTTTGCACGCATTCTCTAGATGCGGCTCTGATCCGGCTTTAGCAGCCTGTCCACCAGTTCATGCAATGCATCCGATTTCAGCGGTTTGACCAGCGTGGCATCAACCTTCAGTGTACTTGAGGCATCCAGAACCTGTTTCGGATCCAGGTCCGATGCACCGGCAGACATGGCTATGACCTTGGGACGCTTGGGCTGCAGTAACAGGCGGATTAAAAGGTCATACCCATCCATCTCAGGCATGATGATATCAGTAATCAAGAGATCAAAGGTCTCGGTATGCAACAGGAGCAATGCTTCCTTGCCGTTTGTCGCCGTACGCACCTCATGCCCATGTCTGGTCAGACTCAGGGAAATCAGTCCAATCGTTATCAGGTCATCGTCAACTACAAGAATTTTAGCCATAGGACGCTCCTGTTCTTACCGGCACACGATTCAACCTGATAACGGCATTTACTCACGCAACGCCGCTACGAACGCAAAGAAAATCAAAACCTTACTTAAAATGTGGCTTCACCTTTCGGGTGAGTGATCTCATCTTCATAAGTCTTTGTTTTTAAACGTTGTGTCGTTGCGCCGTTGCGTGCAACTGTTTTTTAAGGACGAACGGTATTGCATTTATCCTGCAAAAAGCACTTGAAACACAGAGCAGCTGTGGTATTGAACTGCCGTTTTTTAGACATATTGAGGCGTGCATTACGGCTGTCTGTCCCCGTCTCCAGCCATCATCGCCTGCTGCAGTTCAGCAGTCAGGGTAGCCAGCCGGAACGGCTTGGCCAGGTAGCCGTCAAAACCGGCCGCCAGTAGTCGTTCTCTGGTTCCGTACAAGGCATCGGCGGTCAGCGCCACCACCGGCGTGCGGTACCCCTGCCCGGCTTCGGCGCTCCTGATCAGCTGCAGCGCCTCTTCCCCGCCCATCACCGGCATCTGGATATCCATCAGGATCAGATCAACACCCCCTCTGGCCCAGCAATCAACCGCAGCGCGGCCATCACGACAGATCTGTGGCCGGTGCCCCAGTATCTGCAGCATCTGTTCTGCCGTGTGGCTGTTCACCTCGTTATCCTCGGCAACCAGCACGGTCAGCGGCGGTACAACAGGCAATGCAGACACTGCTTCCGATAACGGATCGGTCGCCTCTGCCGGTTGCGCAATATCAAAGGGCAGTACAAGATGAAAGCGGCTGCCCTGCCCCGGCTCGCTCTCAACCGTGATCGAGCCACCCATCAGCTCAGCCAGTTTACTGCAGATATTCAGCCCCAGGCCGCTACCGCCGAAACGGCGGGTAATGGAGCTGTCTGCCTGGCAGAACGCCTGAAAAATAGTGCCGAGCATGGCCGGATCAATGCCGATGCCGGTATCGGCAACCGTAATCCGGATCAGGGCGTTCCAGGCCTGACGCTCAAGCACGGCAGCGGTCAGGGTGATCCCCCCCTGTTCGGTAAACTTGACTGCATTGCCCAGCAGGTTCAGCAGAATCTGCTTCAGCCGCAGCTGATCACCCCATACCAGCTGCGGCAGGTCATCCGGCAGTTCCAGCTGCAGCTGCAGCCCTTTCTGCTGCATCCGTGAACGCTGGGTCATCACCACATCCTGCACCGCCTTGCGCAGCGAGTATTTGCCGAATTCCAGCTCCACCTTGCCGGCCTCCACCTTTGAAAGGTCAAGGATATCGCTGATCAGGTCCAGCAGGTTGTCGGCAGAGACCTCAATCGCCTCAAGGTACTGCTGCTGCGCCTGGTTAAGGGGGGTCAGCCCCAGCAGCTGCGCCATGCCGACAATGCCGTTCATCGGCGTGCGGATCTCNNCTCATGTTGGCCAGAAACTCGCTCTTGGCCCGATTGGCCGCCTCTGCCGCATCTCTGGCCGCTGCCAGCGAGGTCTCCAGCATCCGGCGCTGGGTCATGTCCTGCTTGAAGGCTACAAAACCGCCGTCCGGCAGAGGGGCCGCCACCACCTTCACCCAGATAACCGAGCCATCCTTACGTCTGAGGGGTAACTCGTCATCAGCCAGCCCCACGGTCTTGACCGCTTCAAAGTGACGCAAAGCCGCCTCGCGGGACTCCTCGGTCAGCAGTACGGTCATCGGCTTGCCCAGCAGCTCAAAGGCCTGATAACCGAACAGCTCGGCACCGGCCCGGTTTACTTCATAGAACCGGCCCTCACGGTCCACCACAAAGATACCCAGCGGCGACACCTCCACATACGAGCGGAACTTCTGCTCGCAGCAGACCAGCTCCCGCTGGAGCAGCGTCTGGGCTGCCAGCTGATCCTGGCGGCTCTTCAGCAGCAGATGGTTTCTGATCCGCAGCCGCACGATATGGGGGTTGTACGGCTTGGCAATATAATCCACCGCCCCCAGCTCAAGCCCTTTTACCTCAAACTCCGCCTCGGTCATGCAGGTAAGAAACAGCACCGGCAGATCGGCCAGTGCCGGCTGTTCCTTGATCAGCTGAAACAGGGTATAGCCGTCCATCTCCGGCATGACCAGATCCAGCAGGATCAGATCCGGTCGTACCACCCGCAGCAGATCAAGCGCTGCCGGACCGCTCTGGGCCGTAAGCACCCGGTACTCCTGCGCAAGGATCGAGACCAGCATCTCGATGCTCAACAGATCATCATCAACCACCAGCACGGTCTGGACGTCCGCCTGTCTCTCATCTGCCTGTGTCATGCGGTCCCTCATCTTTATGCCAGCCCCACCTTGACCGCATAGCGCACCAGCTCGGCCGTGGAGTGAACCTTCAGTTTTTTCATGATCTTGGTGCGGTGGTTATCAACGGTCTTGCTGCTGATCCCCAGGGTGTCGCCGATGAAGCTGTTATTCATGCCGCAGGCCACCAGGCGGACCACCTCGCACTCACGTTCGGTCAGGGTTTTGGGCAGCGGCATTTCCTGTTCATCCACAATCGGGGTGGTCAGGCAACTGCTGCCATCGGCAACGCTCCTGACGACCTCCAGCAGGTCGGTCATGGCATGGTGTTTGAAAAGATAGGCATTGGCCCCGCAGGAACGGGCCCGCTCAACCAGCAGCGGGTCGTCGTGGGTGGTCAGGATCACCACCGGCGTCAGATTACCCTCCTGCCGCAGCAGCGCAACAGCCGATAATCCATCCAGCCCCGGCATCGAGAGATCCAGGATCGCCACAGTGGGGTTCAGCGCCATAATCTCCTGCAGGGCCTCATCACCCCGGCTGCATGAGGCGACAATCCGCATGGACGGGTCGGTTGCCACCAGTGCGTGCACACCCTGCAGAAAGATCGGGTGATCATCGGCCACAACCAGGGTGATCTCGCTACGCTCCTCCATCGGTACCTCCGTTTTGTCCCTGCCTATGACCGGCCACCACCCGCAAAAGCTCTTCCCGCAGCAGCATCAGGCTGAGCGGCTTGGCCAGATAGCTGTCAAAACCGCCGGCCAGAAACCGCTCCCGGTCACCCCGCAGGGCATAGGCGGTCAGGGCGATGATCGGCACATGCCCCCCCTGCTGCTGCTCCTGCTCACGGATCAGATGCGTTGCCTGATCACCGGACAGCACCGGCATCTGGATATCCATCAGGATCAGGTCAATGCCCCCCTGTTGCCAGCGCTCCAGCCCCTCTGCGCCGTTACGGGCCTCCACAATGGTCAGGCCCAGCTTGGTCAGCAATCCCCGTACATACTGCAGGTTCATCTCATTGTCTTCCACCACCAGCACGGTCAGGGCAGGCCCTTCCCAGGCNNCGCGCCGTACGCTGCTGCCCTGCTTCCGGCAGTAAAGCGGCGCCGCTGATGCCGAACGGCAGCTCCAGATGGAAACTGCTGCCCTGCCCCGGCGCACTCTCCAGCGAGATATCGCCCCCCATCAGGTGGGCCAGCTGACGGCAGATGGTCAGCCCCAGGCCGGTGCCGCCGTACTGACGGGTAGTGGAGCTGTCTGCCTGGGCAAACGGCTCAAAGATCCGCTGTTGGGCCTCAGTCGACATACCGATGCCGGTATCACGCACCGTTATCCGCACCAGGGTGCTGAACTGATGGCGCTGCACCGGCTGCGCTGCAATCACGATCTCACCCTGCGCAGTAAACTTGACCGCATTACTGAGCAGATTCAGCAGGATCTGTTTCAGCCGCAGCTGATCCCCCTTGACGATCTCCGGCAGCTGTTCATCCAGTGCAAGCTTCAGCTGCAGCCGCTTCTTGTGGATGGTGGAGACCTGGGTGTTGACCACATCCTGCACGGCCCGGCGCAGTGAGAAATCGGTAAACTCCAGCTCCACCTTGCCGGCCTCGACCTTGGACAGATCCAGGATATCGTTGATCAGGGCCAACAGATTGTCGCCGGAACTCCGGATGCAGTCCAGGTACTCCTGCTGATCAGGGGACAGCTCGGTAAAGCCCAGCAGTTCGGCCATGCCCAGCACGCCGTTCATC
>DIUB01000101.1:0-736 GCA_002422265.1 Geobacter sp. UBA6169
GGGTCTGCCGCGAGCAGTTTGAACCGGCCACAGCCTGCAGGGTTGCTGACGGTCTTGGGGTGAACGGTGATGTGGCGATTTTTGACCTGTCCAACGCCTGCCTTGGTGTGCTGAACGGTATCCTGGATGTGGCCAACCGGATCGAGCTGGGCCAGATCAGAGCCGGTCTGGTGGTCTCCTGCGAATCAGCCCGCGAGATCAATGAGGTGATGATCGCCAAAATGCTGGAAGAGCGCAATATGCAGCACTTTGCCAACTCCCTGGCCACCCTGACCGGTGGCTCCGGCGCCGTTGCTGTGCTGTTGACCGACGGTTCATTCGGCAAGCGCAACCTGCACCGCCTGCTGGGGGGCACCACCAAGGCAGAACCGCGTCACCACAACCTCTGCCTGTGGGGTGTGGGGCCGGACGGCAAAGGGGGCTATCAGCAGTCCATGGCAACCGATGGGGTCAATGTCATGAACCATGGCGTAGAGCTGGGTAAGCGCACCTGGGAGTCATTCCTGCCTAATGTTGGCTGGAATGCCGCCATGATCGACCGGGTGATCTGCCACCAGGTCGGGTCTGCCCACCAGAGCATGATCCTTAAAGTGCTGGGTATTCCCTCTGACAAGGATTTCACCACCTACGAGTTCCTGGGCAACATGGGGACAGTCTCCCTTCCCTTGACCGCTGCACTGGCAGTTGAGCGTGATGTGCTGCTGGCAGGGGATAAGGTTGCCTTCCTTGGAATCGG
>DIUB01000101.1:770-13735 GCA_002422265.1 Geobacter sp. UBA6169
CAGGCTTGATTCTTGGTTTGTTTTTTGAAAGGCTTTGATGCACCACATGAATCCTGATCTGATAAAACACTACCCCTTCACCAGTAACTATCTCGATCTGGATGGTCTCAGGTACCACTACCTGGATGAAGGAAGCGGGCCAGTGGTGCTGATGCTGCACGGTAACCCGTCATGGTCGTTCTACTACCGTAATCTGGTGACCACGCTGAAAGACCGGTTCCGCTGCATTGTGCCGGACCATATCGGCTGCGGCCTGTCAGACAAACCGGGGGATGACCGCTACGACTACACCCTGCCGCAACGGATGGCTGATCTGGAGCGGCTGATCAACTCCCTTGACCTGCCCCAGAAGATCACCCTGGTGGTACATGACTGGGGCGGTATGATCGGCATGGCCTGGGCCATACGCCACCCGGAACGGATTGAACGGCTGGTGATTCTGAACACCGGCGCTTTTCCACTGCCGAAAGCCAAACCGTTTCCGCTGGGGCTAAAGATCTGCCGCGATACCTGGCTGGGCGCCCTGTTAGTGCGGGGCTTCAACGCCTTCAGCCGTGGCGCTGCCCGGGTGGGCTGCAAGGAGAACCCGATGCCGGCTGAGCTGCGGGCCCTGTACGAGCTCCCCTATGATTCATGGCAGAACCGGATAGCTACGTTACGTTTTGTGCAGGATATTCCGCTGCAGCCGGGCGACCGCAACTATGACCTGATCTGCGAGGTGGCTGATAAGATCAACCAGTTCCAGAACGTTCCGATGCTGATTTGCTGGGGTGAGCTTGATTTTGTGTTTGACCGCCACTTCCTGGCCGAGTGGCAGGCCCGCTTCCCCCAGGCTGAACTACACCGTTTCCCCAAGGCAGGCCACTACATCCTTGAAGACCGCAAAGATGCAGTAATACCACTGATCAGCAGGTTTATGGATACGGCATGACATCCAGCAGCATGGTCAACATCGCCGTCCATCTGCCCCGGATGGCGCAGCTGCAGCCGGATACCACGGCAATCATCTTTCCCAAAGGCAACCAGCGCCTGACCTTTCAGGAACTGAATCGCCTCTCCGATAGAGTCTGTCACGGTCTGACAAAACACGGCATCAGCACGGGAACCCGTACCGTGCTGATGGTTACCCCTTCACCTGAGCTCTTTAGCCTGACCTTTGCCCTGTTCAAGGTGGGTGCAATACCGGTGCTGGTTGATCCGGGGTTGGGGATCAAGAACCTCAAAAAATGCCTGGCAGAGGCGCAGCCAACCGCCTTTATCGGCATTCCAAAGGCGCAGATAGCCCGCCTGCTGTTCGGATGGGCAAAGCAAAGCCTGACCACCATCATCACCGTGGGGCCACGCCTGTTCTGGGGGGGCAACACCCTGGATGCAATCATAAAAAACGCCCCTGACCAGCCGTTCAGCATGGCGGAAACAAAGGCTGATGATCAGGCCGCAATTCTCTTCACCAGCGGAAGCACCGGCCCGCCCAAGGGTGCGGTCTACAGCCATGGAAACTTCAGCGCCCAAGTTGAGGCACTGAAAACAGTGTACAACATTCAGGCAGGCGAGATCGACCTGCCCACCTTCCCGCTGTTTGCATTGTTTGCCCCGGCTCTAGGCATGACCGCCGTGATCCCGGAGATGGATTTTACCCGACCTGGTTCGGTTGATCCTCAAAAAATCATCAACACCATCAAGACCCACAACGTCACCACCATGTTCGGCTCTCCAGCCCTGATCAACCGTGTTGGCCGGCATGGCACAGAGCGCAATGTCACACTCCCCACCCTCAAACGGGTCATCTCGGCCGGAGCTCCGGTACCTGCCTCTGTGTTGGAGCGATTCAGCCAGATGTTGCAACCCGGTGTAGAGATATTCACCCCCTATGGCGCAACTGAATCGCTGCCGGTCTGTTCAATTGGGAGCAGAGAAGTTCTCGGAGAGACACGCGCCATGACAGATCAGGGGGCCGGTGTCTGTGTAGGCAGGCCGGTAGCCGGCATCAGGGCCGAAATTATCAGGATTACGGATGAGCCGATAGAGACCTGGGATGAAAGCCTGAAGGCGCCTGATGGTGAGATCGGTGAGATCGTAGTGCAGGGGCCACAGGTGACCCGCAGCTACTTCCAGCGCCCTGAGGCGGACCGGCTCTCCAAGATCAGTGATCCATCAGGAGGTTTCTTTCACAGGATGGGTGACCTTGGAAGGCGTGATGATCAGGGGAGACTCTGGTTTTATGGCCGAAAATCGCACCGAGTGGAAACAGTTGACGGCCCGCTGTTTACCATTCCGGTGGAGGCGATCTTCAATACCCACCCGGCGGTGTTCCGCAGCGCCCTTGTCGGTTTCGGAGCTAAAGGCAATCAGAGGCCTGTGATCTGCATTGAACTGGAAAAGGGGATCACCACTAGCCAGGATCAACTGTGCGCCGAACTGATGGCGCTGGCCTCAGGCTATCCCCACACCAGGGGGATCAGCAGCATCCTGTTCCACCCCGCCTTTCCGGTGGATATCCGCCACAATGCCAAAATATTCCGGGAAAAGCTGGCGATATGGGCAGAGGAGCAGATCAAATGAAAAACATAACATCATTCAACACAGAGACACAGAGGCACAGAGATAATCTTATTAAGGATTTTTACTTCTCATTTGCTACTTGCTCCGTGTCTCCGTGCCTCTGTGTCTCAAAAAGGTTTTCTGTATGAAAGCCTTGGTCACCGGCGGCGGTGGATTCCTTGGCGGTGTGATTGTCCGTATGCTACGTGAGCAGGGTGACCAGGTTGTCAGCCTCTCCCGCGGCAGATATAGTGGACTTGATGCTCTTGGCGTGGAGCAGGTGCAGGGTGATCTGGCGGATCAGGCCGCCGTCATCAAGGCTGCTCATGGCTGCGATATCGTCTTTCATGTAGCTGCCAAGGCCGGTATCTGGGGCAGCTATGATTCGTTCTACCAGGCTAACGTGGTTGGTACGCAGAACATACTGACAGCCTGCTGTCAGCTTGGTATTAACAGACTGGTCTACACCAGCTCCCCCAGTGTGGTGTTTGATGGCAGCGATGTTGAAGGGGGTGATGAATCCCTCCCCTATCCTGTCCACTTTGAGGCATTTTATCCCCAGACCAAAGCGATGGCCGAGCAGCTGGTACTGGCCGCAAACAGCCCACAGCTTGCCACTGTATCTCTGCGGCCCCACCTGATCTGGGGGCCGGGTGATAACCATCTGGCACCACGGATCATCGCCAAAGGGAAAAGTGGCAGGTTGCGCCGGATCGGCAACCGGCCCTGTCTGGTGGATACAGTCTACGTGGACAATGCCGCCAAAGCCCATCTACAGGCAGCAGAGAGTCTTACACCGGACAGCCCGGTTGCTGGCAAGCCGTACTTCATAAGTAATGGGGAACCAATTGCATTGTGGGAAATGGTCAATCAAATTCTGGCAGCAGGCGGTGTTCCACCGGTTACTAAGAACATATCACCAGAGATAGCCTATAGCATTGGCACCATCTGTGAAAAATTATGGGGCTGGTTCAAACTGACAGGTGAACCGCCTATGACCCGCTTTGTAGCCAGAGAGCTGGCCACAGCCCACTGGTTTGACATCAGCGCAGCGAAGCGGGACTTTGGTTATCAGCCGGAGGTTACTATTGCGGAAGGGCTGCTGAGGCTGGAAATCTGGTTGAAAAGATCCACATAACCCCTTTAATCCGTGTTATCCGTGTTCTATTCAATCACTGCGGGTTTCTTCCGGTTCAGCCAGACCAGCAGGACAGCACCAGCCAGAAACAGCGGCAAACTCAATAACTGCCCCATGGAGAAAAACCCAAAAAACAATCCCAGCTGGTTATCCGGCTGTCGAAAAAGTTCTACAACAAAGCGAAACAGGCCATAACCACCTAAAAAAGCTGCCATGGCTGTACCTGGCGCTGGAAAACGCCGAGCCAAAAACCGTACAACAAAGAACAGCACCAAACCTTCCAGAAACGCTTCATACAATTGGGATGGATGTCGCGGCAACGGCCCGCCATCAGGAAAAATCATCCCCCAGGGCATGGTGGTAGGACGTCCGAACAGTTCACCATTAATAAAATTACCGATCCTGCCCAAGCCCAGACCAACCGGCGTTGCCAATGCAGCCAGATCAGCCAGCTGCAGGTACGGCACCTCAAAACGCCGGGCATACCACAACCCAGCCACGGCCACACCGAGCAGACCACCGTGAAACGACATCCCCCCCTGCCAGATGGCAAATATCTTCAGAGGTTGAGCCAGGTAGGCAGCCAGATCGTAAAACAGTACATAGCCTAACCGCCCCCCGGCCACTACTCCGATAGCCAGACAGAAGATCAGGTCAGCAACCGCCTCGTTATCGATATTCAGGTTTCTGCGACGCGACTCGTTCCTGATAATGAAATAGGCAGCGATAAATCCGATAACATACATCAGACCATACCATCTGAACTGCAACGGTCCCAGCTGCAGAAAAACAGGATCAATTGCGGGAAACTGCATGTATCATAGCTCCTGTGTAAACAGATAAATGTATGGCCTGAAAAAAACGAGCATTTTTTCAATCAGCATGGTATATTAATTAATATATACGGAGGTGAACATGAAAGATATCTTATTACTCTTGATTATTGTTGCTGTCTGGTTTGTTCTTAATAAATACATCTTGCCCAAAATGGGCTTTTCCACTTGAATGTCTGACAGCTGCAGTCTCCCGGGTCGGGATGACAAAAAGAAAAACTAGAACCAGTAACCCAATCATAAGGCCGGTTGTCTGCTAGAGGCGACCGGCCTTTACACGTCGTTCAGACGGTTCCTCCAGAACCACCAGATACCCGTCCGGGTCAAAACACCACATTTCCTTTACTCCGTAAGGCTTTTCCTCAAGATGGTAGAGGATCTCCATATCCTCTTCCAGGATGGCATCACGGATCCCTTCAATATCCCGCACCTCAAAATGCAGGGTCACACCGATCCCCTTGGGAAACATACTGAAGCGGTGTTCCAGGATCGGATGGGTACGAATAACGTCACTCTCTTCCACAAAAACAATAGACATATTGTCCAGCTCAACCACCAGATGTTCAGGAGCACCAGGGGAAGAAAATGATCGCTGCACCGGCAGTTCCAGAATACCGGCATAAAACGCTTCAGTTACCACCAGCTGGCTCACAGCGAGCTGAATCGAATGTTGGGAACGATGCGGTTTGACCATGGATCGCTACATGAACAGCAGGTTTGCATACCCTGCCAGGCGTGAAAGCCAGTTGGTAAAAATCAGCACGCCAACTACTATCAGGAAAAGACCAGTTATAATCTCGAAATAGCGGATATACTTCTTAAAACGATTAAAAAGGACCACAAAACGATGCATGGCCAGTGAGGAGAGTACAAAAGGGATACCCAGGCCGATTGAATAGAGTAGGAGCAACACGATCCCGTGGGCTACCTTTTCCTCTGTGGCGGCAATCATGAGAATTGAGGCCAGAATCGGTCCAATACAAGGAGTCCATCCGGCCGCAAAGGCGATCCCGACCAGCATGCTCCCCAGCAGTCCGGCCGGTTTGTGCTTTAATGAAAACCGCTTGTCACCAAGCAACAGGGTTAATGGTACCAGGCCGGTGATATGAATACCAAAGACAATGATCAGGATACCGCCGACCTTGCGAACCAGATCCATATACTGCTGCAGAAAAGAACCGATATAGGTGGCCGAGGCGCCCAGCAGCACAAAGACCAGGGTAAAGCCGGCCACAAAGGCAAGGGCATGAAACAGGGTCTGCCGCCGGACAAAGGAGGAAGGGTGCTCCGAATCCAGATCACTGAAAGAGAGGCCGGTGATATAGGTGATAAATGACGGTATCAAAGGGAGAACACAGGGTGAAAGAAAAGACAGCAATCCAGCCAGTAGTGCTCCCAGGTACGTTATCTGTTGTGTTTCCATGGTTTTGGGGTGCCGTTTACTTCATCAGGTCTTCAAGAAAAGCGATTACTTCAGGACTGCTCCAATCAAGTCCTCCGATAATTTTCTTCTGAATAACACCATTTTTATCTATTACAAAGGTCTCTGGTACACCGGTAATACCGTAGGTTCTGGCAGCCTGACCGGTTGCATCAACATAGGCTGGTAGTGAGAAACCTGAGTTTTTAAAATAGGACTCAACCGCCTTTTTACCCCCTTCGTCCACTGATACGCAGACCATCTGAAACGGTTTACCCACCATAAAAGCGTTCAGTTTCATCATAGAAGGAATCTCTTCGCGGCAGGGCGGGCACCAGGTGGCCCAGAAATTGAGCAGCACCACCTTCCCTTTCAGAGAGTTCAAGGTCAGCTGCTGATTATCAAGCGATACCACTGAAATCTCAGGGGCCTGGCTCTTTTCACCAGGGGCCTTGAGCGAACCCTTCTGCGTAGCGGTGTCTTTACTGCAACCAACCGCAAAGGCAGCGACACAGCAGAGTACTACCATCATTTTTTTCAGCATGTAACAATCCTCCATACTTTGAACAGCACCACGGGATCTGACAACAAAGGCGGGAACAATCAGCGGTTTCTGGTGACCACGTACTCAGCAAGCTCCAGGAGCGCATCCTTGCATATCCCGGCAGGAAAACAGGACAGATGCTCATGGCAGGCGTCAACACAGCAGCGTGCTTTGGCCACGGTATAATCAATGCCGCCATGGGTGCTGACCAGTCCTGACACCAGTCGGAAGTCTTCAGGGCTCAACTCATCTTTTTCAATAATGGCAGCAACGGCCTCACGGTCGGCTTCACTGCAGCCACGCAGGGCATGGATCAGCGGCAAGGTCAGCTTGCCTTCTTCCAGATCATGGCCGATACTCTTGCCAAATTCAGCCTCAGAGGCAGTATAATCCAGAATGTCATCCATCAACTGAAACGCAATCCCCAGCTCCATACCAAAATCAGCCAGGGCCTGCTCCTGCTCAGGGGGGGCATTACCCAGGATGGCACCGCTCTGGCAGGCGGCAGACAGCAACACCGCAGTCTTGGCCCGCACCACCTCGACATACTGTTCTTCAGTCAGCCCTACTTCGCCGGTATAGAGCAGCTGTAATACTTCTCCTTCAGCAATAACAGTGGTCGCACGGGACATGACCCGCAGGATATCAAGGCTGCCAGCAGCAACCATCAGGGAAAATGATTTGGAAAACAGGAAATCACCGATCAGAACCGAGGCTTCGTTGCCCCAGAGGGTGTTGGCAGAAGCGAGTCCGCGACGGAGGGTAGCACTGTCTACAACGTCATCATGCAGCAGGGTTGCCGTGTGAATGAACTCAACCACACTGGCCAGGGGAATAGCTTGCGTTCCCTGGTAGTTGCAAAGGCGGGCAGCAAGCAGTAACATGGCAGGCCGAATGCGCTTGCCTCCGCTTGCCAGAACATATTCTCCCACTTTACGGATCAGCGGAACTTCAGATTCAAGATCTTTCCTGAACTGCTCCTCAACCTGCTTGAGGTCGTCCCCGATAAGTTCCAACGCAGCCTGCATGCTTGTCCTATCTTTGAATAAAGTCCGAACATACTACTGAAGCAGCACGCCTTTTGTCAAAGCATTTCTAGCCCTGAAGCGGTCTAACCCAGCATAAAGGTTGCCTGATTGCGGCATACAGTGTATAGCAATACAGTTAAAAAACTCTCTTATCACAACAGGACACTGCATGCACTTTAGTGAGCTTACCCTCCCCGATCAAGTTGTACAGGGGCTCTCCGACGCAGGCTTTACCAGTTGCACACCGATTCAGGCCCAGACCCTGCCGCTCTCGCTTTCCGGTAAGGACGTGGCCGGACAGGCTCAGACCGGCACCGGAAAGACCGCCGCCTTCCTGATTACACTCTTCACCAAACTGCTCTCCACCACGGCAACTACTCCATCCCGTCCCCGCGCCCTGATCCTGGCTCCTACCCGGGAACTGGTGGTGCAGATTGAAAAGGATGCACAACTGCTGGGAGCACACTGCCATTTTGCCATTCAGGCCATTTATGGCGGTGTTGACTATATGAAGCAGAAAAACGCCCTGAAGGACGGTGCAGACATTGTCATCGGCACCCCCGGTCGCCTGATCGATTACCTCAAGCAGAAGGTCTACTCGCTCAAACATATTGAAATGCTGGTGATCGACGAGGCAGACCGGATGTTTGACATGGGGTTCATTCCGGATCTGCGGTATATCCTGCGTCGACTGCCCCCCTTTGACCAGCGCCAGAACCTGATGTTCTCCGCCACGCTGAATCAACGGGTGATGGAACTGTCCTACGAGTTTATGAACCTGCCACAGAAGGTATCCGTTACGCCTGAAAAGATGACTGCCGAGCGGGTGGAGCAACTGCTCTACCATGTGGCCAACAAAGAAAAGTTCCCCTTGCTGCTGGGACTGTTACGCCGTGACGCTATGACGCGCACCATGATCTTTGTCAACACCAAGCGAGAGGCAGAACGGCTGCAGGATCGTCTGTGCGCAAACGACTTCCCCTGCCGGGTGATCTCCGGTGATGTGGAACAGCGTAAACGGATGAATATCCTTGAACAGTTCAAAAAGGGGGAGCTGCCGATCCTGATAGCAACTGATGTGGCCTCACGGGGGCTGCATATTGAGGGGGTCTCCCACGTCATCAACTATGACCTGCCCCAGGATGCCGAAGACTATGTACACCGGATCGGACGTACAGCCCGGGCCGGGGCTGCAGGCAAGGCCATCTCGATGGCTGATGAAGACGGGGCCTTTTACCTCGAAGCCATTGAAGAGTACATCAAGCACAAACTGCCAGTGGAATGGGCGGAAGACGACCTGTTTATTCAGGATTACAAACGTCCCAAGCATCGTCCGGCTCAGATCGCTTCAGCTAAAGTCCCCCATGGCCAACGCCAGAAAACCCGTGACAAAAAGCCGATGCATACCAGTCAGCCAACACCGCAATCCGATACCCCGAAAAAGAAGCGCCGCCCACGTCGAAAAAAACCGGGCAGCGCATCAACACCTCCTGCAGCAACACCTGAGTGACGCTATATTCCCGCCCTGGCAATCACAAACTGACGCACCTGTTCCAGATCAGCCAGCATCCGAGTACAGCGGGTAGGCAGCCCTTCCAGACGAGCAATTGCTGGTGGTACCGGCACCGTCTCTCCGGTTGCCTCGTGAACCGCTTCGCCAAATTTCGCCGGGTGTGCGGTGGCCAGACAGATCACCGGCGTGCCGTCCGTTATCAGCTCCCGGCCTGCCCGCACCCCGACTGCAGTATGGGGATCCAGCAGATATCCGGTCTCCTGCTTGAACGCCTTGATGGTTTCCAGGGTCTGCGTGCGATCCACTGATGCCGAGCTGAACACCTGCTGCAGCTGCTGCAGCTCGGCATCAGAAAAGGTTATCCGACCCTCTGCCTTTAATTGGGTAAAGGCAGCACGGACACGTCCGGCATTCCGATTAAACAGGTAATAGAGATAGCGTTCAAAGTTGGAGGCTACCTGGATATCCATAGAGGGAGACAGAGTCTGTACCACTTCACCCACTGAGTAGTCACCATTCTGCACACATCTGGTCAGGATGTTGTTTTCATTGGTTGCCAACAGCAGCCTGGCGATCGGCAACCCCATCTGCCAGGCCACAAACCCGGCAAAGATGTCACCAAAATTACCGGTCGGCACCGAAAACACCACCTTTTCACCCTGTCTCGCCACCCGCAGCCAGGCATACACATAGTACACCACCTGCGCCAGCACCCTGGCCCAGTTGATGGAGTTGACCGCCCCCAGCGAGTACTGCTGCTTGAACTGCAAATCTCCCATCAGGGCCTTGACAATATCCTGACAATCATCAAAGGTGCCGTCCACCGCAATATTGTGGACATTCTCATCAAGTACCGAGGTCATCTGCAACGCCTGCACCGGTGATGTCTTGCCATGCGGGTGGAGAATGAAGATACTGATGCCGGCCTTACCCCGTACACCATGGATCGCAGCACTGCCGGTATCGCCGGACGTCGCCCCCACAATGGTCAGACGCTCGTTGCGTTCCTTCAGAATATATTCGAACAGATTGCCCAGAAACTGCAGTGCCACATCCTTGAAAGCCAGAGTCACTCCGTGAAACAGCTCCAGGATGTAGACGCCGTCATGCCGAACCACCGGGGTAACCTCCGGATGACTGAAGGTGGCGTATGAACGGTTGATCAGCTCTTTCAGATCTGCAGCAGGGATATCATCAACAAAACGGGAGATAATGGCAAAGGCCAGCTCAGGGTAGGAAAGTGAGCGCCATGATTCAAGCTCTTCGGGGCTCACAGCAGGAATAAACTCAGGCAGCAGCAGGCCACCATCATCCGCCAGCCCCATCATGACCGCATCTTTGAAACGAACGGGTTGAATCCCGCCACGGGTACTCAGGTAATACATCGCAGATCTATCCTTTCAGCACAGGGTAATGATGTCTTTTTTAGCAGCTCCTGCCTGAAAAAGCTAGGGGCTGGCCGACTGAAACTCGGCAGGAGAGAACAGAAAAAAGACCCTGAACAGACAATACTTGTAAAACTCTGAAAAAAGCAGACGAAAAGACCCCAGATGGTACCACCAGTCCTGCTTGATCTTGTTGCTGTCAACCGGATAGGGATGAATAATGACCTGTTGCGGCAAGGTATTGCGAAAAAGCAGTGCAGCACGTTTGAGGTGATAGCGTGAGGTAATCAGCAGCACTGAGTTGACCTTGTGCTGCAGAAGCAGGTCGCGACCATACAAGGCGTTTTCCAGGGTGTTACGGGATGCCTTTTCCAGCACCACCTGTTCGGCTGACGGGTCACCGGGGCCGGGCCGGTAGAGATCAGCCTTGCGGACCATCGGATCCACCCCAACCAGAAACAGCCAGTCAGCCCGGCGTTCCCTGAACAGCGCAACCCCCTCCTCAACCCTGCCTTTACCGCCTGCCAGCACCACAATCGCATCGGCATGCAACTGACGTGGAACAGCAGAAAAGGTCTTGTAGGTAAAATCAACAAACAATGCTGCCACCAGCAGCAGGGCAAGCAGGACAGCAGAAATGAAAGCCTTGATGATTTTCATAAGGTACGGTTTTTTCCTTGCATCAAACAGCTGATTCTGTTAGAAGGCTTAATTCAGTCAGCACGGGAGGTAAACTCATGTCCAGAAAATGTGAAATCTGCGGTAAAGGCCCCAGCACGGGCAATAACGTCAGCCACGCCAACAACAAGACCCGTACCACCTGGTACCCCAACCTGCAGAAGGTCAAGGCGGTCAACAACGGTACGGTCCGGACCATCAAGGTCTGCACCCGCTGTATCCGTTCAGGCTCCGTTACCAAGGCCCTCTAGCCTGGGAACGAAGCGCACCGGTCCAGCTACAGCCCCATGCGTATAGCGTATGGGGCTTGTTCTGTTTCCAGACCTTTAGGCCTGCAGCGCAACTACCTCAACCTCAACCCGGGCTCCCCTGGGCAGAGCAGCCACCCCCACCGTTGCCCGAGCAGGCTTTAATTCCCCAAAACAACTGCCGTAGACCTGATTCACAACCGGAAAGTCAGCCATATCAATCAGATAGATGGTGGTCTTCACCACCCGGTCAAAACCGGTACCGGCAGCCTCCAGCACGCCGCGCAGATTTTCCATCACCTGTCGCGTCTCTTCCTCAACAGTGCCCTGCACCATCTCACCACTGACAGGATCAAGCGCAATCTGGCCTGAACAGAACAATAACCCGACTGCCTTGACCGCCTGAGAATAAGGGCCGATGGCAGCTGGCGCCTTATCGGTTACGATAACCTGCATACTCAACTCTCCTTAACTCTTGATCCGTTCCACCTTGATCACGCCCTTCACCTTCAAAAGCGCATTCATTACCTTGTTCAGGTGGTTCAGATCCGTCACGTTCAGCTCAAAGATATTTTCACCCCGTTTGTCAATCGTACTCTTAATCTGGGCGCTGACAATGTTGGCCTCTGCATTGGTAATGGCCATGGTCATATTGGCCAGAATGCCCTTTTCATCCATGCAGAAGACCCGCAGCTTAACCGGCAGAGCGGCACTCTTGCCCTTGGCCCAGGTCACATCGATCCGCCGCTCTGGATCACTTTCCGTGACAAAGGGACAGTCTGCCGTATGGATCGTCACCCCCTGGCCGCGGGTGATAAAGCCGACAATCTCATCACCGGGCAGCGGATTACAGCATTTGGCATAGCGGATCATGATATCCTCCATACCACCAACTTCAACCGCACTGGATGACTTCCCCTTCAGCTTGTTGATGACACTGGCGATCCGTGATTCTTTCTGATCCTGCCGCGCCTGCAGCCGCTCCTCAGGCACCAGTTTGGCGATCACCTGGCCGGCAGACACCTTGCCGTACCCCATGGCTGCCAGCAGGTCATCTTCACTGTGAAAGCCGTATTCATTGGCAATCTTTTTCAGCTCACCGCTCTTGGTCAGCTTCTGCAGGTTAAGCGAATACCGGCGAAACTCCTTCTCACAGATCTCGCGCCCCAGCACCACACTGCGCTTGCGCTCCTCAATCTTGATCCAGGCCCTGATCTTGTTGCGGGCCCGGGATGAACGGACAATCTTGAGCCAATCTTTGCTGGGAGTATGATGGGGTGAGGTGATCACCTCCACGATATCGCCGTTTTGCAGTTCATGCTTCAACGGCACCAGCTTGCCGTTCACCTTGGCCCCCACACAACGGTGCCCCACATCAGTATGCACGGCATAGGCAAAGTCAATCGGCGTCGAGCCCTTGGGAAAGCCCTTCACATCCCCCTTGGGGGTAAAGACATAGACCTCCTCAGGGAACAGCTCCACCTTGACCGAATCCATAAACTCACGGGAATCCTGCAGCTCCTGTTGCCACTCCAGCAGCTGGCGCAACCAGGCAAACCGCTTTACTTCCTTCTCGTCATAGCCCTTGCCTTCCTTGTATTTCCAATGGGCAGCAATACCGGCCTCGGCAACCCGGT